>NZ_JAOWEE010000058.1:0-172126 GCF_030334295.1 Citrobacter sp. Cf088
CGGAAAAAGATACCAAACCCGTGCATGAAGTGACGCTGAGCAGCTATTCCATCGGTCGTTTCAAGGTGACCCATGAGGATTACGCCTTTTACCTGAAAATGGCGGGATTACCGGAGTTACGTTACAAAGATCAATTCGATAATAAAACGCTGGCGGCCATGACCCATTTTAAAAACAGTCCGGCGGTGGTGTCATGGACAGAGGCCGAGAATTACTGCCGCTGGCTGAAAAAGGAGACGGGGCTGCCGTTTTCCCTGCCGACGGAAGCGCAGTGGGAGTATGCGGCGCGTGACCGGGGCCAGTATATTCTGGTGGCAACGGATGACGGCGACTGGCGTGAAGATGAGAAAACCGGGCGCGGTGAAAACTACGCCACCAGCGAGGACCGGCAGGCTACGGAAGAGGCCACTGGCGTGGAAAGTTCCTTCGTGCGTTATGCCGTCGATCGCTATCCGCCGACCCCCGGCGGGCTGTACGGCATGGCAGAGAACGGCTACGAGTGGGTGAGCGACTGGTATGACCCGGACTATTACGCGACATCTCCGCGCCAGGATCCGCAGGGTCCGGAGAAGGGCGTCATCCTGGATGACGATAATGGGCAATATATGAAGGTCCGCCGCGGAGGTGACAATCCTTCTCCCGGGTTTGATGTGGGCCTGACCTTTTTTCGCGGCTATGCCATCAAGGATAACTATTTTCCCGATGGCACCACCGTACGCTGTACGGTGAACGCTGCGGAGGCGGTGAAATAAACGTTTACTGTTATTTATTAATTGAGAAGAGAGAATTATGCCTCAAAATATGTCTACATCATCAACGGGGTCTTGTACCCTAATTTCCTTAAAAAAACGATTGTTGGATTTAAATGAATGTCAAGATATTCCATTTACAATACAGGAGGATAGTGATGACCTTATTGTTATTTATAATTATGTCGATGCTAACTGGTCAAATATCTATGATGCCGGAGGTTTAAAAGAAAGTTTTCAGATTCGACTGGTGTTTGATGATGTTGGTAAACAGGTGGGTTATCAGGAGAAATCAACCAGTGCTGAATGGGAAGTTGGGCCAGAAAGAATTGGTTTTAAAAAGGAATTTCAGTTAGGGAGAAGAAAAGAATTCAAATTAGGAGGTGCCTGGGGATTAAAAGAAAATGGCAAGGTAGGAAAGATATACAGTTACGATTTTGAATCATCCAGTGTTACCGCTCCTCTTTTTAATGTCGTAAAAGAATCCGGCTGGCGTGTAAAATCAACTTTTTCTGCTGGAGCGAAGAGATCAGCAAAATGGAAGGTTTTTGTCTGTCTGGCATTTGTCGCTATTCTTACAATATCTATTGTTTCCTTCATATTTTTTATGACGACCGGCGTTAAGGAGGCAGCAAGAGCGGAAATAGATTTGTTACGTGACAATTCCTATATCTTAGCCTATGCACAAACTGCGAGTGAGATGCGCGAGAAAATCACAAGTGAAGATTTTAAGTTGGCAATGAAATCTTATAAATTTGAAAATATAGAGGATTATAGTTTTAATAATATCTCCGTTGAAGGTAACAGAGGTGTACTTTCAGGAAGTGTTAAATTTAACGATGGTAATGTATTCGATATTACTATTGTCATGATCCAGGAAGAGAGTATATGGAAGATGTTATCAGTTGATATCGGATAGTTTTGTTCAAAATAAAGAGGGTAAAATATGCTTGGTGTTATTCGTCTTTCAGATAAAACGACTCATGGCGGTATTGTCCTTGAAGGGAGTTCTGGCGTTATTTTTATGGGATTGCCGGTTTCTTGTATGCTGGATAAAGTTTTCTGCCCAATACATGGCGAAACAATTATAATTGAAGGAGATTTCGGTTCCAGAATTAATGGTAAGCCTATCGCTCTCCATGGCCACCGTTGTGGATGCGGTTGTACATTGATTTCCTCATTACCTATTGCTGGAAGGCTGTAATATATGCCAATCGATCTTAAAAAGATCCCTGAGAAAGCCGAATTACCAGTCCCCCCAGATAAATTTCGTTGGTTAACTACTATACTTCTCTGTGTTTTTTTGGGAGCAATATTAGTATTCTCATTTTGGCGTGAAAATGAACCTACACATACAATCTGGTTTTGGTTTTGCTCTTTTTTTATTCCTTTTTTAATTGGTTTTATGGGTTATATTTTTCAATTGCGACGTTATGAAAATGAACGCGATCGTGTCATTTGGTGGAATCATTTACACCAGCAGCAATACGATGAGCAGGTTGCTTTAGGAAAATTGGCTATGGGGGTGTTGGCAACAGCATATATTACTCCAGTCGCCAGAAATAAACTGGCAGCAGCGCTTTTACAAGGGGGGAGTGAACTTCAACCATTTTTTTACCCTCAATACCAGAGGATGTTAAGTACTGCACTAATCTCCCTACAACTTACCAATATGAGTGAGGACGGTTATCTGCTACGCATGGAACAATTACTGACGGATATTATCCGACAGTTACAACCTGAATTAGAGAAATTTTCTGGAAACCTCCATGTCCGTATTCAACACGATGGCACGCTCAAGAATGAAACGATTAATACCGTTTGGCGTCGGGTCTGTTCATTATCTTTTGATGACCAAAATCTGACTATCTGTACAGAAAGTGACGGTATAATGTGGATTGATAACTGTCTGGATTGTCAGGAGGCGATATTAATTATTTCTATTGAGATTAATTTGTTCCTTGAACCACGAGACCAGCAGGTTGAATCGGTATCTGCTATATTGTTGGCCTCACCTGATTGGTTAACTCACCATCATGTAACACCGCAGTCATGGATACATCGTCCGGTAGTTATGGACGAGGCTGTGGAATCAGTAACAACCGTGACGTTATGGGGAAATATTACGACAGATCTCCCGTGGTTTTTTTGGCGTAGCCAGATACAAAGCGAAACACTGGCGCTGGTACTCCAGTCAATGGAACAATCTGGATATATGTTATCGAAAAAAGGAGATTTCGTGTTGGATGATACATTTGGCAGGCTGAATTCTGTAGTAGGAAATGTCATTTTAATTTGTGCTAATGAACATGCGGCTAAATCAAATATGGCACAATGGCTATTAATTAATGATAAAACCACTCATATGCTTATTGTTCATCCGGTATAACCTTGATGAAGGAGGATGATGTGAAAAATAATAAGCGTGTAAGTACATGGTTTATTGTTATGCTGATAATAATTATAGGGGGATTTTTCATCTGGGTAGAAAACCCATTGATTCATATTCCGACTATGGAGAAAAAACAAAATGCGTCACTGGCAATTGCTGGCGTATGTATCACAATATTACTTTTTGATGATGCAATTGTTCGTTTATGGCAAATAATTATTTCAAAAAGTTACTTTCAGCGTTTTAATCTGTTATCTGGTTTTGGTATTTCAGGAAATAAATCAAAGAAAGATATTAAAAATAGTCGTGCTGAAATTTTAAATCATGTACTCACATATCTTCGTCAGAGTTACGGCCATTGCTGGCGCGCCAAAACCCGTATTCTGCTGGTGATGGGGGATGTCATTCAGGTTGAGCTACTGGTACCAAAACTCACCTCTCTGCGCTGGGTTGAAGGGGATGGCGTGGTGTTAATCTGGGGAGGTACGCTCACTGAACCGCCAGATGTTTCGTTGTTTGATGCGATACGCAAGCTGCATCGGCGCCCGCTGGATGGGATTGTATGGGTAACCCCCACTTTTCAGCACCAGGATTCATTGGTTCAATCGGCACCTGTTGTCTCTTTAACCGCAGAACAAATAGATAATGCTGCCCGCCATCTTCAGGCTGTTTTTACCACGCTTCGCTGGCGAGTGCCGTTATACCTTTGGTCGCTGCATGGCGCACAATCCGTTCTGAATGCCGCGATGGCCCAGTCTGCGACGTGTTTATTCCCTGCTGGATGTACAACGGCGTTATGTCGTTCGCAGCTGGCCGCGCTGGTCATGCAGTTGGCGGAACAGGGTTCGCAGCAGGTTACGCGCAATATCCACAGTAACTTCTTACTGAAAATGGCGAATGCGCTCACGCAAAACGCAGAAGCCATCAGCGACGCGTTAGCCACTTTTTTCAGCCTGCATCGGCCTCTGCCGCTGGCGGCGGTCATCTTGAGTCAGCATGTGGAAAGTACTTCACCGCGCGTGGCGCATGCCTGGGCGCGTGATGAGCGCTGGCGCGCGCTGCTTGATTCGCTCCCTGCGTTACCTGCTGAGCTAAAGGCACAGCGCACAGGCCGTTCAGGGATGCGAGTGCTGGCAGTCGGTACCGCTGGTTTGATGCTGCTATGGGGCGCGGGAATGGTGATATCTTTCCTGGCGAATCGCAATCTGATCGGCGAAAGTCTGGATCAGGCGAGACAGGCAGGTGGTGCGGATGAACCGCTCGCCGAGCGTCTTACGGCGCTGTCCGCGCTTCAGCAAACCCCAGGCATGCTTCGCTGGCGTCAGCTGAATGGGGCGCCGTGGTACTACCGCTTCGGCTTAAGCCAAAATGATGCTCTGTTGGATGCGCTATTGCCACGTTATACGCGTATCGCTATTCCGCTCCTGCGTGATGAAGCCGCGCAACATCTCACTCAGGAATTAACGGCGTTAACCCGACTGGCTCCAGACAGTCCGCAGTTTGTCGCTCGGGCAAAGATCGCCTACAACCAGCTGAAAATGTATCTGATGCTCTCCCGGCCTGAGCAGATGGATGCATCATTTTTTAGTCAGGCGCTGATGCAAGACTGGCCGGAGAGAGCGGGTATTTCGCGCGCATCATGGCAGGGCGTTGGGCCTGGGCTTTGGCAGTTCTGGGGCGAAAACCTTCAGGCGCATCCTGAATGGAAAATAACAGCGGATAAAAATCTTATTAACCAGGTGCGAACGCTGTTAATTCGTCAGATGGGGATCCGCAATGGCGAAGCCGCTCTGTATCAGAAAATCATTGAACAGGTAACGCCGCATTACACCGATCTTCGTCTGGAAGACATGACCGGCGATACCCGGGCAGATCACGTATTTTATACCCGGAATTCGGTTGCTGGGGTGTATACCCGCAAAGCCTGGGAAGAGGAGGTTTTGCCCGCCATAGAGAAAATCGTAAACAACCGCCGGGAAGAAATGGATCAGGTACTGGGAGATGATACGCATTCTGCAAGCGACCCTCTCTCTCCACAGGCCTTAAAGGCGCGTCTTAGCGAGCGTTACTTCACGGATTTTGCCGACAGCTGGCTGGATTTTCTCAACAGTATTCGCTGGCAGCGCACCCAAACGCTGAGTGATGCCATCGATCAGCTCACGTTGATTGCAGATATCCGTCAGTCTCCTCTGGTTGCGCTAATGAATACGCTCGCCGTTCAGGGACGCACAGGGTTAACCGGAGAAGCGCTGTCGGACTCACTGGTGAAGTCGGCAAAGGATCTGTTTAACACCAAAGAAAATCAGACGATTGACCAGCATGCGCGGGAAGAAGGCCCTATGGCGAGTACCTTCTCGCCAATCCTGGCATTGATGGATGAACAATCGGGCGGGCAGGATATCAGCCATCTGAGTTTGCAAACCTACCTGACCCGGGTAACGCAGGTCAGGCTGAAACTCCAGCAGATTACTAACGCTGCCGATCCGCAGGGAATGAGTCAGGCCCTGGCGCAAACGGTGTTTCAGGGCAAAACCGTCGATCTCACCACCACGCGTGACTATGGCAATCTGGTAGCGGCAAGCTTAGGCCAGGCATGGAGTGGATTTGGTCAAAGTATGTTTGTTCAGCCGCTGGAGCAGTCATGGCAGCAGGTGTTGCAACCAACCGCGGCGGGCCTGAATGCGCAATGGAAGGCGCTGATTGTGAATGACTGGAACAGCGCATTCGGCGGACGTTATCCGTTTCGCGATGTCGGTAGCGAGGCTTCTCTGCCGCTGCTGGCGCAATATCTGCGAAGCGATAATGGCCGGATCCCGCATTTTCTCGAAAGTCATTTAAGCGGCGTATTGCATAAACAGGGAAGTCACTGGGTTGCCGACACTGTGAATGCGCAGGGGCTGGAGTTTAATCCGGCGTTCCTTAAGGCGATGGACCAGCTCAGTCAGATTGCGGATGTCGCATTTATTCGTGGACAAGCTGGGATGCGTTTTGAACTGCGCCCTGGAACGGCGCGGGATGTGATGCAAACCGATCTCGTACTGGATGGGCAAAAACTCACCTACGTTAATCAGATGCCAACCTGGAAAAACCTTGTCTGGCCAGCCGATACGTCAGCGTCAGGGGCCACCCTAAGCTGGGTGAGTACGAATACGGGAACCCGAATCTACTCAGATAACCCCGGCACCTGGGGCTGGATAAGACTGCTTGAGAAAGCGGAGATCAGCGATAACGCCGGCGTGAGCAGCGGTTTTAACCTGCGCTGGACTGCGCAGGATGGATTGCCGCTGAACTACACCCTGCGAACGGAGGCCGGTGAAGGCCCGCTCGCGTTACTGAAACTCCGCGATTTCGAACTACCAGAAACCATTTTTGTTGTCAGCCAGTCCCCCTCTGAGGAAGAAGAATGAGCGCTCTGCAACGTCTACTGGCCGCCAGCACGGCTTCGCCAGATGAACAACAGCAGCTGATGGAACAGGCGCAAACGCAAATAGCGTTGTGGCAAAACTGGTTATTGCCCGTTTCCGCAGCCAACCCGGGCGGGGAAGATCCCGGTTATGACGATGATTTTCAGCGCATGCGAGAGGAGGTGAATAAACTTTCTGGCGCACAAACGGATCTCATCGTTGAGCTTGCGGAAAAACTGCTGATCCACACCTGTAAGGATGTCCGTGTTGTCACCTACTACACTTGGGCGCGTTTGCATCAGGATGGCGAGTCTGGCCTGGCGGATGGTCTGATTTTGCTGGCTGGCCTGATGCAGCAGTATGGCAATTCTCTCCATCCCCTAAGAGCCAATAGCCATAAGGCCGCCCTGGAATGGCTGGCCGGCGGGCGGATGCTGGATAGTCTGGCACGTTTCCCCGAAGTTTCACGACCTGACGCGCAGCGGATCGCCGGTGCGCTGATGCTGCTGGAGCAACAGTTTAGTCAGCGAGAGGAGAGTATTCGTCCCGGGCTTGGGGCGCTGTATAGCGCGCTGGAGAATCGTCTGGCACAGTCTGGCGGCGCTCAGGCGCTGGTTCCACAAAATGTCAGTCCGCAAGCCGGTCGGTACAGCGCAGAAACTCCCGTTCTAAAAAGTATTGCCTCTGGTCGTGAGCTGCTGGAGCAGGCACGGGTGCTGGCGAAATACCTGAGCGATCAGCCGGACGGCTGGCTGGCGGCGCATCATTTGATGAAAAGCGTGCGGCTCGATACGGTTAGCCAGCTTCCACCGCCAGATGGCGCAGGGCGTACACGCCTGGTACCACCTAAAAGTGATTACCGCGCTCAGCTCAAGCGTCTGTATTTGCAGCAAAGCTGGACTGAACTGATTGAGCTAACTGACAGCTTATTTGTTGAGGGGGTAAATCATTTCTGGCTGGACGTGCAGTGGTATCTTCATCAGGCGTTAACCAGGGCGGGATCGCCATGGGATAAACATGCCGCCATTATCATCAGCGATCTGAAAATGTTGTTGCATCGGATGCCGGGTCTGGAAACGCTGGCATTTAATGACGGAACGCCCTTTGCCGATGACGTCACGCGTGAATGGATTGCCCGTGACGTGTTGCAGGAAAGCGACTGGCAGGCCGATAAAATCGCGGCGGCTACCGTCGGGAAGGATGACGATATCCTGCTGCTTGAAAGCGAGGCCCTGACGCTGGCGGACAGCGAAGGCGTTGAAGCAGCGCTCGCCTGGCTTCAGGCACGCCCTGGTATTATTTCACGTCGACAGCGTTGGTTACGCCAGCTGTTGATGGCCCGTCTGACGGAACAGTGTGGGCGCAACGATCTCGCGCTGCATTTGCTTGGTGAATTGAATACCACAGCGCACTCTCTCACTCTCAAACAATGGGAGCCTGAACTGCTGTTTGAAGTTAAAGCGCGGCGGCTAAAGCTTCTGCGTTTGAAAGCCAATCGCAGTGAAAGCGACAAAGCGCGTCTGGCGTCAGAGATGGAGTCACTGTTGTCTGGGCTGGTCGCCATTGATCCCGCCAGAGCCGCCGTTTTATGCGGCTAAAGCAAAAACAAAATAAGCGAACTGTAAAATGGAAGATTTAACTCTGCGTTATTATGACGCGGAAATGCGTTATTTAAGGGAAGCGGCAAAAGAGTTTGCGCAGGCGCATCCGGATCGTGCCGCTATGTTGGATCTGGACAAAGCCGGTATCCCCGATCCCTATGTGGAGCGGCTGTTCGAAGGTTTTGCATTTTCTATGGGGCGGTTGCGCGCCAAAATAGACGATCATCTTCCTGAATTTACCGAAGGGTTGATGAGTCTGCTGTGGCCACATTATTTACGTACCATTCCCTCCTTAAGCATTGTCGAGCTTTTACCTGATACTGACGTGCTGAAAATGAGCGAGCGGATTAATGCGGGGTTTGGCGTATTGTCCCAGCCCGTTGGCCCTAAAAAAACGGTATGTCAGTATCGTACTACCCAGCCCGTCACGCTCAGCCCACTGTCTGTTACGGCGGTGAATATCGATGCTGAACCTGACGGACGCTCAGTCATCCGTATGCGAATAAAGTGCAATCCACAGATGGACTGGTCGCAAACCGAACTGACGCGTCTCAGCCTTTACCTGAGCGGTGACGCGCCGGTGACCCACGCACTGCACCTTGCATTGACAAAGCGTCTGGCCTCTCTTTATTTGAGACTCCCCAACAGCGTAGAACGTATTCGACTGGAGGGTTACTTTTCCCCGGGCGGATTTGCCGATGAAGACAGTTTGTGGCCAAAAGGCGATACGGCGTTTGGCGGCTGGCAATTATTGCTTGAGTATTTTACGTTCCGCGAAAAATTTATGTTTGTCCATCTTAACGGTCTGGAAAAAATAACCTTTCCTGCGGGCATCGACTGCTTTGAAATCGAAGCGGTACTGACTCAACAGTGGAATTCTGAGCTTCCCGTGGGTAGCGAAAATATACGTCTGCACTGCGTTCCAGTTATTAATCTCTTCACTCTGGAAGCCGATCCGCTGGTGGTTAATGGACTGGAAAGCGAATATTTGCTGCGTCCGCGCAGATTGCAGGATGGCCACATGGAAATTTATTCGGTGGATGCGGTTTCTGGTTCGCAGCGCGCGCGTAATGCCGTTTATGCCCCATTCACCAGCTTTCGCCACAAGGGAGGCATGATGCGCCGTAATGCCCCCGAACGTTACTACCATACACGCGTCAGGCGCGGCGTCTCAGGATTGTATGACACCTGGCTGATCCTCGGCGGTGACGCCTGGGAGCGGGATCGTCTTGCTGAGTATGAAACCGTCTCATTGAAAGTGACCGGAACAAACGGTCAGCTACCCAGGCGAGCTTTGCAGAGTTCATTGCTTAATCGTTGCGAGCAGATCCTCCAGACGCCGCTTGCCGTGCGTAATCTGTGTAAACCGACGCTACCGGCTTATCCTCCCGCCGAGGATCGTTTTCACTGGCGCGTCTTAAGCCACCTCGGGTCCAGCTTTCTGAATATGATGGCCAGCGCAGAAGTGCTCAAAGGAACATTATCTCTCTATAACTGGCAGGATGATGAGCTGAATTATCGTCGTCTGGATGCGATCATGGATGTTCAGCAGCATGAAATACAACGCTTTGAAAAAGGATTTTTACTTCGTGGAGTAGATATCGAAATAACGCTTGATGAGAACGGATTTACAGGTGAGGGCGACATTCATCTGTTTGGTGAAATGCTTAACCGCTTTTTTGCATTGTATGCGGATATTCATTTGTTTAATCAGCTTACGTTAATTATCCAGCCGGCAGGGAAAAGCTTGCGATGGAAAGAGAATCACAATCAGCGACTGCCTGGTTGCTAAATAGCCTTGGCGATAACCTGCCTCGTACCAATTTTTATCGTTTTTGCCAACTGCTGGAACAGTGGAATCCGCAAGCGCCAGCTCCAGGAAGCCAACAAAGTCCGCGCTTTGATGCTATTCGTTTTCGTCCTCATCCGGGGATGGGGTTCCCGGCGGGGGAGCTAAAAAGTACAGAATATGATCCGCAAAAACCCACACTGCCACCAACGGTCAGTGTCACATTTATGGGGTTGTATGGCGTGGAATCGCCGCTGCCGACAACCTATCAGGATGATATTGCCCAGCGTCAGGAAGGCTCGGACGTTGCCGCTGAGTTTCTGGATATTTTCAACCATCGCTTAATTACGCAGTTTTATCGAATCTGGCGTAAATACAGCTATCCAGCGACTTTTCGCCCTGGCGGTACAGATGAGACTTCACAATATTTACTGGGGCTGACTGGGCTCGGCATTCAGGGATGCGCCACGCAAACGCAAGCCCCGTTATCGCGTTTTTTGGCGCTGTTAGGAGTAATGAGAATGCCAACGCGTACGGCAGAAGGAATATCCGCGCTGGTATCTTTATTATCGCCAACAACAAATATCACCGTGACGCCACATGATAAACGCTTCGTCCTGCTGGATAAGGCGTTAAAAATGAGTGCGCGGCACCCCGTTAGCCTTCATTCTCGTCCGGTGATGGGACATAGCGCTGTAGATATTAACAGTCAGGTGCTCATTACGCTAACCACGGAGGTTCCTGATGGGGTTTGCGACTGGTTACCCGGCGGTCAGCTTTACCATGATTTTCTCGCGCTCCTGCACGTTTATTTAGGTGCCAGAGTGAATGCGAGGCTGCAATTACGTATTCCTCGCTCGGTGCTTCCGGATGCTCAACTTACCAGTAATAAAAGCGAACATGCAGTACAGCTCGGTCGCACGGCTGTTATGCGTCTGAATAACCCGAAAGCTCTGAACCAACTTATCACCATTAAACTTGGGCTTTGGCAGAGCCTTAGCCAACACGATCAGCGGAGGGAAGCCGATGAGGCTGGCGATTATCGCTATTAATTTTGTCGTAATAACCGGCATGACCAGCCTGATCACAGGGTGTGGTCTGACACAAAAAGTATCTGAAGGCACGGTGTCATTAACGAAGTCAATTTTTTATAAGGAAATTAAAACGCTGCATTTGGATCTTTGCGCCAGAGAAGCCGCTAATAAAAATGCGCAGGGCATCGCGCTTTCAACGGTCGTACGTATTTACCAACTCAACGATCGTAAAGCATTTGACTCAGCGAATTATCAGTCTTTATTTGCGCAAGACAGCACGGTGGTAAAAGCGGATTTACTGGCTCAGAAAGATGTTTGGGTTCGTCCTGGTGAAAGCGTAACTATCGATATTCCACTCGAAAAGGAAACGCAGTATGTTGCCGTGGCGGGAATGTTTATTTCTCCCGAACAGTCTGAAGATTCATGGCGCGTGGTAATACGTCGAGAAGATCTCGATTCTGATAAAGCGCGAGTGATTGAATTAAATTCTCAGGCTCTGGTTCTCCTGAAGCCGGAGGACGAGTAATGATTAAACGACCTTCTCTTTATGACATCTTGTTGGGTAATTTCTCCGGTGGTTTGCCTTTGCATGCAGTTGGTGAAAACACGCAGGTCATCTTATCCGTTTTGGATAATATGCAGCGCATTTTGAATACGCGCGCCGGTAGCCTTAAACATTTACCCGACTACGGTCTGCCGGATATGACCAAAATCCTCCAGGGTATGCCGGGAACGGCACATCAACTTATCAGTACGCTTTCTCAGGTTTTGTTGAAGTATGAACCGCGACTGAAAAGTATTCAGGTCACAATGCAGGAGCAGGAAACGCCAGGGCATTTACGCTACTCCATCGATGCCGAACTTCAGGACCTTGGCGTTGTTCGTTATGGCACTGATTTTACCCCCGAGGGACGGGTGCTCATCCGCCACCTGAAAAAACAGGGTTGGCTTGAGACAGGAGCGTACTGATATGGAGACGAATCGCATCAGCACCGGTGGCGACCCGCGTGCTTTCACGGAGTTCGGGCAACTACGCGATGAAATCAGCAAGCTGACTCATCCCGCGCGCCCGGACGTTGACTGGCAAAAGGTTGAACAGTTAAGCCTGACTTTGTTTCGCCATAACGGCGTCGAATTGCAAACCCTGGCCTGGTATACCGTCAGTAGAATGCGTAATGCCGGGCTGCTGGGACTTGCCGAAGGTGCCGAGCTTCTGGAGGCGTTACTGACGCATCACTGGAGTGCCATATGGCCGCAGCAAACCCATGCTCGCGTTGAAATTCTGACATGGCTGTCAGCCCGTTTACAGCAAGAATTGCGTACGCTAACGCTGTCATATGCTGATTTATCAGTGGTTTATCGGATTGAACAGCGTTTAAAACATGCCTGCGAAGTGCTGCAACGGCTTGAACTGAAAGCGCTGAGTAAACTGGAGGTTGTCGTTACCTGGATGCATAATGCCGCTTTACGCCTTGAGAAGTCAGAGGCGGATTCGGGCTCAGCCGTTGTGATGATACCGGCTTCTGGCTCAGCCAATAACGCTGAGATCGCTTTGCCCCAGCTGATCTTTGTGGTGAATGAACCCGCGTCGTCCGGGCAATCAAGCACAGCGGTATTTGCTACTCAAACCGATCACGGAACCCGACGGATGTGGTTAGGGTTTGCCATCGGTGTCATGGTGACTGCGGTAGTGAGTACAGGCGCTTTTCTCGGTATTACGCATATGCGAGCTGATGAATATGAAATGATCAGGCCATTGCCCCAGGTGTTGACGCCTGAACAATTATCCACGTTGAAGCAATCCTCAGATTTGGGGGAGCGGAAACAGGAATTTTTCGTCGCTGCGCAAGGGCAATTGGATGTTATATCCCGCCTGTCACCTCTGTGGTCGAGGGAGTATGCCGCATCATTAGCGCAGCAGCTAGCCACCCTGTGGCCGGAAGAATCGCTGACTACGGAATTCACAAACGGATTACAAAAACAGTTAACCACGGAAGCGTTGCCGGAAAGCGCACTGCAAAACTGGCATCATGCCCAGCAGGGGCTGGAGGCATTAACTGCCCAGCTAAATTCGCTTGATGAACACAAAGGTAAATATCTGACGGGTTCGGAGCTGAAATCAGCCATTTTCACTATCCGTCGTCAGCTTGACCAAACGCCGCCGACAGAAGAGTTATTACGTCAAATAGATGAAGAATTCAAAATGCAGGGGAGGGTATCACCCGCTTTGTATCAGCAACTCGATATGCGGATTAATCAGCTTCTTAATCGTTATGCGCTGTTGAAACAAAGTTCGGTGAAGAGAGAATAGTGACTATTCACCAAAAGCAAAAAACCCGCCATAGGCGGGTTCTTCTAAATAGTGGTGCCCGGACTCGGAATCGAACCAAGGACACGGGGATTTTCAATCCCCTGCTCTACCGACTGAGCTATCCGGGCAACGAGGCGCATTAAACCCGATTCACTTCGTTTCGTCAACGAAATTTCTTCAAATCAATGCAGACTGCACAATCTATCACCACATTGTTGCTATTGCACGCATTCTCAGGCAAAAAAAGCCGTCCACGCTGCGGAAAGCGGCATTGCCAGTAGAAGGGCAGGAAGCATATTCACCACCGCAAACATTTTGATGCCGCAAATCCGCAAACCGGTTGCAAGTAGCAACAGTCCGCCTACAGCGCTGAAATCGGCCATCATAGCAGGGGTTGTCAGCGGTAAAATCAGAGCTGCACAGGTGGCAAGCGTCAACTGAATTGCCAGCATCGGTATGAAAATGGCAGACACGGCGATCCCTAGCGAGCAGGCGAAGATAATAGCGGTGAAGAAATCGAGAAATGACTTGGCGATTAAAATATTAGGATCGCCGGTCATCCCTTCATGGATCGCCCCGAATATCCCGGTCCCGCTGGCGCAAAACAGCACGATGATCGCCACATAGCTTTGGATAAAGGATTCGTGTGTTGCATTGACATCCGATTTGGTGAAAAGCTGTTGCGCTTTGGCAACCGCGGCATTGATTCCTTTTTCCAGATGGCAGAATTCGCCAATTAATGCACCGATCAGTGTCGCCAGAACCATCACCGGCAAGTTAACGCATTTGATAACCAACAAGATACCAATTCCCAACGAGCACAACCCGAATATTGAGGTCATTGAGATCCGAATACGTTCGGATAAGTGCTGACTGAGCAGCGCGCCGAGAACACCGCCTAATAAAATGGCGCTGGCATTAATAAAGGGTCCGATTACCACGTTTGCTCCTGCATACCCATTATCGTCTTGATGTTAAAGGCAACTGTTTGGGTGAAATTATGTTTCAGATTGCATTATTATGCCGCTATTGTCAGACGAAATGCTTGTTTATCTGTGAGGTTCAAGCACAGGATTTTATCTTGCGCCAGTAGGTGAAAGGTGCCATGATTGCGCGAATTTTCTCCTGTCTGAATGGGGCTGCCTGGGATGATATTACTCCCCCTACATCGCCTTCAACATCGCCTTTTTGCGCGACGTTCGCCCCTTCCTGCGACTTATCTTCATGCTCTCACCATGCGGTGAGGGCAGCGTACGCTCACTGCAGGATAACAGTAAGATCAGAGGCTATCTGCTTTTACTGATGTCTGGCGGTCGGGGCTGGTAACCAGTTTGACCCGTCATTTCGTGGGCAAAGCAATGCGGCTTTGCCCGGGACTTTTGATTTTCCCGAAACGGGTTATTGCGCTTATGAAATCAATGAAAATTGCCGCCAGTTGTGAACTGGCTTCTCGTCTTTCCAGCCATCGCCAGGTGGTTGCGCTGGACAGCACCGATTTTACTGACGTCGCGGCAGTCGTCATTACCGTTGCGGACAGCCGCAGTGGGATTCTGGCTTTGCTGAAACGCACTGGTTTTCATATACCGGTGTTTTTGTTCGCAGAGTCTGATGCCGATGTACCTGCGGGCGTTAACGCGGTGATTTGCGGTCAGGCTCAGGACTGGCTGGAGCTGGAGTCTGCTGCCTGTCAGTATGAGGAAGAGTTGCTGCCGCCGTTCTATGACACGCTTACCCAGTATGTCGAAATGGGGAACAGCACGTTTGCCTGCCCGGGACACCAGCACGGTGAGTTTTTTAAGAAGCATCCGGCGGGCAGACATTTCTATGAGTTCTTTGGCGAGAACCTGTTCCGCGCGGATATGTGCAACGCTGACGTTAAGCTGGGCGATCTGCTGATTCATGAGGGATCAGCGAAACATGCGCAGAAATTTGCTGCGAAAGTTTTCCACGCGGATAAAACCTACTTTGTGCTGAACGGGACCTCTGCGGCGAATAAAGTGGTGACCAATGCGCTGCTGACGCGCGGCGATCTGGTGCTGTTTGACCGCAACAACCATAAGTCGAACCACCACGGTGCGCTGATCCAGGCGGGCGCGACGCCGATTTATCTGGAAGCGGCGCGTAATCCGTTTGGCTTTATTGGCGGCATTGACGAGCACTGCTTCGATGAGGCGTATCTTCGCCAGCAACTGCGTGACGTTGCGCCGCACAAGGCTGACCAGCCGCGTCCGTTCCGTCTTGCAATCATTCAGCTTGGTACCTATGACGGTACGATCTACAACGCCCGGCAGGTGATCGACAAGATCGGTCACCTGTGCGATTACATCCTGTTTGATTCTGCCTGGGTTGGCTACGAGCAATTTATTCCGATGATGGCCGATGGGTCACCGCTGCTACTGGAGCTCAATGCTGACGATCCGGGGATCTTTGTCACCCAGTCGGTACACAAACAGCAGGCCGGATTCTCGCAAACCTCGCAGATCCACAAAAAGGATAACCATATTCGCGGTCAGGCGCGGTTCTGTCCGCATAAGCGTCTGAACAATGCATTTATGCTGCATGCTTCCACTAGTCCGTTTTACCCGCTGTTTGCGGCGCTGGATGTTAACGCCAAAATCCATGAAGGCGAGAGCGGGCGTCGGCTATGGGCGGAGTGTGTAGCGCTGGGCATTGACGCCCGTAAAGCGATTCTTACCCACTGTAAGATGATTCAGCCGTTTATTCCTCCGGTAGTTGATGGTAAGCCGTGGGAAAGCTTTCCGACGCCGGTGATTGCCAGCGAACGCCGCTTCTTTAGCTTTGAACCGGGTGCTAAATGGCATGGTTTTTCCGGCTACGCGCGCGACCAGTACTTCGTTGATCCCTGCAAGCTGTTGTTAACTACTCCGGGCATTGATGCGCAAACCGGGCAATATACTGAGTTTGGTATTCCGGCGACGATTCTGGCGCATTACCTGCGTGAAAACGGCATTGTTCCGGAGAAATGCGACCTTAACTCGATTCTGTTCCTGCTGACCCCGGCAGAAAGCACCGAGAAACTGGCGCAACTGGTGGCGATGCTGGCGCAGTTTGAGCAGCATATTGAGGACGATACGCCGCTGGCAGATGTGCTGCCCACCATCTTCAACAAGTATCCGGTACGCTATCGGGATTACACGCTGCGTGAACTGTGTCAGGAGATGCACGATTTATACGTCAGCTTTGATGTGAAGGATCTGCAAAAAGCGATGTTCCGACAGGAGAGTTTGCCTGCCGTGGCGATGAACCCGCAGGATGCCAACAGCGCCTTTATCCGTGGTGATGTCGAACTGGTGCGTATTTGTGATGCCGCAGGTCGCGTTGCGGCAGAAGGTGCGCTGCCTTATCCTCCAGGCGTTCTGTGCGTGGTTCCGGGCGAAATCTGGGGCGGGGCGGTGCAACGTTATTTCCTGGCGCTGGAAGAGGGTGTTAACCTGCTGCCGGGCTTCTCGCCGGAGCTGCAAGGTGTTTACAGTGAAACGGATGCAGACGGTATTAAGCGTCTGTATGGATATGTTGTGAAGTAAGCGCAAAAAAAACGGGTTACCTTTTGGCAACCCGCTTTTCTCTGCGTAAACGTTAGTGCGCGATAGTTTGGGTGCCTGCCGGAACGCGTACGTGTTTATATTTAAACAGCGCCACGAAGGCAAAAGCCAGAACCAGCGAGTAACCTGCGAAGATCAGCCACACGGTCTGCCAGTCGGTAATACCGTTCAGCGTATAGTGTTCAACTACTTTACCGCTCACCAGTCCGCCCAGAATACAACCGAAGCCGTTGGTCATCATCAGGAACATACCCTGTGCGCTGGCGCGGATTTCAGGGCGAACTTCTTTCTCCACGAATACCGAGCCAGAGATGTTGAAGAAGTCGAAGGCGCAGCCGTAAACAATCATCGACAGAACCAGCAGCACGGTACCGAACGGTGTCGGATCGCCGTAGGCAAACAGGCCGAAACGCAGCATCCACGCCACAATACTGATAAGCATTACATTCTTAATACCGTAACGGCTCAAGAAGAACGGGATGGTCAGGATAAACAGCGTCTCGGAAATCTGCGAGATCGACATCATCACCGAGGCGTGTTCAACGATGAAACTACCGGAGAACAGCGGGTTGTTATCGAAGCTGTGCAGGAAGGTATTACCGAACATATTGGTAATCTGCAGCTCCGCGCCCAGCATCATGGAGAAGATGAAGAAAATCGCCATGCGCTTGTTTTTAAACAGCGCGAAAGCATCCAGGCCCAGCATGGACGACCAGCTCTGGTTTTTCTGCTGGTTAGCCACCGGAATATGCGGCAGCGTCAGCGTGAACAGCGCCAAAACAACGGACAGCGTTGCACCGATATACAGCTGCATATGACTCAGCTCGAAGCCGGAGAAGCTCACGCCCCACATCGCCATGATAAAGCCGATAGTGCCCCAGATACGGATTGGCGGGAAGTCCGTTACGATATCCATCCCGGCTGACTGCAGGCGATAGTAAGAAATGGTGTTGATTAACCCCAGCGTTGGCATATAGGCCAAAGAGTTAAGCAAGATCACAAAGAACATAGCGCCTGGGGTGGTGACTTCGGCTGCGGCGAACAGCGTTGCTGCACCGACCAGGTGACAAATGGCGTACACCCATTTCGCACTGATCCATTTGTCGGCCACGATCCCTAACAGCGTAGGCATAAACACGGCGGCGATCCCCAGCGAGCTATACACTGCGCCAATGGATGCACCATCGAATTTTAGGGTGACAAACATATAGGAGCCGAGGGTAGTGAGCCAACTACCCCATAAGCAGAACTGCAGAAACGAGAGCACTTTCAGCTGCAGCTTAAGATTCATGTTAATTTCCTCACACCGTAATGCGGATGAATGTTTTAAAAGGCACATTTGCCGGGGCTTGATGATGTGATTCTATCAACGAGGGACCCTCTTTTTTTGTTACCTGTGACAAATATTTGCAAACAATTTCTGATTGCAAAGCAAAAGAGTGATGGAGTTAACACTTTGCCCTCTTCCGGACCCCGTTTACCGGGGCAGAAGAGGGGATATATTAGCGGCGTCGATATGATTTTTGTGCGGAATTGACCTTGTAAAGGTATCGGCGTGATTCAGCAGACGGATGTCGGGTAGTCAGCGTTTGATAAACGTCCCCCGGGGTCATGCTGTTGATAATATTCGCGGCCTGGATTTTATCGTTCGAGAAAACGCGCAGCACGCTGCCCGCACCGCCGTTATATGCCGTGATCACCGCGTAGCGACGGGATGTTGGATTATCAATGCCGCCTAAATAGACATTGTTGAGCATAGCCAGATAGGCGGTACCGGTATCAATGTTGCTGGCCGGGTCAAACAGGAAGCTACGGCTCGGTGTGCCGGAGCGCCCTTGCGAGCGAAACACATCTTTCCCGGCGCTGTGCTGTACCACCTGCATCAGTCCCAGCGCATCGGCATGGCTGACCGCATATGGGTTAAATGAGGATTCGGTTTGCATGATGGCCAAAATCAGCGACTCATCGACGCCATACTTACGCGAAGCCTGACGCACCATGCCGACGTATTTATGCGCGCGCTTATCAAGGTGGTTCGGTACCAGGTTGATCGTCACGCTATAGATGATGCGAATACCATTGCTGCGGCTTTTCAGGCGTGTTTTCAGCAGATAGTCAGCGAAATTGGTGGCACGCCCCTCCCAACGAATGGGATTGCCGGTATTATCGACCACCTGCCCGTACAGGAACGGCTCTTTGGAAATCTTAATGTCGTCGACATCGGAATAGAGGTCGATAGAACCTGGATCATCCCCCATCAGCAATGTCTTGATAATCGCCCGACGCAGGTGTCCGGCGGGATCTGTCCCGGCAATGGTCTCGACGGTTATCGTACCGTCATCAAAGTTGATATGGCTGCGGGTTTGATACTGATCGGTATACTTTACGTAGTCCTTTGGACCCGCAATCAGCACTTCCTTAAATCCCCACAAATTCTCAATGTTATGGGCAAATTGCCCCATCAGAATATCAAAACCGTTGGTATCCTTGACCCAGGCTTCGTTATAGGAATCGCCTTTTTTGGTCGAACTGGAACAGGAGATGAGCAACGGCGCAATAACGGCAAGCGCGAGAAATTTTTTCATCATTCCGGGAGTGCGTGTTGTGTTTGTTATTTGCAAGGACCAGATTAAATCGTAGGCCGGATAAGCGTAGCGCCATCCGGCAACGGTTCTTAAGACTCTGGTGTATAGCCTTCAATATGCACGTCTTTGCCTTCAAACAGGAAGTTGATCATCTCCTGCTCAAGCAGTTTACGATGCTCAACGTTCATCATATTGAGCTTCTTCTCGTTAATCAGCATGGTTTGCTTATGCTGCCATTGCGCCCATGCTTCTTTAGAAATCTCGTTGTAGATGCGTTTCCCCAGATCGCCCGGGTACAGCTGAAAATCCTGGCCTTCTGCTTCGCGTTGCAGGAAAGTGCAAAAAATCGTTCTGCTCATAAAAAATCCTCTCTATCGACCGGTACGTTAAACGTGTGTACCGGCACGTAATTGCTGTAACAAACGCTCCACGGGAGCCGCCAGTCCGACCGACGGCGGTTGCGCTAAGTTATACCAGAGCGCGTTGCCTTCATCCATGCATGAGCCGAATGAAGACACAGGAAGCCACATAGGCACAATGTCTAAGTGGAAATGGCTAAAGGTATGGCGAAACGCATTAAGTTGGGTCAGATTATCTGCGTTAATTTGCCGTTGCGCCAGCCAGTTGCGCAGTCCATCTTCGTCGTCAAACTGTGGAAAACAGTATAAACCACCCCATAAGCCGCTGGGCGGTCGCTGTGCGAGCAGCACTTCGTCATCATGCTGCATCAGTAAAAAATAGCCCGTTCGTTCCGGCAGCGTTTGCTTGGGTTTTTTACCCGGGTACAACGCCCAGCTTGCATTGGCGCTGGCCACACAGCCATTTTCCAACGGACACAGCGAACATTTAGGTTTTGAGCGCGTACAGACCATGGCGCCTAAATCCATCATCGCCTGATTAAAACGTTCAACGCCATGGGCGGGCGTCACCTGCTCGCTCAACTCCCACAGCTTCTTTTCGACCTCTTTTTTACCCGGCCAGCCGTTTACAGCATAACAGCGAGCCAGCACGCGTTTGACGTTACCGTCGAGAATCGGAAAATGCTGACCCAGAGAGAGGGAAAGGATCGCGCCTGCGGTTGAGCGACCGACGCCAGGTAGGGCGGCCACCTCATCAAAAGTTTGCGGAAATATACCGCTATGCAGCGTGACAACCTGCTGCGCGGCTTTATGCAGATTACGCGCTCGGGCGTAATAACCCAGCCCGGTCCACAAATGCAGAACCTCATCCAGCGGCGCATGGGCTAAATCCGTTACCGTTGGGAAGCGCGCCATAAAGCGCTCAAAATAAGGGATAACGGTCGCAACCTGAGTTTGTTGCAGCATTACCTCAGAGAGCCATACTTTGTAAGGCGTCTTATCAATTTGCCAGGGCAGCGTTTTCCGCCCGTATTTGTCGTACCAGCTCAAAACCTGAGCCGAGAATTGAGACGCTTGCATGATTACCGTTTCATTATTGCCGGGGGCAAGATTGCAGCACAGCGGCAACGGGGTGTAAACCGGAACTTTCCGCTGCTCACTTTCTTCCTTTACTTGCATCCGGCAACTAACTTTGGATAATGCCCGTTTTCAGAACTCAAACACAGCAGACTAAACTTTTATGAAGAACGACGTCATTTCACCGGAATTTGATGAAAACGGCCGCCCTCTGCGCCGGATTCGTAGTTTTGTTCGTCGCCAGGGGCGACTGACGAAAGGGCAGGAGCACGCGCTGGAAAACTACTGGCCGGTGATGGGCGTTGAGTTCAGCGAAGAGCCTGTAAATTTCGCAGAACTGTTTGGCCGTGATGCGCCAGTCACGCTGGAAATCGGTTTTGGTATGGGAGCGTCGCTGGTCGCAATGGCGAAAGCGCGTCCGGAACAGAATTTCCTTGGCATTGAGGTTCACTCGCCGGGCGTTGGTGCGTGTCTGGCTTCAGCCCATGAAGAGGGTGTCGAGAACCTGCGCGTCATGTGCCATGATGCCGTTGAAGTCCTGCATAAAATGATTCCTGACAATTCTTTATCTATGGTTCAGCTGTTTTTCCCTGACCCGTGGCATAAAGCACGTCATAATAAACGCCGTATCGTTCAGGTACCGTTTGCTGAGCATATCTTAAGTAAGCTGAAGCTAGGCGGCGTATTCCACATGGCAACCGACTGGGAAGCTTATGCGGAACATATGCTGGAAGTGATGTCCTCCATTGACGGGTATAAAAACCAGTCCGAGAGTAACGATTATGTACCGCGCCCACAATCGCGCCCGGTAACCAAATTTGAACAACGTGGTCATCGTCTTGGCCACGGCGTATGGGACTTAATGTTCGAGAGGGTGAAATAATGGCAAAGAACCGTAGCCGTCGTCTGCGTAAAAAGATGCACATCGAAGAATTCCAGGAAGTAGGATTTTCGGTTGCATGGCGTTTCCCGGAAGGTACATCTGGAGAGCAGGTCGATCAAATCGTTGATGACTTTATCAATGAAGTTATCGAACCGAACAAGCTGGCTTTTGACGGCAGCGGCTATCTGGCCTGGGAAGGTCTGATCTGTCTGCAGGAAATCGGCAAATGCACCGAAGAACACCAGGCAATCGTGCGTAAGTGGCTGGAAGAGCACAAACTAGAAGAAGTGCGTACCAGCGAACTTTTCGATATTTGGTGGGACTAAGTAGCACAGGGTCGGCAAATGCCGGCCCGATTTGTCTTGAGGGAAAGATATGATGCGCAAAACGCTGCTGGCGGCAGTCCTAACGTTCACGGCGATGGCCGCACATGCAGATTACCAGTGCAGCGTCACCCCGCGTGACGATGTGATTTTGAGCCCACAAACGGTGCAGGTGAAGGGCGAGAACGGCGACCTGATTATTACCCAGACCGGCGATGTCACCTTCAACGGTAAACAGTACAGCCTGAACGCCGCACAGCGTGAGCAGGCCAAAGATTATCAGGCGGCGTTGCGTAGCAGCCTGCCGTGGATTGACGAAGGTGCCAGAGCGCGCGTAGAGAAAGGTCGCGTGGCGCTGGATAAAATCATCGCCAAAGAGGTCGGTGAAAGCAGCAACATGCGTGGCCGCTTAACCAAGCTGGATGCGCAATTGAAAGAGCAGATGAACCGTATCATCGAGCATCGAACTGATGGTCTGACCTTCCATTATAAGGCGATTGATCAAGTCCGCGCGGACGGACAACAGCTGGTTAATCAGGCGATGGGCGGTATTTTGCAGGACAGCATCAACGAAATGGGTGCCAAAGCCGTACTCAAAGGTGGTGGTAATCCGTTGCAGGGCGTGCTCGGTAGCCTTGGTGGCTTGCAAACCTCAATTCAAAACGAATGGAAGAATCAGGAACAAGACTTCCAACAGTTTGGCAAAGATGTTTGTGCCCGCGTCGTGACGCTGGAAAACGATCGTAAAACGCTGGTTAGCACTCTGAAATAATCTTCACCTCTTTTTAACGGCGCAGAAACATTCTGCGCCGTTTTATTTTGTACTTTTCTGTTTTTTTGATATCCATCTCTAAGAATGGCAATTTGATGGAGATATAAATCTGGTTAATTGGAACTCGTCACATTATTCATCTGTAGGATAGACATAATGCTGCAAATTCAAGTAACTGGAGAAATAACATGGAGTTTTTCAAGAAAACGGCGCTTGCCGCACTGGTTATGGGTTTCAGCGGCGCGGCGCTTGCACTGCCAAACATCACCATTTTAGCGACCGGCGGGACGATTGCCGGCGGTGGTGATTCCGCGACAAAATCTAACTACACGGCAGGCAAGGTTGGCGTAGAAAATCTGGTTGAGGCCGTACCTCAGTTGAAAGATATCGCTGTCGTTAAAGGCGAGCAGGTGGTGAACATCGGCTCCCAGGATATGAATGACGAAGTCTGGTTAACGCTGGCCAAAAAGATTAATACCGAGTGTGATAAAACCGACGGCTTCGTGGTGACACATGGTACGGATACCATGGAAGAAACCGCCTATTTCCTCGACCTGACCGTCAAGTGCAACAAGCCGGTCGTGCTGGTCGGCGCCATGCGTCCATCTACGGGTATGAGCGCTGATGGCCCGTTCAACCTGTATAACGCAGTGGTAACTGCCGCAGACAAAGCCTCTGCCAACCGCGGAGTGCTGGTGGTGATGAACGACACCGTTATGGATGGTCGCGACGTGACTAAAACCAACACTACCGACGTTGCTACCTTCAAATCCGTTAACTACGGCCCGTTGGGTTACATTCATAACGGTAAAATCGACTACCAGCGTACGCCTGCGCGTAAGCACACCACGTCTACTCCGTTCGATGTTTCTAAGCTGACCGAGCTGCCGAAAGTTGGGATTGTTTACAACTATGCTAACGCCTCCGATCTGCCGGCAAAAGCGCTGGTAGATGCGGGTTACGCAGGGATCGTTAGTGCGGGTGTAGGTAACGGTAACTTGTATAAAACCATTTTCGATACGCTGGCAACCGCCGCGCATAAAGGTACCGTTGTGGTGCGTTCATCTCGTGTACCAACGGGTGCCACCACGCAGGATGCAGAAGTTGATGATGCAAAATACGGATTTGTGGCTTCAGGTTCCCTGAACCCGCAAAAAGCACGTGTTCTGCTGCAGCTTGCGCTGACTCAAACCAAGGATCCTAAGCAGATCCAGGAAATGTTTAATCAGTATTAATGGCTGAAGGTGGCTGCGCTCATCGACCTAACCCTGTAGGCCTGATAAGCGCAGCGCCATCAGGCAATTTGCCGGATGCGGCTCAAGGCCTTATCCGGCCTACATCATTACCGTATTACTCCGCCAGAAACAGCTCCAACAGAGAGTTCAAAAACAGCTTACCGTGTTGAGTAATCTGCCAGTATTCATCGCATTCACTCAGGTAGCCCTGGGAAATAGCCTCATCGATCTGTCGACGAATAACGTCCTCGGTAAGCCCGGTATATTGTCTGAACTCCGCGCGAGGCGCGGCCTCAAGCAACCGGAAACGATTCATAAAGAACTCGAACGGCTTATCGGCTTCGGCGACATCACGCTGGCTTTCGAGATAACGCCCTTGCATGTAGCCACGCGGATGCCGCGTTTTGGTGGTACGCAGAATGCGCCCGTCCGGGAACGTAATTTTGCCATGCGCGCCGCAGCCAATACCGAGATAGTCGCCAAAACGCCAGTAATTAAGGTTGTGCTGACACTGATAGCCCGGCTTTGCATAGGCTGAGGTTTCGTACTGTTGATACCCGGCGGCGGTCAGCAACTGGTGGCCTTGCTCAAAAATATCCCACAGCGCATCATCGTCTGGTAAAACAGGCGGTCGGGAACCGAACAGCGTGTTGGGTTCGATGGTCAACTGATACCAGGAAAGATGCGGTGGGTTGAGCGCGATGGCCTGCTGTAAATCGCCCAGCGCCTCTTCCAGCGTCTGATCTGGCAAACCATGCATCAGGTCGAGGTTAAAGCTGCGTAGCCCCAGACCGCTCGCCAGGTGTGCTGCTCGTTTGGCTTCTTCCGGCCCGTGAATACGTCCCAGACGCTCGAGTTTGGCGGAGCTAAAGCTCTGTACGCCAATCGAGATACGGTTTACGCCAGCGCGTTGATAATCAACAAAGCGATCGGCTTCCACCGTCCCGGGATTCGCCTCCATTGTGATTTCTGCATCTGCGGCCAGATTCAGCCGTGCACGCACGCCGTCGAGCAGCGTTTGCATTGCCGGGCCAGAAAGCAGGCTCGGCGTACCACCACCGATAAAAATTGTCTTTACTTCCCGCCCCTGGGCGTGGGCCACCTCAGTATCCAGATCGTTCAGCAGGTGCTGAACATAGTCGTCATGAGGAACCTCGCCCTTAAGCGCATGCGAGTTAAAGTCGCAGTACGGGCATTTCTGCACGCACCAGGGGATGTGAATATAAAGACTTAGCGGCGGAAGGTTAACCATTGCGCAGGGCATCCAGCAGCAGCTTCAGTGCCTGTCCGCGGTGAGAAATCGCACTTTTTTCTTCGCGGGTCAGCTCAGCAGCTGTTTTTCCTTCGGACGGCACAAAAAAGATTGGGTCGTAACCAAAACCACCGTTTCCGGCCGGTTCACGGGTAATCACGCCCGGCCAGCTTCCGTGGCACACTAAAGGCGTGGGATCGTCCGCATGGCGCATATACACCAGCACGCAGTGGAATTGCGCCTGACGCTGGTCATCCGGGACATCCCGCAGGGTGTGCAGCAGTTTTTCCAGGTTCTGCTGATCGGTCGCATCTTCGCCGGAATAGCGGGCTGAATAGATACCCGGCGCGCCGCCAAGGGCATTTACTGCCAGGCCGGAGTCATCAGCAATGGCTGGCAAACCCGTAATTTGCGCGGCATGACGCGCCTTCAGAATGGCGTTCTCAATAAACGTCAGTCCGGTCTCTTCTGCAGAATCAACTCCCAGATCCGTTTGGGCAACAACATCAAGACCGAAATCACTCAGAAGAGAGGCGAGTTCACGCACTTTACCGGCATTGCCGGTCGCGAGGACAACTTTTTGCATGGGATACCTAATCAGTTAGCGCCGCAATTTCGGGCGGGATCTGTTGCGGATGAATAATTTTAACCTGTTTGTGACGACCAAGCTCGCCCTTCTCAATAACGACCTGGCTTTTCGCTACGCGGAACTGTTTGCCGAGAAACTTCACCAGATGGCTGTTGGCTTGTCCATCGACCGGCGGGGCGGTAATGGCGACTTTAACTTCGTCGCCATGTAAACCCACAATACTGTCACGGCTGGCTTTCGGCTGAATATAGAGCCGTAAAACCAGACCGTCGTCGCAGGGTGTAACGGCACTCATAGCGCCATCCACAGCCCCGGCAGCAGTATGTTGCCTGTCGCCTGTAACACTTCCGCGATACCCATGTTAATGACATAGAGCAGCAGAACCAGAATCATTGGGGAGAAATCGATCCCGCCCATGCCTGGAAGTATGCGACGGATAGGACGCAACAGCGGATCCGCCAGTTGAATCAGCACGTACTCCACCGGACTGCGACCCTGGCTGACCCAGCTCATAATCGCCATTACCAGCAGCACCCAGAAAATCAGCAGCCCAATGGTCTTCAGGACAATCAGCACGGCGGCGATCCAGATGATCGGCTGGAACGTGACCACCTTAAATAGCACGATGGCTTTGATAAAGCTGAGAACGAGCGCGACTAATGCTGATGCGCTGTCAATGGGCCCCATTGGCGGAATAATACGGCGTAACGGCCCAATAATGGGCTGAGTGATTTTCACAATAAACTGCGAGAACGGGTTGTAGAAATCGCAGCGAGACCATTGCATCCACACGCGCAGCAGCAGCGCCATGGTATACAGCTCAATTACCGTTGAGAGCAGGAAGGTCAACGTATTCATGGTGTTCCTTAATTTTCCTTATTTTTTAGTGTAATCACGAGCACCAAAAATGGCAGTGCCGATGCGCACCATCGTGCTACCCGCCGCGATAGCGGCATCCATATCATCAGACATCCCCAGCGAGAGCGTATCGATATTTGGATAGCGTGTTTTCAACCCGGCAAATGCTACAGCCATTTGCTGTGCAACTTCAAACTGCCTTACATAATCTGACTCAGGAGCGGGAATAGCCATCAAACCACGCAGGGTAATGCGCGGCAGCGCAGCGACTTCAGCGGCCAGGGCATCAAGCTCTGCCAGCGGAATCCCTGACTTACTGTTCTCATCGCTGATATTAATCTGGATCAGCACATTCAGCGGCTGCAGGTCTGCCGGGCGCTGTTCGCTCAGACGGGCAGCGATACGTAGACGGTCGATCGTATGGCACCAGTCAAAGTGCTCGGCGACCAGACGACTTTTGTTGGACTGCAGCGGGCCGATAAAGTGCCACTGCAGATCGTTGACGCCTTTTTCCTGAAAGTAGCGGATTTTATCCACCCCTTCCTGGACATAGTTTTCACCGAAGGCACGTTGCCCTGCGGTAATGGCTTCTTCGATGGCGCTCGCAGGTTTGGTTTTGCTGACTGCAAGCAACATAACTTCTTCTGAAGACCGCCCGCAACGCGTCGCGGCGGCTGAGATTTTGTCCCGGACATGTGCCAGGTTATGCGCGATATCGTTCATTTTCCGAGGATGTTCATATGAATATGGAAGAAATAGTGGCCCTTAGTGTAAAGCATAACGTGTCGGATCTACACCTGTGCAATGCATGGCCTGCGCGTTGGCGCAGACATGGAAAAGTCGAAAGCGCACCGTTTACCGCGCCTGACGTAGAGAATCTGCTGATGTGCTGGCTCAGTGAGCAACAACAGGTACAGTTGCAGGAGCAAGGGCAGATTGATTTTGCCGTTACCCTGACGGACTCCCGGCGGCTGCGCGCCAGCGCATTTGTCCATCTGCAGGGAACCTCGCTGGCGCTAAGACTGCTACCGCTGGATTGTCCCCATTTAGACGATCTTCAGCCTCCCGCGTTCATACCTGAACTGCTTCACAGTGAAAACGGGTTGATTCTGGTGACAGGCGCTACCGGCAGCGGTAAATCTACGACCCTGGCTGCGATGGTGGAGTATCTTAATCAGCATATTGAGGGGCACATTCTGACGCTGGAAGATCCTATTGAATATCGCTACACCAGCCGACGTTGTCTGATTCAACAGCGGGAGGTGGGAGCACACTGCGCCTCTTTCGCCACCGGTTTGCGCGGTGCGCTACGCGAAGATCCCGACGTTATTTTGCTGGGTGAGCTGCGCGACGTGGAAACCATTCGGCTGGCATTAACGGCGGCGGAGACCGGACATCTGGTGCTGGCAACGTTACATACGCGAGGTGCGGCGCAGGCCATCGCGCGGCTGGTGGATTCCTTTGCAGCAACAGAGAAAGATCCTGTGCGTAACCAACTGGCAGATAGCCTGCGGGCGGTTCTTTCGCAAAAACTGGAGGAGGATAAGCAGGGGGGACGCGTGGCGCTATTCGAACTGCTCGTCAACACGCCCGCCGTGGGCAATTTGATCCGCGAAGGGAAAACGCATCAGCTACCCGGCGTGATTCAAACCGGGCAGCAGACAGGTATGCAGACGTTTGCACAAAGTTTACAGCAGCGACAGGCGCAGGGGCGGCTTTAATAGCCTTGCTCGAAATAGCTTTCCAGGATAATAACGGCAGAAGCGGAGTCCACTTTGCCTTTATTCAACGCCCGGTAACCGCCTTGCTCAAACAGGCCTGAGCGGGCTTCGACGGTGCTCAAACGTTCATCGTGCAGCGTTACGGTTACGCCAAAGCGACCATGAATGCGGTTAGCGAATTTACGTGCGCGCGCGGTAAGGGGCTGTTCGGTGCCATCCATGTTGAGCGGCAGGCCGACAATGATTTCATCCGGTTGCCACTCTTTCAGCAGGCGTTCAATCAAATTCCAGTCTGGCGTACCGTCCTGTGCTTTGATGGCGGGCAATGGCCTGGCCGTACCGGTAATGCGCTGACCCACGGCGACGCCGATACTTTTCGTACCAAAATCAAAAGAGAGTAATGTTCCGTTCATCATGCGTGTCCCGCCACGCCGGGCATGGTCTGAATATCTATCCCGATAAGCTTCGCCGCATCGCGCCAGCGGTCGGCAATCGGCGTTTTGAATAAGATGTTGAGATCGGCAGGGGCCGTAAGCCAGGCGTTATCCAGTAACTCTTGTTCCAGTTGGCCCTTTTCCCATGATGAATAGCCTAATGCCACCAGCACCTCGGATGGTTGCTCCTGCGTGCCCAGAGTTTCTAATACATCGCGGGAGGTTGTGATGATGGTGTTATCAGAAATGCGAATACTGGATGCAAAGCGCGACGGTGGGGTATGAAGTATAAATCCACGGTCTTCTGCCAACGGGCCGCCGAGCATCACGGGCTTATCCAGACGAATGGCCGGATCGCGTTCTTCTGGAGTAATCTTCAGCTTTTCCAGAATCCCTTCAATTTGTAAGTTTTCCAGAGGCTTATTGACGATAATCCCCATTGCTCCGTTCTCATTGTGTTCGCAGATATACACCACGGAACGGCGGAAAATTGGATCCTGGAGAGCAGGCATGGCAATTAGAAAGTGATGCTGTAAATTCATTGTCAGAGGTTCTGTTTCCTGGTTCAAAAAAGCAACAGCGCCCAGTATGCGTACAAACAGGAGCGCTGTCACTATTAGTATTGGTAGGGTCCCTTCTACCGGCGAGTTCTTTTATTTTTGCAGGCGCGCTTCAATAGCATCCATCAGCATACCGGTAATCGAAACCGGGAACTCCGCTTCAATTTCACGAATACAGGTTGGGCTGGTGACGTTAATTTCCGTCAGACGATCGCCAATGATATCCAGACCGACAAAAATCAAACCTTTCGCTTTCAGCGTTGGCCCAATGCGACGGGCAATTTCCCAGTCACTGTCGGTTAATGGACGCGGCTCGCCACGACCACCTGCGGCCAGGTTGCCACGGGTTTCACCACCCTGCGGAATACGCGCCAGGCAGTAAGGAACGGGTTCGCCATCGACCACCAGCACGCGTTTATCGCCGTCTTTAATGGCTGGCAGATAGTTCTGCGCCATGCAGTAGCGGGTACCGTGCTCGGTCAGCGTTTCCGCAATAACGCCAAGGTTCGGATCGCCTTCCTTCACGCGGAAAATAGAGGCCCCGCCCATGCCGTCCAGCGGTTTGAGAATGATGTCGCTGTGTTTTTGCCAGAAGGCTTTCAGCTGCGCTTTATTACGCGTGACCAGCGTTTCCGGCGTCAGATCGGCAAACCATGCGGTGAACAACTTTTCGTTGCAGTCGCGCAGGCTCTGCGGTTTGTTGACGATCAGCGTTCCTTTCTCTTCTGCACGTTCCAGAATATAGGTCGCGTAGATGAACTCGGTATCAAACGGCGGATCCTTACGCATCAGAATAACGTCCAGGTCTGCCAGCGGGAGATCCTGTTCGCTCTTGAACTCATACCATTTGTCGTAGTTCTGCTCTACGCTCAGGGTACGCGTATGGGCGCGGGCTTCACCGTTGATCAGATAAAGATCGGCCATCTCCATATAATGAATTTCGTAACCGCGGCGTTGCGCTTCCAGCAGCATAGCGAAACTGGAATCTTTCTTGATGTTGATGCTTGCGATGGGATCCATCACGATGCCGAGCTTGATCATGTTCTTCTCCGTTTATGCCTTAGCCCAGATCGCCAAAACGCACCTGAAGCGCGGTAATGGCGGTGAGCGCAGTTGTCTCAGTACGCAGAACGCGAGGTCCTAACAGAATATCAGTAAACTGATACCGTGCGGTCATGGCAATTTCATCTGCCGACAACCCACCTTCCGGGCCAATCAGCAAGCGGATACGCTCCACCGGGAGCGGCAGCGTGTTAATGCTGGCGCTGGCGCGAGGATGCAGATTGAGCTTCAGTCCTTCGTCCTGTTCTGCGCACCATGCTTCCAGGTCCATTGCCGGGCGAATTTCAGGCACCCGATTACGACCGCACTGTTCGCAGGCGGCAATGGCGATTTTCTGCCACTGCTGGAGCTTCTTGTTCAGGCGTTCATTGTCCAGTTTAACGCCGCAACGCTCAGAAAAAAGTGGCGTAATGAGGCTTACACCCAGTTCAATCGATTTCTGGATAGTAAATTCCATTTTTTCACCGCGCGACATTACCTGGCCCAGGTGGATATGCAACGGTGATTCCCGATCGTCGAGTTCAGCGTTAAGCACCTTCACTTCCACGCTTTTCTTACTGGCGTGGGTAATTTCGGCGTCGAATACCTGATTGCTGCCATCAAACAGCTGTAGCGGCTGGCCTGGCCCCATACGTAGTACGCGGCCGATATGGTTGGCAGCATCTTCACACAGTGAAATTTGGCTACCGGAAGCGAGTGGCTCTGGGTGATAAATGCGAGGAATGCGCATAGTTAAACATCCGCGTCATGGCCCTGGGCTGCAACAGGCAGGGCATGGTTAAAAATATTGCCGCTAGTGTAGGTTAGCTCTTTTGCGCCTGGCAAGCGCGTTGCACATAGGGGTTATGATTCCCCTGTACCTTCGCGATGCGTTCGTCGCGCTCACACTCCCAGTCGGTGACCGGATACTGCTTATTCCAGGCATTAAAAAGCTGGGTTTGCTGGCGAGAGAGCGTCAGGTTGTATTGGTCGCGCATATAAAAATAGGTACGCGCGATGGCGCCACGGGCGCGGGCAGGCGGCTCGGCAACTTTCTCTTTGAAATCAACCTTCATCGCGCACTGTCCATACTGGCCTTCGCCACCGTTCCACTGGCTGTACATGAAGTTAGCGCGATCGCCATTCACTTCACCTACCGCAGGCTGCAGGTTATGCATATCGCTTTCCATTTTGCGATAGACCGGATCTTTAGCGCAGTTTTTACGCCCTCCGTCCTGCCAGCACTGACGCTGATGACCAAACTGCCAGGCGGGGACAACGTGCTCCCATTCAATTCGACTGGCGCGGTTTTCGTTTTTTCGCACTTTATAGCCGCAGGATTCGAGGTCCACGACCCCTTTTTTGCCTTGCCAGTTAATTTTACAACCGCAGTAGAAATCGCCTGGTGCATCGGCGTTAACTTTGACGCCCGCCGCTTTTGCCTGAGAAAAACTGTTGATGCCTTCGGCTAAAGCCGGGCCTGAAAATGCTGCGGCTAACAAGGCCGCAGCAAAAGAAAAATTACGGTACATCACGAACTCCGTGTCAAAACGAGCCCGCAACGTAGCGAAAGTCATTCCTGTATGCAATCAGTTAGATCAGAAAAGTTCCTGATAATTCTGAAGATTATTCTGCAATCAGTGGTTCGCCGCAGTGAACGCAGCGGTAGGTGGCTTCGCCGCGTATCACGCGGTTATGGCGGCGTACGGTCAGTTGGTGTTCCTGACACTTGCAGCGGTAAGTAAAGGTCTTACGCTGCACGGATTGCAGTTCGAACTGATGCGTACGTCGGGCTGGCACGCCCAGCACGCTTTCCATCATCCATTTCCACTCTTTGCCGTGCGGCGGCACGCGGCCAAAGTATTTCCACACCAGTAAATGCGCCAGTTCATGGGGCACCACTTCGTTAACGAACGCGTCAACGTTCTCCATCAGCAGGACGGGATTCAGACGAATTTCGTAGGTTTGTAGCCACGCGGTACCCGCGGCGGTTCCGCGCTGTTGGTAAACCAGCTTTGGCTCCGGGTAATTGCGTTCTAGCTTGAGATTGGCCTGAGCGAGTTTTTCCCGCAGGCTGCGCATAACGGCTTGCTGGATGGCGATAGGGAGACGGGAGGTTTTCATAACGCCAGAGGATAGTGCGGCAGGGAAGGGACTGCAAGAGGAAGGCTTCCTCCCGCGGGGGAGGAAGCTTTTCGTGATTAGTCGTGTGCGCCAATTTCGCGCAGTTTACGACCTTTCATCAGGTTACGTTCAATGTGTTCCAGAGAGACATTTTTAGTTTCAGGTATCAGCCACAGGGTCAGGAAGATGAACAGGACGTTCAGACCACCGTAGACCCAGAAAGTATTGGCGCTTCCCAGCGAGTTCAGCATCGTCAGGAAGGTTGCACCGACGATCATATTGGCAATCCAGTTGGTTGCGGTAGAGCAGGTGATACCGAAATCGCGGCCTTTCAGCGGTTGGATTTCAGAGCACAGAACCCAAATCAGCGGACCGGCGCTCATGGCAAAGCCAACGATAAACATCAGCAGCATCAGTACAGCGAAGTATTGTGCGGATGCCGAGTGAATACCCACGTGCATCATCGTGCCCAGCACGCCCATACCGACGGCCATCACGATAAAGCCGAGGATCAGCGGGCCCCAACGGTCAACCAGGCCAATGGCGATAAAGGTTGCCAGCACGTTGGTCAGACCGACGATAACAGTCCCCCACATCTGCTCTGTGGTGTTGGTGTAGCCCGCCAGCTCAAAGATTTTCGGTGCGTAATACATAATGACGTTCATCCCGGTGAACTGCTGCATCACCTGTAACAGGACGCCAAGGAATACCGCGCGGCGGAAGTTGCTGTTTTCTTTAAACAGCGCCCAGCCGCTCTGCTTCACCTGCAGACTTTCACGAATTTCATCCAGCTCGCGTTTGGCTTCTGCGCTGGTATCACGCAAACGCAACAGAACACGTTCAGCATCGACAAAACGACGTTTAGCAGCAAACCAGCGTGGGCTGTCCGGCAGGAAGATAACGCCAACCAGCAGCAGCAGGGCAGGGATGATGATCACGCCCAGCATCCAGCGCCATGCGCCGCTGTAGCTAAACGCCGTATCGGAAAGATACGCACCCAAAATACCGATGGTGATCATCAACTGATACATAGAGATCATGCTGCCACGAATTTTTTCCGGGGCAATTTCAGACAGGTAAAGCGGCGCGGTATAAGACGCAACGCCTACCGCAAGGCCGAGCAGCACGCGGGAAACCAACAGCACTTCAACGTTTGGTGCCGCGGCGGAAAACAGTGAACCGGCAACAAACAGGATTGCGCCGATCATCAAACTCTTTTTACGCCCCAGTTTGAAGGAGAGCCAACCGCTGCCGACGGCACCCACGGCTGCACCAAACATCATCGAACTCACCACCCATTCCTGAGTGTGGGGGGTAATTTGGAACTCGTCGGTGATGAACGGTAAAGCTCCGGCAATAACACCGATATCCAGGCCAAAAAGTAATCCAGCCAGGGCTGCAAGAAAGCAGACAAAAAATGTCATGGCTTTGTTGGAACGCCCCGTTTTTTTATTGTCAGGCATGATGCCCTCCGGTTGGGTAGCTAGTTTTGTTGATGTTAAGGGTAGGTGAGTACGGGGTAAAAAAATGCGAATCACATCACATTAGTGTAATCGGTTACACTGGCATTCATGTAAGTTATTGGTTATTTGATTGAAAAATAACGTTATTTATTTCACATGAATAACATTGATTGTCTGGGTTTAAGATAATGCTGAAATATAATGTAACAGTGATGCAATCACAGTAACGAAGAGATGTTGATTCATGTTGGATCGAAATTCTACGATATGTAATCGCTTTCATTTGCTGTTTACAACAAGGGAGGTTAGCGTAGCTTTGGCTATGGGGTATGGAAGAGAAATGGACATAAAAAAGACCAGCGCGAGGCTGGTCTTCATAAGCGTTGAACCGTGAGGGAATTACTTCAGACCGGCAGCTTCACGCAGCAGAGCGGCTTTGTCGGTTTTTTCCCATGGGAAATGTTCGCGACCAAAGTGACCGTAAGCAGCAGTTTCTTTGTAAATCGGGTGCAGCAGATCCAGCATCTGAATCAGGCCATACGGGCGCAGGTCGAAGAACTCGCGCACCAGCAGGGTCAGTTGCTCAGAAGGCACTTTTTCAGTACCAAACGTTTCCACCATGATAGAGGTCGGTTCAGCCACGCCGATTGCGTAGGAAACCTGAATCTCACAGCGATCAGCCAGACCAGCGGCAACAATGTTTTTCGCGACGTAACGAGCTGCATAGGCTGCGGAACGGTCAACTTTAGACGGATCCTTACCAGAGAATGCACCGCCGCCGTGACGCGCCATGCCGCCGTAGGTATCAACGATGATTTTACGACCTGTCAGTCCACAGTCGCCCATTGGACCGCCGATTACGAAACGACCGGTTGGGTTGATGAAGAACTTGGTCGAAGCAGTCAGCCATTCAGTAGGCAGTACCGGCTTGATGATCTCTTCCATAACGGCTTCTTGCAGCGATTTCTGATCGATGTCTTCAGAGTGCTGAGTCGACAGAACAACCGCATCAATACCGACGATTTTGCCGTCGTCATACTGGAAGGTAACCTGGCTTTTTGCATCCGGACGCAGCCAGGATAAGGTGCCATTTTTACGCACTTCAGCCTGACGCTGCACCAGACGGTGAGCATAGGTAATTGGAGCTGGCATCAGCACATCGGTTTCGTTGGTTGCATAACCAAACATCAGACCCTGGTCGCCTGCGCCCTGTTCCAGCGGATCGGCGCGGTCAACACCCTGGTTGATGTCCGGAGACTGTTTACCAATCGCGCTCAGTACCGCACAAGAGTTGGCGTCAAAGCCCATGTCGGAATGCACATAGCCAATTTCGCGAACCGTATTACGGGTGATCTCTTCGATATCAACCCATGCGCTGGTGGTGATCTCACCGCCAACTAAAACCATACCGGTTTTGACGTAGGTTTCGCAGGCAACGCGTGCTTTCGGATCCTGTTCAAGGATTGCATCCAGCACGGCATCAGAGATTTGGTCAGCGATTTTGTCAGGATGCCCTTCTGATACGGACTCGGACGTAAAAAGGTGTTTTGCCATATTTAATTTCACCTAAGGAGAATTTGGTTAGCTCAAACTGTCGAGTGGAATAGCCATGTGTAGAAGATTCTACCATGAGTCTGCAGATGACGGACACTGGCAGTCTGAGTGTTAATCGGTATAGATGGATTAACATCTGGACGGCTATTTTAGGACAGTTCTTCGCCTGATTTCCAGCTTTTTTTGATTGAGGTCGCATTGTACTGAAAATGTAACTGGAAATTTTTCCTGACGGTGCTGGCAATGCGCGCATTTATCTTTTGCTTTTTGACTTCCTTATGGGTATAAAACGCGGCGCGCGGCTCATATCCGTCATACTTCAAGTTGCATGTGCGTTGGCTTCCTCGCTTGCCCCAGTCACTTACTCATGTAAGCTCCGGGGGACTCCCTGCGTTGCCGCCTTCCCGCAACTCGGATTATTTAGGATAGACAAAAGCACACGACGTTTTCATCGTGTTGCCACTTCCAGCCGGGTTAAGACTTTAGCTTTGGCTTGTGGGTTCGTTCCGTCAGGAGCAACCGTGGAGGTGATACGAGATAATGAACCGTTGTATTCTGCTGAATCTGTCGCACCGTTCTGGTGTACATATGTTCCCCGCAATCTGCATCTTGCATACCTGCCGATGTTATACCCATCTCGGCGCTTCTCAGGACTCCAGGGCCGGTAACGGTCACTAAGAACTGAACAAGGGCGCTCTTGGTAAACAAGAGTTTTCTCGTGGTTTCGCCGAACCGTCAGCATTAAGTTCGGTTACGTGTTTACATTGATATGAAAAAGAAACCGGTCGCACAGTCGGAGCGTCAGCACTATCTGCTGCAAATTCTGCCTGTATTTGGGTTGTTATCGCGTCTTCGGATTGCGATAGTAGTCAACTGTTTTACACTTGTTAATAAAATTTGAGGTTCGCTATGTCTGACGACATTTCTTTGGGTTCGCCTTCGTCAGCAGGCGAACACGGTGTACTACGCTCCATGCAGGAGGTTGCAATGAGTTCCCAGGAAGCCAGCAAGATGCTGCGTACTTACAATATTGCCTGGTGGGGTAATAACTACTACGACGTCAATGAACTGGGCCACATCAGCGTGTGCCCGGATCCGGACGTACCCGAAGCGCGCGTTGACCTTGCTGAGTTGGTGAAAGCCCGTGAAGCGCAGGGCCAGCGTCTGCCTGCATTGTTCTGCTTCCCGCAGATCCTGCAACATCGTTTGCGTTCGATTAACGCCGCGTTTAAACGAGCCCGTGAATCTTACGGTTACAACGGTGACTATTTCCTCGTTTACCCGATCAAGGTCAACCAGCATCGTCGCGTGATTGAATCGCTGATCCACTCCGGCGAACCGCTGGGGCTGGAAGCTGGTTCCAAAGCTGAATTGATGGCCGTTCTGGCCCATGCCGGAATGACCCGTAGCGTGATCGTGTGTAACGGTTATAAAGACCGCGAATATATCCGTCTGGCACTGATTGGCGAGAAGATGGGCCATAAGGTCTATCTGGTCATCGAGAAGATGTCTGAAATCGCTATCGTGCTGGATGAAGCTGAACGCCTGAATGTCGTTCCGCGTCTGGGCGTGCGTGCGCGTCTGGCGTCGCAGGGCTCTGGCAAGTGGCAGTCCTCCGGCGGTGAGAAATCAAAATTCGGCCTGGCGGCAAACCAGGTGCTGCAACTGGTAGAAATTCTGCGCGAGCGTGGTCGTCTGGACAGCATCCAGTTGCTGCACTTCCATCTCGGCTCCCAAATGGCGAACATTCGTGATATCGCCACCGGCGTACGTGAGTCGGCGCGTTTCTACGTTGAGCTGCACAAGCTTGGCGTTAATATCCAGTGCTTCGACGTGGGCGGTGGTCTGGGTGTGGATTACGAAGGTACCCGTTCGCAGTCTGACTGTTCCGTAAACTACGGTTTGAACGAATACGCCAACAACATCATCTGGGCTATTGGTGACGCCTGTGAAGAACACGGTCTGCCGCATCCGACGGTAATCACCGAGTCTGGCCGCGCGGTAACCGCGCACCATACCGTGCTGGTATCTAACATTATCGGCGTTGAGCGTAGCGAACACACCGAAGCCACACCTCCGGCTGACGATGCGCCACGTGCCCTGCAAAGCATGTGGGAAACCTGGCAAGAGATGCATGAACCGGGAACCCGTCGTTCGCTGCGTGAATGGCTGCACGACAGCCAGATGGATCTGCACGATATTCACGTTGGGTACTCTTCAGGCACCTTTAGCCTGCAGGAGCGTGCGTGGGCAGAGCAGCTGTATCTGAACATGTGCCATGAAGTGCAGAAACAACTCGACCCGAGCAACCGTGCGCACCGTCCGATTATCGACGAGCTGCAGGAGCGTATGGCGGATAAGATTTACGTCAACTTCTCGCTGTTCCAGTCGATGCCGGATGCGTGGGGGATCGATCAGCTGTTCCCGGTAATGCCGCTGGAAGGGTTGAATCAGGTGCCTGAACGCCGTGCGGTGCTGTTGGATATCACCTGCGACTCTGATGGCGCTATCGACCACTACGTTGACGGTGATGGCATTGCGACCACCATGCCGATGCCGGAATACGACCCTGAGAACCCGCCGATGCTTGGCTTCTTTATGGTAGGTGCGTACCAGGAGATCCTCGGCAACATGCACAACTTGTTTGGTGATACCGAAGCGGTTGACGTGTTCGTCTTCCCTGACGGCAGCGTAGAAGTTGAGCTGTCCGACGAAGGGGATACCGTGGCGGATATGCTGCAATACGTGCAGCTGGATCCGAACACCCTGCTGACGCAGTTCCGTGACCAGGTGAAAAACACCGATCTGGACGCTGAGCTGCAACAGCAGTTCCTCGAAGAGTTTGAAGCCGGTCTGTACGGTTATACTTATCTGGAAGATGAGTAACGATAAATGCCTGGTGGCGCTGCGCTTACCGTTCCTACGAAAGTAGGCCGGATAAGGCGAAGCCGCCATCCGGCAGTCGGAATCCGCGGGGGCAGCATTTGTGGCACTCACTTGAATCCGTACAAAATAACGGCGATAATTTGCCGTAAATATGCAGTTACCAAATCAATCCCTTCCTCGTCGGGCTTAACGACGCGGAGGGGATTTTTTTTCATCGATTTTTAAAGAGGTCAGTACATGAGCACCTTAGGTCATCAATACGACAACTCCCTGGTTTCTAACGCCTTTGGTTTTTTACGTCTGCCGATGAACTTCATGCCGTACGACAGCGACGCCGACTGGGTGATCACCGGTGTACCGTTTGATATGGCAACGTCTGGTCGTGCGGGCGGGCGTCATGGTCCGGCGGCAATCCGTCAGGTGTCCACCAACCTGGCCTGGGAGCACAACCGATTCCCGTGGAACTTCGATATGCGCGAGCGCCTGAACGTGGTGGACTGCGGCGATCTGGTTTATGCGTTCGGGGATGCGCGTGAAATGAGTGAAAAACTGCAGGCGCATGCTGAGAAGCTGCTGTCTGCCGGTAAGCGCATGCTCTCCTTTGGCGGCGACCACTTCGTCACGCTACCGCTGCTGCGCGCACACGCTAAACACTTTGGTAAAATGGCGCTGGTGCACTTTGATGCTCACACCGACACCTACGCGAACGGCTGCGAATTCGACCACGGTACCATGTTCTACACTGCGCCGAACGAAGGTCTGATCGATCCGAATCACTCTGTGCAGATCGGTATTCGTACCGAGTTTGACAAAGACAACGGCTTTACCGTACTGGATGCGTGCCAGGTTAACGACCGCAGCGTTGATGACATTATCGCTCAGGTTAAGCAGATTGTCGGTGATATGCCGGTATACCTGACTTTTGATATCGACTGTCTGGATCCGGCGTTTGCACCAGGAACCGGTACGCCAGTGATCGGCGGTCTGACTTCCGATCGTGCTATTAAACTGGTACGTGGTCTGAAAGATCTGAACATCGTCGGGATGGATGTTGTTGAAGTGGCTCCGGCCTACGATCAGTCAGAGATCACCGCACTGGCGGCGGCAACGTTAGCATTAGAAATGCTCTATATCCAGGCGGCGAAAAAAGGCGAGTAACGGTTTCGGGCTATTTTACTCGCCATTTTGAACCCGGGCAGTGCTCGCCATCCTCACGTACTACGTGTACGCTCCGGTGGCTGTGCGCTGTCCGGTCTCAAACTGGCCTCGCCAATAACGCCCGATCATTGGACTAAATTTGTAATTCTGTAGGCCGGATAAGGCGTTCACGCCGCCATCCGGCACTGTTCGAAGATTATTTGATCCCGTCTGCGCTCATGCGATCGCGAATATGTTGCGCACGTTCTGCGGATGCCGGATGATCGTCAAACATTGAGCTTTGACGTCCTGCTTCCAGTTTTGCCAGTTTCTCAAAACTGGTGGCTAAGCCAGCCGGATTGATCCCACGTTTGCGCAACAGATCATACGAGTAATCATCCGCCTCGGATTCCTGACGCTGGGAGAACTGCGAGTTCACCAGTTTCTCGCCAAGATCGCCCAATTGCGATTGCGACAGGCTGCCGACAATCCCGCCAGCGGAAGCCGCAGCTGCGCGCACGGCGTTCGTACCCAGCGCAACCTGCATCCCTTTTTTCACGTGACCCAGCGCAACGTGACCCATTTCGTGGCCGATCACCGCTTCGACTTCGTTGTCTGTCATCATATCCATCAGGCCGCTGTATACGCGGATACAGCCGTTCGCCATGGCAAAGGCATTTACATCTTTCGCCATATAGACTTTGTAGTTCACCGGCTGGCCGTTAATGTTATCGCCAAGCGCGGCGGCGATTTTGCCAAGACGCGTTGCATACTCGCTGCCAGCCGGGGCGATCGTAGCTTTGCTGTCCATATCCTTACAGGCCTGATCGCTCAGCGCTTTTACCTGCGCATCGCTCAGACTGTAGGCCTGAAAAGCCTCTGCGCCTGAGGAAAGCAGTCCGTTTGAGTCCATGTTCTGGCAGCCGGTCAATGCCGCCGCCATGCTCGTAGCAAGCAGTAAAGCGCGAATTTTCATTTTTTCTCTTCCGCACAAAGTCAGGATTATTCTAAAAAATGCGTCGTTTGCAGGTGAACCGACGCTCGGCATAAGTATAAAGAAAAGAACAATAAGCGGGCGAGAAGATTGCGCAACTTGCGCGCATGATCCAGAGATTTCTGAAGCGGTAAAAGGATGCTCCATGTACATGACACGCGGCTTGGGTTACATTGTTGGCACTTTTTTCCGGCGTAGCCCAAAACGCGCTGTCGTCAAGTCGTTTAGGGCGTGGCCTTCATTATCCGATCTGGAGTCAAAATGTCCTCACGTAAAGAGCTTGCCAATGCTATTCGTGCGCTGAGCATGGACGCAGTACAGAAAGCCAAATCCGGTCACCCGGGTGCCCCGATGGGTATGGCTGACATTGCCGAAGTCCTGTGGCGTGATTTCCTGAACCACAACCCGACTAACCCGTCCTGGGCTGACCGTGACCGTTTCGTGCTGTCTAACGGCCACGGTTCAATGCTGATTTACAGCCTGCTGCACCTCACCGGCTATGATCTGCCGATGTCCGAGCTGCAGAACTTCCGTCAGCTGCACTCCAAAACGCCGGGTCACCCGGAAGTGGGTTACACCGCGGGTGTTGAAACCACGACCGGTCCTTTGGGTCAGGGCATTGCGAATGCAGTGGGTATGGCTATCGCTGAAAAAACGCTGGCGGCGCAGTTTAACCGTCCTGGTCACGACATCGTTGACCACTTCACCTATGCTTTCATGGGCGACGGCTGCATGATGGAAGGTATCTCTCACGAGGTATGTTCCCTGGCTGGTACGCTGAAACTGGGTAAACTGGTTGCGTTCTACGATGACAACGGCATCTCTATCGATGGCCACGTTGAAGGCTGGTTCACCGATGACACCGCGAAGCGTTTCGAAGCTTACGGCTGGCACGTGATTCGTGGTGTAGATGGTCACGATGCTGACGCGATTAAACGCGCTGTTGAAGAAGCACGCGCAGTGACCGACAAACCGTCCCTGCTGATGTGCAAAACCATCATCGGTTTCGGTTCTCCGAACAAAGCCGGTACCCACGACTCTCACGGTGCACCGCTGGGCGATGCAGAAATCGCACTGACCCGCGAACAGCTGGGCTGGAAATACGCGCCGTTCGAAATCCCGTCTGAAATCTACGCGCAGTGGGATGCGAAAGAAGCCGGCCAGGCAAAAGAAGCCGCATGGAACGAGAAGTTCGCTGCTTATGCCAAAGCTTTCCCGCAGGAAGCTGCTGAATTCACCCGTCGTATGAAAGGTGAAATGCCGTCTGACTTCGACGCGAAAGCCAACGAGTTCATTGCTAAGCTGCAGGCTAATCCGGCGAAAATCGCCAGCCGTAAAGCTTCTCAGAACGCGATTGAAGCCTTCGGTCCTCTGCTGCCTGAATTCCTCGGCGGCTCTGCTGACCTGGCACCGTCTAACCTGACTCTGTGGTCTGGTTCTAAGGCCATCAACGAAGATACTGCCGGTAACTACATCCATTACGGTGTACGTGAATTCGGTATGACCGCTATCGCAAACGGTATTTCCCTGCATGGTGGTTTCCTGCCGTACACCTCCACCTTCCTGATGTTCGTGGAATATGCCCGTAACGCGGTGCGTATGGCTGCGCTGATGAAACAGCGTCAGGTGATGGTCTATACTCACGACTCCATCGGTCTGGGTGAAGATGGCCCGACTCACCAGCCGGTAGAGCAGGTTGCTTCTCTGCGTGTGACCCCGAACATGAGCACATGGCGTCCGTGTGACCAGGTTGAATCCGCAGTAGCATGGAAATACGGTGTTGAGCGTCAGGACGGCCCGACCGCGCTGATCCTCTCCCGTCAGAACCTGGCACAGCAGGAACGTACCGCAGAGCAACTGGCGAACATCGCTCGCGGTGGCTACGTGCTGAAAGATTGCGCGGGTCAGCCGGAGTTGATCTTCATCGCCACCGGTTCTGAAGTTGAACTTGCCGTGGCTGCCTGGGACAAACTGACCGCTGAAGGCGTGAAAGCGCGCGTGGTTTCCATGCCGTCTACCGATGCATTCGACAAGCAGGATGCGGCTTACCGTGAATCCGTACTGCCGAAAGCCGTCTCTGCTCGCGTCGCTATCGAAGCTGGCATTGCTGACTACTGGTTCAAATACGTGGGCCTGAACGGCGCTATTGTCGGTATGACTACCTTTGGTGAGTCTGCACCGGCAGAACTGCTGTTTGAAGAATTCGGCTTCACCGTAGACAACGTGGTCGCGAAAGCAAAAGAACTGCTGTAATTTCGATTACGGTGAAAACGGGTCGCTCAGGCGGCCCGTTTTTTTGCTTATCAGGGTAGTTACGTGCGTAGCTGACCTGCTTCAAGACGTACTATGCGCGAAAAATGGCGCTGCGTAAATGCAGCGTCATGACTGATCGCTACAACGCTGGTGCCACGTGTACGACACACTGCCAGCCAGTTTTCGAAGACGTCAAGCCAGTGTGCATCAAAGTCCCGGCTGGGCTCATCCAGCAGTAGAATAGCGGGTTTGAGGGCTTCCAGACTGGCGACGGCAACCATACGTCGTTGTGCAGTATGCAGATCGAGCGGGTGCGCGTCGGCGACATCCTCTAACTGACATAATTGCAGCGCCGCCATCGTGCGTTGCGCAATTTCAGTCGCCGGAAGCTTCTGTAGCCGTAATCCGAAGGCAACTTCCTCTGCAACCTTGCTGTGAAAGATTTGATTCTCCGCTTCCTGAAACAGTACGCCGAGCACCCTGGCGCGCTCCCGGTTTTTCAGTTGCGCAATAGCACGATTTTGAACGGTTATTGTGCCGGATGAGGGCGTCAGTAGCCCGGCCATGATGCGCAAAAGTGTGGATTTTCCTGCGCCATTATCGCCCGTTAGCGCCAGCCATTCCCCCTCCTGGAGTTCCAGCGAAATATTGCGTAAACAGTCATCGGCGGCGTTCGGCCAGCGATAGCTGATCTGGTTTAGCGTTAGCATAGTGATGACAATGCTCCGTCGCGCAGCTGCCATGCCTGCTGGCAGTAGCTGAGAAAAGGTGAAGGGTTGCGTTCGAAAAGTATCACCAAAGCATGCTGTTCCTGTGCCCACTGTTGCAGTCGCGCCAGCAGCATTGCCGTGGCTTGCGCCGTCAGGCGACTGAACGCTTCATCCAGAATCAATATTTTCGGCTGCATGGCGAGTGCGCTGGCAATGACTACCCGCTGGGTTTCCCCGCCGGAAAGGGTGCCGGGATGACGATGGCGCAGAGGCTGACATTCCGTCAGCGTAAGGGCGGCATCTATGCGCTGCATAATTTCAGTCTCGGTAAGGCAGAGATTTTCCGGGCCAAACGCCACTTCTTCCTCCACGCTGAAAGTACAACCTGAAAGCTGCAGGTAAGGTGACTGCTGCACAAGCTGGATGGTACTCGACTGCTCGACCAGCGATAGTTGCCCGATGGGATTACCCAGTAGCGTGCCTGTGCCCTCAATTTCTCCCGGAAGGAAGTCGGGGTACCAGCCAGCCATCAGCTGTGCCAGCGTACTTTTCCCGCTGCCGTTCTCACCAAAAATAGCCACCATACCAGGCCTGGCGTAATGGAAATCGTAACAGGCGGATGGCCGCATAGCGTGCGTCGGAATATAGCGAAACTGCTCTAACGTAACCATATCCAGATTCCTGTCTCAACTGCCATCAGAACCACCATACCGTAGCGGGCCAGACGTTGTAAGGTGCTGTCTGGCGGCGCCCATAGCGTGGTGCGAGTGCGATGCAGGCGAAATCCCCGCATATCGAGCGCTGCACCGCGAACGGCCAAGTCATTGAGCGCGTTATGGGTGAGCGGCACAATTAATGCCGGCATAGCGCGTAAACGTTGGTACCAGGACTCATCCAGCGGTACGCCGCGTGCGCGCTGAGCCTCGTGAATAATCGCCAATTGGTGTTTGAGCTGTTCAACCACCAGCAGCGGGCCTGCGAACAGATAGGCAACGCCTGGCGGCAGGCGTGAAGCAAACAGGGCGCGCATAAAACGCGCAACCGGCACGTACTGCATCCACATCTGCGATGTCGACACAATGGCCAGGATCCGCAGCCAGAGAGTAACGGCATCGACCCAGCGTTCTGGTACGCGCGGCTGCCCGCTAATCCACTCGGTAAGCCATCCGCCGTGTACCAGCCATAGCCCCAGTCCTAAGGGAATCATCAGCCAGAGTACGTATTTCGCCCGCGACCGCGTAGCCTTCATACATAGCAAACCGACAAATGTCGCGGCGCTGTACAAGCTGAGCGGCACTCCGGCTGGCAGCAGGAGCGTGGAGCAGGCGGCAAGCACCCATAGAGTTAACGACGTAAACGGATGCATTTAGCGCACGGCAGACATCGTAGGGAAATGGCGCGTGGTGCGCAGCGGAAGCTGTCGCAGCAGCACCCAGACGATGATTGCCGTGAGGATTTTATCGACCAGATTTGCACCGATGACGGTGATGGCGACGGACTCCACCAGGTTCTGACCGACCGAGTGCATCCAGGCGACAAAAAGATCCGCGCCGCTGCCAGTGACACCGCCGAACAGAGTCGTGCGAATCGGCACGGCAACGAGGGTCACGGCAAGCGTGATAATTACGCCGCTGACCACGACTTTGGGTAAGGTGCGAAACCATCCCGCCCGTGCCAGCCAACCGGCGACCAGTCCAATAACCATGGCGACGGGCGCAAAGGCGGCGGCGATCGGATCGGTCAGCAACCCCCACAACAGGTTAGTGAGTAATCCGGTTAGCATCCCCACAACCGGTCCTAACAGCACCGCGCTGATCAACGTGCCAATCGAGTCGAGAAAAATAGGTAATTTCAACATGCTGATAAGCTGCCCACCGACCATGTTGATGGCGATAGCAATGACAATAAGAACCAGAGACTGGCTGGAAAATTGGCGACGCGCCATAAAAGACCTCGTATAAGTGAATCGTTAGCGGGATGAAATAACCAGTTCGTCATAACCGGAAACGGCGCAGGGCTGACGGCTGAATGCCAGAGACGTCAACTCGCCAATCACCAGTTCCAGCGTGGTTCGCACGGTACAGCCCGGCATCATGTGTCCGCCCAGCATCGCGCCGTGTGGGTCAGCAACCGCCAGATGAAGATGCTCGCCGGTAAGTTCCAGCGTGCCGTTCAGAGAGATAATTTCCCACGTACCCGTAAGTAATGTGGTTTCTTCACGTCCGGCGAAGCGCAGAGCAATGTTGGTCAAACTGCCGGTGCAACCCGCTATCCAGGCTGCCTGTAGTTGATGCTGCTGGATAAAAGCGTGTAGCGCTGAAAAGACTTCTTGGCCCGGTAATAAACGCAGCGCATGAAAGCGAGCTTCAGATGGTTGGGGATAGAATGTTGCCATAGTTGAGGGACTCCGAGACTCGGACGTTGCGCTGATAATATAGACGCGGGTTAGGGAGCTTTCTGATATAAATCAGGATTTGTGACATGGCAACGAAATAATCTTGCTACGGTTATTCGTAATTCTGGAATATGGAATAAAAGTCGCGTTGAAGGACGTTAAAATGTGACGTAAGTCAGATAACTGTGTTCTGTTGCTGGACAATCATTCCTTTTATTCCGCGTTTCGCTTATTCTAGCTGAAGCGTTTCAGTCGATTAAATGTTCGACAATTAACCAATTAGTCGCAGTTTGCGACAGGTAAGGTTTCCCTGAGCGATTTGCTGCATTACTCTGTCTGCCACATCGTTTCTGAGAAATCCTTGCAGGAGACCTATGACCGTACGCGTAGCGATTAATGGTTTCGGTCGCATCGGACGCAACGTGGTTCGTGCTTTGTATGAATCCGGGCGTCGGGCGGAAATCACCGTGGTGGCAATCAACGAACTGGCGGATGCTGCAGGCATGGCGCATTTGTTGAAATATGACACCAGCCATGGGCGTTTTGCCTGGGATGTTCGTCAGGAACGAGACCAGCTCATCGTTGGCGATGACGCGATCCGCATTCTTCATGAGCGAACGCTCGATGCGCTTCCGTGGCGCGAACTGGGTGTCGACGTTGTGCTGGATTGTACGGGGGTCTTCGGCAGCCGCGAACACGGCGAGGCGCATATTGCCGCCGGCGCAAAGAAAGTGCTCTTTTCACATCCTGGTAGTCACGACATCGACGCAACCGTTGTGTTTGGCGTTAATCAGGATCAGCTGCGCGCTGAGCACCGGATCGTTTCCAATGCCTCCTGCACCACGAATTGCATAATACCCGTCATTAAATTGCTGGATGATGCTTACGGCATTGAGTCTGGTACCGTCACCACGATCCACTCCGCGATGCACGATCAGCAGGTTATTGATGCTTATCATCCTGACCTGCGCCGCACGCGAGCGGCCAGCCAGTCGATCATTCCGGTTGATACCAAACTGGCGGCGGGCATCACGCGAATTTTCCCGCAGTTTAACGATCGTTTTGAAGCGATAGCGGTGCGTGTACCGACCATAAATGTGACGGCGATCGACTTAAGCGTGACGGTGAAAAAACCAGTAAAAGCCAGTGAAGTCAACCAGTTGCTGCAAAAAGCAGCACAAGGTGCATTTCATGGTATAGTTGACTATACGGAATTACCGTTGGTCTCAGTAGATTTTAACCACGACCCGCACAGCGCCATCGTTGATGGTACGCAAACGCGCGTGAGTGGCGCTCACCTGATCAAAACGCTGGTCTGGTGTGATAATGAATGGGGCTTTGCTAACCGTATGCTCGACACGACGTTAGCGATGGCTGCTATTGGTTTCAGGCTCGACGCTTGAGCGTCGACAAAACTTTATGAATCAACGAGAGGATTCACCATGTCTGTAATTAAGATGACCGATCTGGATCTGGCTGGTAAACGCGTTTTTATCCGTGCGGACCTGAACGTACCAGTTAAAGAAGGGAAAGTAACCAGCGATGCGCGTATCCGTGCTTCCCTGCCGACCATCGAGCTGGCCCTGAAACAGGGTGCTAAAGTGATGGTAACTTCCCACCTGGGTCGTCCTACCGAAGGCGAGTACAACGAAGAATTCTCTCTGCTGCCGGTTGTTAACTACCTGAAAGACAAACTGTCTGCTCCGGTTCGCCTGGTAAAAGATTACCTGGACGGCGTTGAAGTCGCTGCTGGTGAACTGGTTGTTCTGGAAAACGTTCGCTTCAACAAAGGCGAGAAGAAAGACGACGAAGCGCTGTCCAAAAAATATGCTGCTCTGTGCGACGTATTCGTTATGGACGCTTTCGGTACTGCTCACCGTGCGCAGGCGTCTACTCACGGTATCGGTAAATTCGCCGATGTCGCTTGCGCAGGTCCGCTGCTCGCTGCCGAGCTGGATGCACTGGGTAAAGCACTGAAAGAACCTGCTCGTCCGATGGTTGCTATCGTTGGTGGTTCTAAAGTTTCTACCAAACTGACCGTTCTTGATTCTCTGTCAAAAATTGCTGACCAGCTGATTGTTGGCGGTGGTATCGCGAACACCTTCGTTGCTGCTCAAGGTCACAACGTGGGTAAATCCCTGTACGAAGCTGACCTGGTTGACGAAGCTAAGCGTCTGCTGACCACTTGCGACATCCCGGTTCCGACCGACGTTCGCGTAGCGACTGAATTCTCTGAAACCGCACCGGCTACCCTGAAATCCGTTAGCGATGTAAAAGAAGACGAGCAGATCCTGGATATCGGCGACGCTTCTGCACAGCAGCTGGCTGACATCCTGAAGAATGCGAAAACCATTCTGTGGAACGGCCCGGTTGGCGTGTTCGAATTCCCGAACTTCCGCAAAGGTACTGAAATCGTTGCTAATGCCATCGCAGACAGCGAAGCATTCTCTATCGCAGGCGGCGGTGACACCCTGGCAGCAATCGACCTGTTCGGCATTGCTGACAAAATCTCCTACATCTCTACTGGCGGCGGCGCGTTCCTCGAATTCGTGGAAGGCAAAGTACTGCCAGCAGTAGCCATGCTCGAAGAGCGTGCTAAAAAGTAAGAATTTAATGGGCAGGGAAACCTGCCCTTATTTTAGCGCGCTTTAGGGCGCGCGCCCTTTCCAAGGCCGAAGATACAGGACTCGTAAAATGTCTAAAATTTTTGATTTCGTAAAACCAGGCGTAATCACTGGTGATGACGTACAGAAAGTTTTCCAGGTAGCTAAAGAAAACAACTTTGCTCTGCCAGCTGTTAACTGCGTGGGTACCGACTCCATCAACGCCGTTTTGGAAACTGCTGCAAAAGTTAAAGCGCCGGTAATCGTACAATTCTCCAACGGTGGTGCTTCTTTCATCGCGGGTAAAGGCGTGAAGTCCGACGTTCCTCAGGGCGCTGCAATCCTGGGTGCTATCTCTGGCGCGCATCACGTTCACCAGATGGCTGAACACTACGGTGTTCCGGTTATCCTGCACACTGACCACTGCGCGAAGAAACTGCTGCCGTGGATCGACGGTCTGCTGGACGCGGGTGAAAAACACTTCGCAGCAACCGGCAAACCGCTGTTCTCTTCTCACATGATCGACCTGTCTGAAGAGTCTCTGGAAGAGAACATCGAAATCTGCTCCAAATACCTGGCGCGCATGTCCAAAATGGGCATGACTCTGGAAATCGAACTGGGTTGCACCGGTGGCGAAGAAGATGGCGTGGACAACAGCCACATGGACGCTTCTGCACTGTACACCCAGCCGGAAGACGTTGATTACGCATACACCGAGCTGAGCAAAATCAGCCCGCGTTTCACCATCGCAGCTTCCTTCGGTAACGTACACGGCGTTTACAAGCCGGGTAACGTCGTTCTGACCCCGACCATCCTGCGCGACTCTCAGGACTATGTTTCTAAGAAACATAACCTGCCGCACAACAGCCTGAACTTCGTCTTCCACGGCGGTTCCGGTTCTACTGCTCAGGAAATCAAAGACTCCGTAAGCTACGGCGTAGTGAAAATGAACATCGACACCGATACCCAATGGGCTACCTGGGAAGGCGTTCTGAACTACTACAAAGCAAACGAAGCTTACCTGCAGGGCCAGTTGGGTAACCCGAAAGGCGAAGATCAGCCGAACAAGAAATACTACGATCCGCGCGTATGGCTGCGTGCTGGTCAGGCAACCATGATCACCCGTCTGGAACAGGCTTTCAAAGAACTGAACGCGGTTGACGTTCTGTAATTCAGTCTGCTAATGACAAACAAGGCTTCCTCCGGGAAGCCTTTTTTCATCTCGGTTTACTTTGTCACGCAGGTGCCTTTTTCTCCGGCCAGAATTTGCGGGGCATCTTTCAGGGCGCCGATAAATGCCGCGTTCCCTGTCTGTTTGACAAATTGCATCACCGCCGCCGCTTTAGGCCCCATCGCACCATCAGGCGCGGCAAATGGCGTAAGTTCCTCAACGGTGGCATGTCGTAGCGCACGCGCCTGCGGTGTTCCCCAGTTTTCATAAACGGCATCGGCGTCCGTCAGAATCAGCAGATGGTCAGCGTTGATGGATTGTGCCAATACGGCAGCGGTCAAATCCTTATCAATGACCGCTTCGGTTCCCTGGTAACCATCACCCTGTGCAATAACCGGAATACCGCCACCGCCACAGCAAATAACCGTATGTCCCGCATCCATCAGCGTACGGATGGCGTCGCTATCGATAATTTTCAGCGGAGTCGGTGAGGGAACCACGCGGCGAATATATTGCCCATCGGTTTTCATCTGCCAGCCATAGCATGCTTCCAGCTCTGCCTGTTGATCCGGTTGATACACGGGGCCAATATACTTACCGGGAACTGAGAAGGCTTCGTCCTGCGGATCCACCTCAACCCGGGTCATCAGCATTGTGACGGGAGAGTTGCCCGCGGATGACGCCAGTTCCTGAGTAATAGCGAAACCGATCATTCCCTGGCTTTCCGCGACCAGAATATCCAGCGGCCAGGCTGGGGATTCTTTGTATGCTGCATTCTGTAGCGCCAGCAGGCCAACCTGAGGGCCGTTGCCATGAACAATGACCAACTGATAGTCACGGGCTAATTCGGCTGCCATCTCAGCAAATACCTGAATGCTCCGCCGCTGGTTTTCTGCGCTCAAAATTTCTCCGCGCTGTAATAACGCATTACCGCCAAGAGCAATGACAATTCTCTTTTTCATTGATGACCTCATTATGCAAATTATCTCGCGGTCAAAATAACGTTTTATTACCTTTATTATGTGATGGGAGCGACAAGTAAAATATCTACAAAAATAACTCGATAATTAATGATGATCTCAGTCTCTTTATTTAAATTGCTTTGAAAATGATTATTAGACTTTTTTTAATAATGCTGTGGTCAGTTCCCAGGGATTTATAACAATGGGTTTTGTGTGACTTTGTTCAAATGAAATATATTTTTACCCCGATAAGGTAGGCGCAGTTAAAACATCAAACCTCACGTATCGTGTCAGGTAACATGGGGTATTCAGCGGTAATTATTACCGGGAGATTGCTTATGTCTGGTTCATATGAAGTGGCTGAGGCCACAAAGAAAAAGGGAATACCGGCCTGGTGGGTCACCGTTTTCCTGTTCTGGCTCGGATGGATTTTTATGTACGCCGACCGTACGGTGCTCAATCCGGTGATGGGCGAATTAGAAAAGGAATTTGGTTTAAGCGGCACACAGTTAGGTATTCTTAATTCCGTGTTCTATTTTTCTTATGCTTTGCTTCAGGTTCCAGCCGGAATTCTGGGCGACAAAATTGGTAAGAAAAAAGTACTGGTTCCAGGATTTATTCTATTTGGTGTTTTCACCGCGGTTACTGGTTGGGCGAAAAGCTGGTATACGTTGCTATTTGCCCGTGTGGTAACGGGGGCTGGTGAAGGAACCTACTACGGTCCGCAATACGGTCTCTCTTCCGAGCAGATCCCGAAGAAATATCGTTCTCTTGGCAGTGCGATCATCAACAGTGGTATGGCCTTTGGTATTGCGTTGGGTTTGATGACCTCAAGCTGGCTGGTATACGATCAAGGTCATTCGTGGCGCATGCCATTTTATGCGATGGCAGTTCCCTCGGTGTTGGTTGGGGTGGCGATCTGGTTATTCGTAAAAGAGAAGAAACGTACCGCAGATGTTGATGGCGTGCCGGTGAAAAAAGGTAAGTTCAGTGACCTGCTTAAAAATCGTAACTTAATTATTACTTATATAATGGTGTTCTGTAGCCTGTTCGGTTTCTTCGTGATCCTGACTTGGCTTCCCTATTATTTGCAAAATGAACGTGGTATTGCCGGCAGCGAAACCGGGTTTATTTCTTCGCTGGTGGCCTGGATTTCAATTCCCGGAGCGCTGTTATTCTCCAGCCTTTCTGACAAATTAGGCAAGCGAAAACCATTAATTATGTTTCTGGTGCCGGTAGCGATTATCAGCATGCTGTCAATTATTTGGATGCCGAATATGACAGGGGTAATCATTGCACTGTGTGTCTATGGTCTGGTGGGTAAACTGGCACTGGATCCGGTACTGGTCGCTCTGGTTGCCGACAGTGTGGATGAAAATAATTACAGTACTGCATTTGGTTTATTTAACTTCATCGGCATGAGCTCATCTATTTTGGCCCCCATTATTGCCGGCGCGGCACGTGATATGACCGGAAGCCTGGCTTCCAGTTTCTATGTTTCAGCCGTTCTGCTGGCTATCGGTTTAGTTGCAATGCTGTTTTTAAAAGAAAAACGCACATAAAGAGGTAGCGGTAATGATTTACGCCTTTATTAAAAAGGGAAGTTTTCAGGATTCCGTCAGCCTGATGATCATTTCCCGAAAACTTAGTGAACGCCCGGAAGTTGATCAGGTTTCAGTCATGATGGGAACGCCAGCCAATAAATCGATGCTGGATTCCACAGGGTTCTGGCACGACGACTTTGCTGACGCCACCCCAAACGATATTTGCGTCGCGGTCCGAACTGAAGGCGAAGAGCCTGGGATAATGGATTTGATCCGTGAGCAACTGGAAAAAGAGCTGAACGCGATTGCCAGTGCGTCTGGGAGCTCGCATCAACTGGTTAAAGCACGCCGCTTCGAAAGTGCGTGTCAGAAATTGCCTCAGGCTAATCTGTTGCTGGTTTCGGTCGCAGGGGAGTATGCCGCGTCCGTTGCCAGAGAGGGGCTGCTGGCCAACAAAAACGTGATGCTCTTTTCCGATAACGTACCGCTGGAACAAGAAGTTGAGCTGAAAACGCTGGCACGCGAGCGTGGGCTTCTCGTCATGGGGCCAGACTGCGGAACGGCGATGATAGCCGGCAGCCCATTAGCTTTCGCTAACGTACTCCCTGAAGGTGGGATTGGCGTGATTGGCGCGTCAGGTACTGGGATTCAGGAAATTACTTCGCAGATTGCGCTACACCAGCAGGGTGTGAGTCACGCTATCGGTCTGGGTGGTCGCGACCTGAGTGCCGATGTTGGTGGTATCAGCGCATTGACTGCGCTGGATATGCTGGCTACGGATGATGCCACGCAGGTGATTGCGTTTGTCTCCAAACCGCCGTCGCCGCAGGTGCGAACCCGCATTATTGCCGCAATGCAAAACGTCGGTAAACCGGTTGTCGCACTGTTTCTGGGAAGCAAGCCGGAGCAGCGTCGCGAAGGTAACGTTTGGTTGGCGAATTCACTCTCTGATGCTGCGCAACTGGCGGTATTGCTGATGCGTGTGGCGCAGCAGAGACAGATTCAACCGGAAGTAGCAGGTAAAGGTATTTATGGCCTTTATGCTGGCGGCACGCTGGCAGCTGAAGCCGCTATGTTGCTCTCTGCCGGGCTGGGAGTACCCGTTAGCGAAAGCCACGACCAGGGAGTGATGCTGGAAGGCGGAGGCCATCGCATTGTCGACCTCGGGGACGACAGCTACACCCTGGGCAGACCGCATCCGATGATTGACCCGACGACTCGCAGTATTGAGATCGAAAAACTGGCCGCGTTGCCGGATGTGGGCGTACTGCTTCTGGATGTGGTGCTGGGCTATGGCGCTTGTGCTGACCCGGCTGGAGCGGTTGTTGAGGCGGTAGAGTCGGTGCGAGCCAAACGTGCCGCCCCGCTGGTGGTGATTGCCACTCTGACCGGAACCGATGCCGATCCGCAGGGGCGCTGTGGGCAGACGGAGATACTTCGCGAGGCTGGGATAGCGGTGGTAGAAACGCTGGAAGAGGCAGTTTTACTCGCCGTCAACCTGACACATCACCAGGAACGTAGCATCCCGGCATCCCATAGCGCACTCCTTGACGGCGTACAGGTCATTAACGCCGGATTACGCAGCTTTGCGCTGGATCTGCAAAGCAGCGGTACGCCGGTTGTGCATTATCAGTGGGCGCCTGTTGCCGGTGGAAACGCCCGTCTTGCCAGTTTACTCAAACAGTTACACTAAGTTCAGAGGTACGGATATGTATTCATCTATTGCACAGGCCAACGAAGCCATTATCGAACGAATTAAAGCCGCGCGTCCCCACTGGGTTGCTGTGCGCCCTGCAAAAGAAGCGGTGGCCGAATTGTCTTCTGGACGCAAATTATTGCACGCTGGTCCGCCGATCGCCTGGGAAGAGATGACCGGCCCAATGCGCGGAGCCTGCATTGGCGCATCATTGTTTGAAGGCTGGGCGGTGACGGAAGAAGATGCCGTGCGGATGCTGGAGCAGGGTGAAGTTGATTTTATCCCCTGCCATCACGTTGGCGCGGTAGGTCCGATGGGAGGAATCACCTCCGCTAATATGCCGGTGCTGGTGGTGCGCGACGTTGTGCATGGTAACCAGTCCTGCTGCAACCTCAATGAAGGTATTGGCAAAGTGATGCGTTTTGGCGCCTACGGTGATGACGTGCAAAAGCGCTTGCGCTGGATGCGCGACACGCTGGCGCCAGTACTACAGGAAGCGCTCTCGCAGATGGAAAACGGCGTCGATCTGACGGCAATGATGGCGCAGGCCATCACCATGGGCGATGAGTTCCACCAGCGTAATATTGCCGCCTCTTCTCTGTTACTGCGTACACTCTCTCCGGTGATCGCTGGCCTGGATCGACCGAAGACGGAAATCATTGAAGTGCTGCAATTCCTGAGCGTCACTGACCAGTTCTTCCTCAACCTGGCGATGGCCTACAGTAAAGCTGTGATGGATGCCGCGGCGGAAATTAAGGCAGGCTCGGTGGTCACCGCTATGACGCGTAATGGTCGTGATTTCGGCATTCGCGTGAGCGGAACCGGCGATCGCTGGTTTACCGCGCCGGTAAATACGCCGCAGGGTTTGTTCTTTACCGGCTATAGCCAGGCTGATGCGAATCCGGATATCGGCGACAGCGCCATCACGGAAACATTAGGGATTGGCGGTGCGGCAATGATTGCGGCGCCGGGCGTAACGCGCTTCGTCGGCGCGGGTGGTATGGGCGCGGCGCTGGAAACCTCAGAAGAGATGGCGGAGATTTATCTTGCCAACAACCCGCTGTTTCAGATCCCCTCATGGGATTTCAAAGGGGCATGTCTGGGGCTGGATGTCCGCCGTGTAGTCGAAACAGGGATTACGCCACTGATTAACACCGGCATCGCACATAAAGATGCGGGGATTGGTCAGGTGGGGGCGGGAACCGTACGCGCACCGCTGCTCTGTTTTGAAAAAGCGCTTGAAGCTCTGGCCGAACTACATCACATCACCGCCTGATATTGAAGGGGCGGCAAAACCGCCCCTGAGTATTACTAATGAAGACAATTTATGCTCTAGCCTGCGCCGGGTTTTATCGGCTTCCCGATGGCGAATGGAGACGGCATAGCCGTTTTTCGCAGGCGATTAACTTTTGGCGTCCTGAGGGGGAGTTATTGACGTTGCTTCGCCACGGAAAAGGGATGGGGCCGACAGCCGTATTGCTGAGTACCGCGCAGTTTCCCCACGTGGCCCAGATTGAATGGCTAAGCAAACAAGGAAATATCCTGCGAGGGAGAAACATCACAATTTGCCCGCGTCGCATACTGCAATTGCCAATGAACTCCATCGCCATTGCCCCTGTCGACCTCTCTTTTTGTACGCAACACAGTGGCCTCTGTGGAGCGCTAAATCAACCGCTTCACACGATGTCGCACTATTCTGAGATTATTAAGCAGCTTGATTGTTGGTATTGCGGCATGACCCCCGACTGGAGCTGGCTGATCGGATGTGGACCTGGGCTGACGCCTAGCGGTGATGACATGCTGACTGGCATGCTGGCCGTACTGTATGCCGCAGGGTTTTCTGAGCAACTTCAGTATTTTTTACCTCCGGGGGCTCAGCTGGCAAAACTCACTACATCAGTAAGTTGCAGCTATTTGAACAGCGCCAGAGTGGGAGAGTTTTCTACATCAGTGCAGAAGGTCATACGCGGTTTACAACCGGGGCGTGAGTCTTATTTTGCAATTGCGCATCTGCTTGCTGTTGGTCATACCTCGGGAGCAGATATATTGCTAGGGATAGCAATAGCTCAACAGTGGTTACAGAGGAACGATCCAAGGAGAATGCATGCTCGATCAGGAAACAATACGCACTTTTATTTGGGTTGCAGAGACGGAGAGTTTTTCCCGCGCAGCCAGCTCACTCCATAAAACGCCAGCGGCGATCAGCTATCGTATCAAAACGCTTGAGGAGCAGGTGGGGACTCAGCTCTTCATGCGCACCACGCGCACTGTCAGCCTGACGTTGGCCGGACAGCATTTGCTTGAGCATTGTCGACAGTGGCTCAACTGGCTGGATGCTATGCCGGATGAACTTCAGCAAATCAATGCGGGCGTTGAAAGGCAGGTGAATATTGTAATCAATAATTTGCTATATCAGCCGCAAACCACAGCGGATTTGCTGACCTGGCTGCATCAACAATTCCCCTTTACCCGATTCCAGATTTCCCGGCAGGTGTATATGGGCGTCTGGGATTCACTGTTGTATGACGATTTCCAGTTAGCGATTGGCGTTACCGGTTCGGAGTCGCTATCCAATAATATTTCTCTGTTGCCGCTCGGTGATATCAGCTGGCAGTTTGTGGTGGCGCAGAATCATCCTTTGGCTCTCCACCCCGCGTCTGTACTGTCAGATGATATGCTACGTCGATACCCAGCGATTAATATTGAAGATACCTCACGTACCCTCACGCGTCGGGTCGCCTGGTTGCTTAGTGGACAAAAGGAGATAAAAGTCCCAGATCTTAGCACCAAGCTGGCCTGTCATTTAAGCGGCCTTGGCGTCGGTTTTTTACCGGAGAGGATGTGTCGTCCTTATGTTGAGTCTGGAGCATTGGTTGCCCGTGAGGTCATCAATCCACGCCAACCGTCACCGCTCTCTATCGCCTGGAAGAATGCAGGTAGCGGAAAGGTGGTCAGTGAAATTGCCGAAATCTTTAAGCAGAAAGATTCACTGGTCAGCGGGTTCTTGCGGATGATTGATCAACCAACCGAGCATTGAATTTACGAATGCTTTTATTGGATTATGTTGAAAAATGGCATGTTCGGTCTTTTTTGTTTACCTTTAGTACAGTGTTTTTGTGAGAATGATCTCATGAATTTTTTTGACATGACCAAGGAATACTAAATGGAAGATTTGAATGTTGTCGACAGCATAAACGGTGCGGGCACCTGGCTGGTGCGCAACCAGGAACTGCTGTTGAGCTATGCCGTCAACATCGTTGCGGCCATCGCGATTGTCATTATCGGTATGATCGTGGCGCGCATTGTATCAAATACCGTTAACCGCCTGATGCTGGCGCGTAAAATTGATGCCACTGTTGCCGACTTCCTCTCTGCACTGGTGCGTTACGGTATTATCGCTTTCACGCTGATTGCCGCTCTGGGCCGCGTTGGGGTGCAAACAGCCTCCGTGATCGCCGTTCTCGGTGCCGCAGGTTTAGCCGTCGGTCTGGCGCTGCAAGGTTCGCTGTCCAACCTCGCCGCAGGTGTCCTGCTGGTAATGTTCCGTCCGTTCCGTGCGGGTGAGTATGTCGATCTCGGCGGCGTGGCTGGAACCGTGCTCAACGTGCAGATTTTCTCTACCACCATGCGTACCGTGGATGGCAAGATTGTTGTGATCCCAAACGGCAAAATCATCGCCGGGAACATCATTAACTTCTCTCGTGAGCCGGTTCGACGTAACGAATTTATTATCGGTGTGGCTTACGACTCCGATATCGATCTGGTGAAAAAAATCCTCACCGATATCATTCAGTCGGAAGATCGCATTCTTAAAGACCGTGAAATGACGGTACGCCTGAATGAGCTGGGGGCTTCCTCAATTAATTTTGTGGTACGCGTCTGGAGCAACAGCAGCGATCTGCAAAGCGTCTACTGGGATGTGCTGGAACGCATTAAGCGCGAGTTCGATGCCAACGGCATCAGCTTCCCGTATCCGCAGATGGATGTGAACTTCAAGCGTGTGAAAGAGCGCGCGGCAGAGTAATTACGCGCCCGGAGGCGCTATCGCTTTCCGGGCCGATAAAAACTTTCTTTCCATTAATTTCCCTAATCTACGATTAAAATTATCCATTTCCGCTAATGTTTTCCCCGCGCTATAGTCTGCTCCTAAGAGAAACAGTTCGGGATGATTAACGTGTTATCGTATTACTTTCAAGGGCTTGCACTTGGTGCGGCCATGATTCTTCCGCTTGGTCCGCAAAACGCCTTCGTGATGAACCAGGGCATTCGCCGCCAGTATCACATCATGATTGCTTTACTCTGTGCTATCAGCGATTTAGTGCTGATTTGTGCGGGGATCTTTGGCGGTAGCGCCTTGTTGATGCAGTCACCATGGCTGATGGCGCTGGTCACCTGGGGTGGGGTGGCTTTTTTACTCTGGTACGGTTTCGGGGCGTTAAAAACGGCGATGAGCAGTAACCTGGAACTGGCCAGTGCCGAGGTGATGAAGCAGGGGCGCTGGAAAATCATCGCCACCATGCTGGCGGTGACATGGCTCAATCCCCATGTTTACCTGGATACCTTTGTGGTGCTGGGGAGTCTGGGGGGGCAGCTGGACGTTGAGCCGAAGCGCTGGTTTGCGCTGGGAACCGTCAGCGCTTCGTTCCTGTGGTTCTTCGGTCTGGCATTGTTGGCGGCCTGGCTGGCTCCGCGTCTGCGCACTGCTAAAGCGCAGCGCATCATCAATACGCTGGTAGGATTAGTGATGTGGTTTATTGCTTTTCAACTGGCAAAAGAAGGTGTTGCGCACGTTCATGCGTTGTTCAACTAAGTGTTGTCTGATGGACAACGCAGCGAGATCGTCTAAGCTTGCCTGCATGTGCCCTGAGTTTCGGGGTAATTATTGAAACATGGAGGAACGACCGTGAAGTTCAAAATAATGGCCCTGGCGGCATTAGTCGGATTCAGCGCACTATCGGTACAGGCAAATGAGTTGCCAAATGGACCGCACATCGTGACTTCCGGAACAGCAAGCGTGGATGCGACACCAGACATCGCTACGCTGGCAATTGAAGTGAACGTTGCTGCCAAGGATGCGGCTTCAGCGAAGAAGCAGGCCGATGAGCGCGTGGCGCAATATCTGTCCTTCCTTGAACAGAACCAGATAGCGAAGAAAGACATTAGCGCTGCAAACCTGCGTACCCAGCCGGATTACGACTACCAGAACGGTAAAAGTATCCTCAAAGGGTATCGTGCGGTGCGCACCGTTGAAGTCACGCTGCGCCAGCTGGACAAACTTAACGCTCTGCTCGATGGCGCGCTGAAGGCTGGTCTGAATGAGATCCGTTCGGTATCGCTTGGTGTTGCCCAACCGGATGCTTACAAAGATAAAGCGCGTAAAGCGGCAATTGATGATGCTATTCATCAGGCAGAACAACTGGCTGCGGGCTTCAATAGCAAACTTGGCCCGGTGTACAGCGTGCGCTACCACGTTTCCAATTATCAGCCGAGCCCGATGGTACGGATGATGAAAGCCGATGCCGCACCTGCTGCTTCTGCTCAGGAAACCTACGAACAGCCGGTTATTCAGTTTGACGATCAGGTTGATGTCGTCTTCCAGATTGAGCCGACGGCGAGGCAACCAGCTGCAACGCCAGCCAAAACTCAGTAATTGTTGCAGACCCGGCTTTCCAGCCGGGTTTTTTCTGTGAGCAACTGTAAAAATGAGACTTCACATCCGGTCTTTTTTTTCGCCGTAATGAGGATAGGCCATAGCGATTTTTAAGGGGACGCTATGGATATTTTTATCTCGAAAAAGATGCGTAATTTCATTCTGCTAGCGCAAACCAATAACATCGCCAGAGCGGCAGAAAAAATACATATGACCGCATCGCCCTTCGGTAAAAGCATTGCTGCACTGGAAGATCAAATCGGCTATACGCTGTTTACCCGCAAAGATAACAACATCAGCCTGAATAAAGCAGGACAAGAGCTGTATCAGAAGCTGTTTCCCGTTTATCAGCGCCTCTCTGCCATTGATAACGAAATCCATAACGCCTCTCGCCGCTCGCGGGAAATTGTTATCGGCATCGACAATACCTACCCAACGATTATTTTTGACCAGTTGATTAGCCTTGGTGACAAGTATGACGGTGTGACGGCTCAGGCCGTTGAATTCAGCGAGAATGGGGTGATTGATAACCTGTTCGATCGCAAACTGGATTTTATTATCTCGCCGCAGCACGTTTCCCCCCGCGTGCAGGAGCTGGAAAATCTGGCGATCAGCGAACTGCCTCCGCTGCGTTTGGGGTTTCTCGTTTCCCGGCGCTATGAAGAAAAACAGCCGCAGGATCTGCTGCGCGAGCTGCCCTGGCTGCAAATGCGCTTCCAGAATCGCGCCAACTTTGAGGCGATGCTGGATGCATACATGCGACCCTGCGGGATCAACCCGACGATTATCTACCGTCCATACAGCTTTATGGCCAAGATTAGCGCTGTGGAGCGCGGGCAGTTTTTGACGGTGATCCCTCACTTCGCCTGGCGGCTGGTGAACCCGTCGACGCTGAAATATTTCGACGCGCCCGGCAGTCCCATGTATATGCAGGAGTTTCTCTATTCGCTGAAAAATCATCGCTATACCGCCACCATGCTCCAGAATATTGCTGAAGATCGTGACGGTAGTGCAAGTTAACCTAGCATCGAGCCTGTTTCGAGAAGGTTGCGATGCAGATCGAACGCATGGCTGAGATCGTGATGGATATGCCCGCCGGGCGCTTTCTCCAGATAGCGGTGCAAGTAATCTCTGTAAAGCGGATGCGCACAGTTATTGATAATTGTGTGCGCCCGCTGCATCGGAGATAACCCACGCAGATCGGCAATCCCTTGTTCGGTCACGATCACTTTAACGCTATGTTCGCTGTGGTCGACATGGCTGCACATCGGTACGATGGTTGAGATTTTCCCGCCTTTGGCAATCGACGGCGCCATAAAGATAGACAGGTAGGCGTTGCGCTCGAAATCTCCGCTGCCGCCGATGCCGTTCATCAGGTTCACCCCCGCAACGTGCGTGGAATTGGCATGACCGTAGATATCAAACTCCAGACCGACGTTGAGCGCAATGACTCCCAGCCGACGAATGATTTCCGGATTATTGGAGATCTCCTGCGGGCGCAACACAATCCGGCTGGCGAAGAAGTCCATGTTGTCGTAAATCTTCTGTAGCGACGGGGCTGAAATGGTCAGGCTGGAGGCGCTGGCACCAGTTATCTTGCCCGTTTCCAGCAGATGCACCACCGACTCCTGCAACACCTCCGAATACATCATAAAGGGCGGGATATCCGGGTTCTCGCCCAGTCGAGCCATTACCGCGTTGTTGATATTGCCCACCCCGCTTTGTAAGGGCAGAAACTCAGCTGGAATGCGTTTGTGCGCCATTTCTGCCAGCAGAAAAGAGACTACGTTATCGGCAATTTGTTGGCTGACCGGATTGGTTTTATCCGATGCATTTCCTGCATCGGGCAGTTCGGTATCCACCACCGCAACCACCTTTTTGGGGTCTATCTGTACGCACTGACTGCCTACGCGATCCATGGTATGAAAAATGGGTACGCTGTTACGCCGCGGCGGCGCACCGGGTATCACGATGTCGGCAAACTCCGCCACACGCGGATTATGGTAATGATTCAATTCAATGATCACTTTTTTCGCCCGCAGCAGCCAGGTGGGGGCATTACCGATACCGCTGGACAGCCAAATCCGGCCATCCGGCGCGATGGCTGAGGCTTCAATGACGGCAACATCGATCTCGCCAAAAAAGCCGTAATTAACCATTTGCGCCACTTCGCTCAAATGGAGATCGACAAACCTCACCTGGCCCTGATTAATTTTCTCGCGCAGGCCCGATGACGTTTGATAAGGCGCACGCCAGGAAACGGCATCCGCCGCGGATAGTACATCATCAGCGGCGGCGCCAATTGATGCTCCGGTCAGCAGGCGGATCTGAAAAGGCTGTCCGTTCTGATGCTGTTCGCAGGCGCGTTGGGCAATTGCGGTGGGTAACGCTTTTGGCGAACCCGCGGGGGTAAAGCCGCTAAACGCCACCATATCATCGTGCTGGATAATTTCTGCCGCCTGTTCGGCGCTCATCCGTTTCATGGCCGTCTCCTTCCTCAGACGTGATTAATGGCCGACAAAATTAGGTTTACGTTTTTCCATAAACGCGTTCATCCCTTCCTGATAATCCTCGCTGTCGTACACCGCGCGGCGCATGCCCTGAATGCGCTCGAACTCATCGGAATTCATGGTGTGCGCTTCACCCAGTACGCGCAGCTCTTCTTTAATGACAGCGATCGCCAGCGGCGCTTTCTCCGAGATGTGGTGCGCCATTTGCAGAGTGAAATCCTCCAGTTCGTCTACAGGAACCACATGGTTGAGGATCCCGACGGCCATCGCACGCTGAGCGGTAATCGGTGAGGCGGTAAAGATCAGCTCTTTCACGATGTGAAAACCGGCGTCGCGAGTCAGGTTGTGGATGCCGACCAGGTTATACGGCACGCCGAGGTTGACCGGGGTCATCGAGAAGGTGGATGTTTCAGCGGCGATGATCAGATCGGAACTCATGATCATCTCAAATGCGCCGCCCCAGACGCTGCCTTCAACCATAGAGATCACCGGTTTTGGATATTTTTGGATCATGCGGGTTATCTGACGCAGCGGATCGTCATAGGAGAGCGGATCGCGACGTCCGGTCGGGAGTTCATGAATATCATGCCCGGCAGAGAAAACTTTGGCTCCACTCGGAGCGCGCAGAATGATGCAGCGAATGTCCGCACGATTGAGATCGCTCAGCGCCTGCATCAGATCGTCAATAAACACTTTACTCAGGGCATTGAGCTTGCGGGCGTAATTGAACTCAATAACCGCGACTTTCTGGATGATGACCACGTTGACGTATTGATAAGACATAATGTTCTCTTTATTGAAAGTAATGATGCTGGATAAATTCGCTGATGTGCCGCAGACCGGTGCGCGGCGACAGATCGTTATTTTTGACGGCCTGTAGCGTCTGCTGGAAATAGCGGTCGAAATCAGTCCGCGCAAACAGCAGATGTAGGGCTTCTTCTTCAGCCTGCTGGTGTAACCAGTCCACCGCCTGCTGCTGGCGGACTTTTTCCAGTCGACCGCTGGCGCTAAGGCACGTTTTAAAGTCGGTTATCGCCTGCCAGACCTCCTCAATACCGCGTTTTTCCAGGGCGCTACAGGTCAGAACCAGCGGCTGCCACTCGTCATATTTACGGCGCAGAATATGCAGGGCGGATTCGTACATATGGCGGGCGATGGCCACGCTGGCATGGTTCTCGCCGTCGTCCTTATTGATGACGACCAGATCCGCCATTTCCATCAGACCTTTTTTGATGCCTTGCAAATCGTCGCCACCGCCGGCGATTTGCAGTGAGATAAAGCAATCCACCATGCCTGCGACTTCGGTTTCTGACTGCCCAACGCCGACGGTTTCTACAATCACCACGTCAAAGCCAGCCGCTTCGCAAAGCAGCATTAATTCGCGGGCGCGCTGGCTGGCTCCGCCTAAATGACCGCTGGAAGGGACCGGGCGAATAAACGCAGATTCGGCGCGAGACAGCTCCGTCATGCGGGTTTTATCGCCAAGAATGCTGCCGCCGCTAACCGGGCTGCTGGGATCGACGGCGATCACCGCCACCCGTAATCCGTGACGGATTAACAGCATGCCGAATGCTTCCAGAAAGGTGCTTTTGCCCGCGCCCGGCGTACCGGTTATCCCCAAACGCAGGGCGTTACCGGTGAACGGCATAATTGCGTCCAGCAACTGCGTACTCAGCGGCTGGTGGCGCGGGTGGCTGCTTTCGACCAGCGTCATCGCCTGGGCGAGCGTTGCCCGTTCGCCAAGTCGCAAGCGACGGACGGTATCCTCAAGCGTGGCGGCGTTAATCATGATGCTGACTGATACGGGTTAGCACATCGCGGACGCTGTCGAGCATTGGCGTGCCGGGGCCATAAATGGCTGCCACGCCATGCTCGTGCAGGAAGGCGTAATCCTGTGGCGGAATAACGCCTCCTGCTACCACGCAGATATCTTCACGCCCCCATTTTTTGAGCGCGGTAACCAGTTCCGGGATCAGCGTTTTATGACCCGCCGCCAGTGACGATGCGCCTATTACATGCACATCGTTTTCTACCGCCAGACGGGCGATCTCTTCTGGTGTGGAGAACATCGGACTGAGATCGACATCGAAGCCGAGATCGGAGTAGGCGCTGGCGATCACTTTCGCGCCGCGATCGTGACCATCCTGGCCCATCTTGGCGATCAGGATCCTCGGTCGGCGACCATTTTCCGCGAGGAACTGTTCGGTTTGCGCAACGATGGCGTCGAACTCATCGGCGGATTTGTCGGACTGGTGATAGCTTTGCGCAATCACGCCGGTGACGCACTGGCTGGGAACCAGATAGCGGTCAAAAGCGGTTTCCAGTGCGTCGGAGATCTCACCGAGCGTGGCGCGAACGCGGGCGGCGTTAACGGCGGCGGCCAGCAGATTTTCATTATGCTGCGCGGCGTGGGTCAGCGCCGCGAGTGCGGCATTGACGGCATCTGTGTCGCGAGTTGCGCGGATATGCTGCAACGAGGCAATTTGCTCGTTGCGTACCTTCACGTTGTCGATTTCCAGTACCGACGTTTCGTCTTCTTTATCCAGCTTGTACTTATTCACGCCGACGATAACGCGTTTACCCTGGTCGATCAGCGACTGCTCGCGCGCGGAAGCTTCTTCGATCATCCGTTTAGGGAGCCCGGCTTCGATCGCTTTCGCCATGCCGCCTGCCTCATCAATTTGTTTGATGATCGTGCGCGCTTGCTTCACGATTTGATCGGTGAGCGACTCGACGTAATACGATCCGGCCAGCGGATCGACGGTGCGGCAGATCTCTGACTCTTCCTGAATGATGATCTGTGTATTACGTGCGATGCGGGCGGAGAAATCGGTGGGTAGCCCGAGCGCCTCATCAAAGGCGTTGGTATGCAGAGACTGGGTGCCGCCAAGCGTAGCGCCGAGCGCTTCAATGGTCGTGCGGATCACGTTGTTGTAAGGATCCTGTTCGGTCAGACTCCAGCCGGAGGTCTGGCAGTGGGTACGCAGAGCGAGAGATTTCGGGTTGTTTGCGCCAAAACCGCTGACTGCTTCACTCCACAAATAGCGAGCCGCGCGCAGCATGGCGACGTTCATAAACAGATCCATGCCGATGCCGAAGAAGAATGACAGGCGCGGCGCGAAGTCATCAATTTTCAGCCCGGCAGACAGCGCGGCTTTGATGTACTCAATGCCGTCAGCCAGCGTAAACGCCACCTGCTGGACGCAGTTCGCCCCGGCTTCCCCCATGTGATAACCGCTGATACTGATGGTGTTATAGCGCGGCATATTGGCGGAACACCAGGCGATGATGTCGGCGATGATGCGCATTGAAGGTTTTGGCGGGTAAATGTAGGTGTTGCGGCACAGGTACTCTTTCAGAATATCGTTCTGAATGGTCCCGGTGAGTTGCTCCGGCGTTACGCCTTGTTCTTCTGCAGCTACGATATAAAACGCCAGTACCGGCAGCACCGCGCCGTTCATGGTCATTGATACCGACATCTTATCCAGCGGAATTTGGTCGAACAGCACCTTCATATCTTCGACAGTATCGATCGCCACGCCCGCTTTGCCGACGTCACCTGCCACGCGCGGGTTGTCAGAGTCATAGCCGCGATGGGTGGCAAGGTCAAAGGCGACGGAAAGTCCTTTTTGCCCGGCGGCGAGGTTGCGGCGGTAAAAGGCGTTGGACTCTTTGGCGGTAGAGAAACCAGCGTACTGGCGAATGGTCCACGGCTGCGCGGTATACATGGTGGCGCGCGGGCCACGCACGTAAGGCGGTAGGCCGGGAAGAGTGCCCGTGACTTCCAGATTATCGAGGTCCGCTTCAGTGTATAGCGGCTTGATGGCAATTCCTTCCGCCGTCTGTCTTTCCAGCGATTCGACGGTTTTTTCCCGTCGACTGAGTTCTTTATTAGCGAGTGTTTGCCACTCCTGCACATTTGCCATTTTTTGCTCCGTATTACGCAATAAGTTGAATCTTTGCGGATACGGTGAGCTTTTTCATTTGGCTTGTCGCCAGCAAAAAATAGCCAACAGGGCGTCGTTTTTTGCCGCATGGCATGTTTTATTTTGTGATGTATTTCAAAGACGTGGCGGGAATAGCATGAAAAGAGGGTAAGGATTGTCGGCCGGATAAGGCGTTACGCCACCATCCGGCACTCTGGAGCAATAAACGGTTTAATCCTGACGCAACACCTTGTGCCCGTATTCCAGCAGCGCGTCGGTAACGTTGCGCATCATGCGGCTTTCCGGTGCAAAACGGTGCCAGTACAGCATCCGACGCTGGAACAGACCTGGCGTTAAATCGATCAGCTCGCCGCTTTCCAGCTCTTTCTCAATCTGTAAGTGCGGGATCATGCAGCAGGTGGTGCCCTGACGTGCCAACTGGACGAAGGCTTCAGAAGAGTTAACGATGTGGCACGGCACGCTTCCCGGCGGCAGGTCGAAGTTTTGTTGCAGGAACGCCTGATGCATATCATCAAGATGGTCAAACGCTACCGCCGGGGCTTTCAGCAGGGCGGAGCGGGTGACGCCGTTAGGGAAATAACGCTCGGCGAAAGGTTTGGAGCCAACAAACAGGTAGTCCAGCGCGCCGAGTTTATCCACCAGACAGCTTGGCAGCGCCTGATGTTGGATACTCACAGCCCCGACCACTTCACCACGACGCAGACGTTCCTGGGTGCGCGTTTCATCCTCAACCTGCAGGTTCAGCCGAATCGGTGAATTGGCCAGTACCGGGGCTAACGCCGGAAGCAACCAGGTCGCCAGACTGTCGGCGTTCACTGCCAGTGAGAGCAGCAGCGGCGTCGATCCGGTTTGTTCATCACCCAGCCACTCGTCTTCCAGCAGTTCAACCTGACGCAAAAGCGCCAGTAGTTTCTGCCCCTGTTCGGTTGGGCGTGGTGGTACGGTACGCACCAGCAGCGGTTGTCCGAACATATTCTCAAGCTGTTTTATGCGCTGTGAAACCGCGGATTGCGTGATGCACAGCTTTTGCGCCGCGCGCTCAAATCCTCGTTCACGAATAACCGCATCCAGTGCTTGTAGTGTTCTGTAGTCCGGACGTTTCATTGCTTTGACGCACTCCTGAAAATTTTGCTTGTTCTGCACTATGACACAAATTTAGGTTGGGTAAAGACGAAATCCGCCGCTTGCGAGCGGGTGTGGGGACATTTTTCTGCACAATGTTCTATAATGCGCGTGAATTTTCCCACCATATTCACACCACAGGCGAAACGATCATGACGCAGGATGAACTGAAAAAAGCAGTAGGATGGGCGGCACTTCAGTATGTACAGCCCGGTACCATTGTGGGCGTAGGTACAGGTTCAACAGCCGCACACTTTATTGATGCGCTGGGCACAATGAAAGGTCAGATTGAAGGTGCGGTATCCAGTTCGGACGCTTCAACCGAAAAACTCAAAAGCCTTGGCATCCACGTGTTCGATCTTAACGAAGTTGATAGTCTCGGCGTATACGTGGACGGCGCGGATGAAATCAACGGCCACATGCAGATGATTAAGGGCGGCGGTGCAGCGTTGACTCGTGAAAAAATCATTGCTTCCGTGGCGAAGAAATTTATCTGCATCGCGGATGCGTCCAAAGAAGTCGACATTCTCGGCAACTTCCCGCTGCCGGTTGAAGTGATCCCAATGGCGCGCAGCGCTGTGGCTCGCCAGTTGGTGAAGCTGGGCGGTCGTCCTGAATACCGTCAGGGCGTAGTGACGGACAACGGCAACGTGATCCTTGATGTACATGGTCTGGAGATCCTTGACGCCGTGGCCATGGAAAACGCCATCAATGCGATTCCGGGCGTGGTAACCGTCGGTCTGTTTGCCAACCGTGGTGCGGATGTCGCGCTGATCGGTACCCCAGACGGCGTGAAAACTATCGTAAAATGATCTGATGGGAGTGTCTTCTCCCGTTAAAAAAATTTTGGCAGGGCAAATTTGGTGACTTGTGTCACGTTTATAATATTGTCCTGCCGATCTCTCCAAAGAAAAAGTTATCGCCAGTATTTTCCTCTGACATTTCTCTCTGAATGACATTTCTTCAGCACGGCGACGCAAACGTTCATATTGCCGCAATATTATTTTTTGATATGTTGAAGAGGCGGATGAAAATCCCACACACAACACATCAGTTTGAATAAAAAAAGACAGGGTCGGGGAAATGGCAAAGGTATCACTGGAGAAAGATAAGATTAAATTTCTGCTGGTAGAAGGCGTGCATCAAAAAGCACTCGAAAGCCTTCGTGCAGCAGGTTATACCAACATTGAGTTTCACAAAGGCGCTCTGGACACTGAACAACTGAAAGAGTCCATCCGTGATGCCCACTTCATTGGCCTGCGATCCCGTACCCATCTGACTGAAGATGTGATTGACGCCGCAGAGAAACTGGTCGCGATTGGCTGCTTCTGTATCGGCACCAACCAGGTTGATCTGACCGCTGCGGCAAAGCGCGGGATCCCCGTGTTTAACGCGCCATTCTCTAACACGCGTTCCGTTGCGGAACTGGTGATTGGCGAACTGCTTCTCCTGCTACGCGGTGTACCCGAAGCGAACGCCAAAGCACACCGCGGCGTGTGGAACAAACTGGCTACCGGCTCCTTTGAAGCGCGTGGCAAAAAACTGGGGATCATCGGCTACGGCCACATTGGTACTCAGCTAGGCATTCTGGCGGAATCGCTGGGGATGCATGTCTATTTCTATGATATTGAAAATAAACTCCCACTCGGCAACGCCACGCAGGTGCAGCATCTTTCCGACCTGCTCAATATGAGCGACGTGGTCAGTTTGCACGTACCGGAAAATGCCTCCACCAAAAATCTGATGGGCGCGCGTGAGATTGCGTTGATGAAACCAGGCGCGCTGCTGATTAACGCCGCACGTGGTACGGTTGTTGATATTCCTGCGCTGTGCGACGCGTTAGCGACCAAGCACCTGGCAGGGGCGGCAATCGACGTATTCCCAACCGAGCCGGCAACCAACAGCGATCCTTTCACCTCGCCGCTGTGTGATTTCGACAACGTGATCCTGACGCCGCACATTGGTGGTTCAACGCTGGAAGCGCAGGAAAACATCGGTCTGGAAGTGGCTGGGAAACTGACCAAGTATTCCGACAACGGCTCTACGCTGTCTGCAGTTAACTTCCCGGAAGTTTCGCTGCCGCTACACGGCGGTCGTCGTCTGATGCACATTCACGAAAACCGTCCGGGCGTACTGACCGCGCTGAACCAGATTTTTGCCGAACAGGGCGTCAACATTGCCGCACAGTATCTGCAGACTTCCGCACAGGTAGGTTACGTAGTTATTGATATTGAAGCGGATGAAGATGTGGCGGAGAAAGCGCTGCAGGCGATGAAAGCTCTTCCGGGAACCATTCGCGCTCGTCTGCTGTACTGATTTCCTCTACATGGGCAGGCAGTTGACCTGCCCATCTTTCCTCTGATTATCCTGCCTTACTATCTCTTTGTGTAACGCATACATTCCGTTTTCGATCTTTGCCGCAATTGGTAATTAAAGGCTGCGCTCTGCGTTGTACATCAATAAAAGGAATTTACGATAGGGGCTCAGCATCGTGCTGAAACGGGAAAGCCCCTACCGAAGCAGAGGCTTTAAAAAGGAAAGGGACGATGATGAGATACGTCATCATGCTGCTGATCCTGTTAATCATCGCTTCGCCAGCATATTAACAGAGAGTACGCAGGAGGGAGGTTCGCCTCCCTCACCCTTCACCGAGAAAGTTAGTTTAAAAAAACGGCGCTGTCAATCGACAAAAAAGCTACCATTCCCATACTTTTGACGGCGTCACCACCGCAGGCAGCGGGATATCCCATTCTTCAACAGGCAGCTTTTCTACTCGCTGACAATCGTGCGCGTAGCCTACGGGCTGGATCTTATGCTGCTGCCAGTTTTGTAGCGTGCGGTCATAAAATCCGCCGCCCATGCCCAGGCGTTGCCCATATTCATCAAACGCCACTAGCGGCGTAATCAGTACATCCAGCTGTGACAGCGGTAATACGTCACGTACATCAAGTCGTGGTTCCTGGATCTTTAAGCGATTGGTTACCAGGTCGCTATGCGGATGATAGTGCAGGAACAGCAAATTACCGGCGCTGAAGGGATGAAGAACCGGAAGATAAACGCGCTTGCCCGCTCGCCACAGCTGATCTATTAGCGGCTGGGTATCGAGTTCGCCATCGAACGAGAGGAATACTGCCACCGTATGAGCGAGTACAACAGGGGGAAAGCTGAGCATTCGGGTCGCGGCTTGCTGACCGTATTGTCGTTGCTGTTCGGAGGTAAGCGCACGACGACGCTGCCGAATCAGTTGACGAATTTCTTGCCGGGATAAAGGGAGTTCAGAAAGTAATGTCATGGCTGTTGCCAGGTAGAAGGGAATCTCCGAGATGCCGCCGCAGGCTGTAACCCTTGAACCCTTGGTTCAAGGTGAATGTGTCGTCACAGTTTTAAGGCTTCTCGGACGGGCCGAGCATGCTCACCAACCGTGGAGCGCCACATTCTTGTGGTATGAAATATCGGCTCAGGGGACTGGCCCGCTTGCAAACATCTCAGAGAAATTTTGTCTTCACGGTCACTCTACCACAGTAAACCGAAAAGTGTTATTCAAAGTTTTGGCCCGTTTTTTCGGTTATGCGACCCTGATCAAGCAACGCCTGTTCGATGGTCTGTTGTAGCATCCGAATACGTTGCTCCATGCTCGCCGCGTACTCACGCGTCTTCGCTTTTTCCTGAGTTAATTCATAGCTGATGTTCAACGCGGCGATGAAAACCAACTGCTCAGTATTTGTGACTCTAGTGCGAACTTTCAGATCTTGCAATCGCTGATTGAGATCGTCCGCAGCCTGATTCAACGCATCCCTTTGTTCAGGCGGGCAATTCACTCGCAGTGAACGGCCAAATATTTGGATATCGACGGGTTGTGCAGACATGCCACCTTCCTGCTGATTGACTGCGCTGCCTTCGTCTCCAGACCGTGGGTCCGCGAAGGGGCGACACTATAGCTACCCTGGTATCAAGATACAAGCCCTTTTCTGGTCCACCAGGGTCCAAAGTGGTAGCATACCATGAATATTCCTCCCTTTGATGACGAATGCTTATGTCTATACAGAACGAAATGCCTGGTTACAACGAAGTTAGCCAGTTTTTGAACCAACAAGGGGCTGGATTAACCCCGGCCGAAATGCACGGCTTGATAAGCGGAATGATTTGCGGTGGAAACAACGACAGCTCATGGCAGCCGCTGTTGCACGACCTGACGAACGAAGGTCTGGCCTTTGGTCACGAGCTGGCTCAGGCGCTGCTGAAAATGCACTCTGCCACCAGCGATGCCCTCGAAGACGACGGCTTCCTTTTTCAGCTTTATCTGCCTGAAGGGGATGACGTCAGCGTGTTCGATCGCGCTGATGCGCTGGCGGGATGGGTAAACCACTTTTTGCTGGGCCTTGGCGTCACGCAGCCGAAGCTCGACAAAGTAACCGGCGAAACCGGGGAAGCGATTGACGACCTGCGCAATATCGCGCAGTTAGGGTATGACGAAGACGAAGATCAGGAAGAGCTGGAAATGTCGCTCGAAGAGATCATCGAATACGTGCGCGTAGCCGCTTTGCTGTGTCATGACACGTTTACGCGTCAGCAGCCGACTGCGCCGGAAGTCCGTAAACCGACTCTGCACTAAGAACGAAACGCAAAGGAGAGTGTGATGAGCGAGATATCTCAGCAAGAATTCCAGCGTCGTCGCCAGGCTTTACTGGCACAAATGCAGCCCGGCAGCGCCGCGCTGATTTTTGCCGCGCCTGAAGCGACGCGCAGCGCGGACAGTGAATACCCGTACCGCCAAAGCAGTGATTTCTGGTACTTCACCGGTTTTAACGAACCTGAAGCCGTGCTGGTGTTGATTAAAAGCGATGACACTCATAACCATAGCATTTTGTTCAATCGGGTTCGCGATCTGACGGCGGAGATCTGGTTTGGTCGCCGTCTGGGCCAGGATGCTGCCCCGGCAAAACTTGGCGTTGACCGGGCGCTGGCCTTCAGTGAAATCAACCAACAGCTGCACCTGTTGCTCAATGGCCTGGACGCGGTCTACCACGCACAGGGCGAATATGCCTGGGCCGACGAGATTGTGTGCACGGCACTGGATAAACTGCGTAAAGGCTCCAGACAAAATCTGCACGCACCTGCCGCGATTATCGACTGGCGTCCAATGGTGCATGAGATGCGCCTGTTCAAATCACCGGAAGAGATTGCGGTCATGCGTCGTGCCGGAGAAATCACCGCGCTGGCGCATACCCGTGCGATGGAAAAATGCCGTCCGGGAATGTTTGAATACCAGTTAGAAGGGGAGATTCACCACGAATTTACCCGCCATGGTGCGCGTTATCCGTCCTATAACACGATTGTCGGCAGCGGTGAAAACGGCTGTATCCTGCATTACACCGAAAATGAAAGTGAAATGCGCGATGGCGATTTGGTGCTGATCGACGCTGGCTGTGAATACAAAGGCTATGCGGGCGACATTACGCGTACCTTTCCGGTAAATGGTAAATTTACCCCAGCACAGCGTGAAATCTACGATATCGTGCTGGAATCCTTAGAGACCAGCCTGCGTCTGTATCGTCCCGGAACGTCCATTCAGGAAGTCACCGGCGAAGTGGTGCGCATCATGATTACGGGTCTGGTGAAACTCGGTATTTTGCACGGTGATGTCGATCAGTTGATTACCGAAAATGCACATCGCCCATTCTTTATGCATGGTCTAAGCCACTGGCTTGGGCTGGATGTGCACGACGTCGGCGTTTATGGTCAGGACCGCTCACGTATTCTTGAGCCGGGAATGGTGCTCACCGTCGAGCCGGGACTGTATATCGCGCCAGACGCCGATGTACCACCGGCTTATCGTGGTATCGGCATTCGTATTGAGGATGACATTCTCATCACCGAGGACGGCAATGAAAACCTGACCGCCAGCGTAGTGAAGAAAGCGGATGACATTGAAGCCTTAATGGCTGCGGCGCGACTGCAATGAGCGTGATTATCGTTGGTGGTGGTATGGTTGGCGCGACGCTGGCGTTGGCCATTTCTCAGCTCAGCCATGGGACTCTGCCGGTTCATCTGATAGAAGCGAGCGAACCTGAAACTGACCGCCATCCCGGGTTTGATGCCAGGGCGATCGCTCTGGCGGCAGGAACCTGCCAACAGCTGGCGCGAATTGGCGTATGGCAGGCGATTGCCGATTGCGCAACGGCCATTAAAACGGTTCACGTCAGCGATCGCGGTCATGCCGGATTTGTGACGCTGGATGCGCAGGAATACCGTATTCCGGCTCTGGGCCAGGTGGTAGAACTGCACGACGTCGGGCTGCGTCTGTTTGCGCTGCTGCGCAAAGCTCCGGGCATCACATTGCACTGCCCCGATCGCGTAGCCAGCGTGTCGCGCACACAGGAGCGCGTAGAAGTAACGCTGGAAAATGGCGAAATAATTGATGGTCGCCTGCTGGTGGCCGCCGACGGTACGCGCTCCGCACTGGCTACCGCCTGCGGTGTTGACTGGCTGCAACAGCCTTATGAGCAACTGGCGGTAATTGCCAACGTCACGACCTCTGTACCGCACGACGGGCGAGCGTTTGAACGCTTCACGCAATATGGTCCGCTGGCAATGCTGCCGATGTCTGACGGTCGCTGCTCGTTGGTGTGGTGCCATCCGCTGGAGCAGCGTGATGAGATTATGGCCTGGTCCGACGAACAGTTTTGCCGTGAACTACAAACCGCTTTTGGCTGGCGACTGGGACGTATTACCCAGGCCGGTAAACGCAGCGCCTATCCGCTTTCGTTAACTACAGCGCTGAAGGCGATTACCCATCGTACCGTGTTGGTAGGGAACGCCGCCCAGACGCTGCATCCCATTGCCGGGCAAGGTTTCAACCTGGGCCTGCGTGACGTAATGAGCCTGGCTGAGACGTTGACGCAGGCGGAAAACGGCGCGGAAGATGTGGGTGATTATGCGGTGCTGGCACGCTATCAGCAGCGCCGCGAAAGCGATCGTGATACGACGGTTGGTGTGACCAATAATTTAGTGTATTTGTTTGCCAATCACTGGGCCCCGCTGGTTGTTGGGCGTAATGCCGGGCTGATGGCGATGGAATTATTCCCCCCTGCGCGCGATGCGCTGGCGGAGCGGACCCTGGGCTGGGTTGCGCGCTAAATATAATCTGTAGGCCGAATTAAAGAAGTAGGCCTGATAAGCGCAGCGCCATCAGGCAATGTCGCGGAATTGATGCCGGATGGCGGCTTTGCCTTATCCGGCCTACGGTTTTTGATTGTCCTATTTTCAGGAGCAAACAGTGCAAAGTGTTGATGTAGCAATTGTTGGTGGCGGCATGGTAGGACTGGCGGTTGCCTGCGGCTTACAGGGCAGCGGGTTGCGCGTTGCTGTATTAGAACAACATGTTCCGCAGCCGTTGGCGGCGGATGCACCTCCTCAGCTTCGTGTTTCGGCCATTAATGCCGCCAGCGAAAAACTGCTTACCCGTCTTGGCGTCTGGTCCGACATTGTTGCCCGTCGCGCTTGCTGCTACCACGGCATGGAAGTCTGGGACAAAGACAGCTTTGGGCGTATTGCGTTTGATGACCAGAGCATGGGCTACAGCCATTTGGGGCACATTGTCGAAAACTCAGAGATTCATTATGCGCTGTGGCAAAAGGCGCAGCGTTCAGCGGATATTACGCTGATGGCACCTGCTGAATTACAGCAGGTGGCCTGGGGTGAGAACGAAGCATTTCTGACCCTGAAAGATGGCGCAATGCTGACGGCTCGTCTGGTCGTTGGTGCTGATGGTGCTAACTCCTGGCTGCGCAACAAAGCGGATATTCCGCTCACCTTCTGGGATTATCGTCATCATGCGCTGGTGGCGACTATCCGTACGCAGGAAGCGCACGGTGCAGTTGCGCGTCAGGCGTTTCACGGCGAGGGGATCCTGGCATTCCTGCCGCTCAGCGATCCACACCTGTGTTCTATCGTCTGGTCGCTCTCGCCGCAGGAAGCAGAACGTATGCAGCAGGCAAGCGTTGACGAGTTTAATCAGGCGCTGAATATCGCTTTTGATAATCGTCTGGGGCTGTGCAGCCTTGAAAGCGAACGCCAGGCATTTCCGCTGACGGGACGTTATGCCCGTCAGTTCGCCGCCCATCGTCTGGCGCTGGTGGGGGATGCGGCGCATACCATCCACCCGCTGGCGGGTCAGGGGGTTAACCTTGGCTTTATGGATGCGGCGGAGCTGATCGATGAACTTAAGCGGCTACAGCGTCAGGGTAAAGATATTGGTCAGTATCTTTATTTACGCCGCTACGAACGCAGCCGTAAGCACAGCGCAGCGCTGATGCTGGCAGGGATGCAGGGTTTCCGTGAACTGTTTGCAGGCGAGAATCCGGCGAAAAAACTGCTACGCGATATTGGGCTGAAACTGGCCGATACCCTCCCGGGCGTAAAACCACAACTCATCCGTCAGGCGATGGGACTGAACGATCTTCCCGAGTGGTTACGTTAGTGTCCGTAAGGACAATCTTAAGAGTTTGAGACCCGTCACACTTTCCTCTCCCGGCCTGCGCGCCGGGGTGCTTCTCTCATTTGAAATAATCTAATTCCACGCCTTTTTTCGCATTAGTTTTTTTAATATCACGTTTTTTTCATAACGCCATTTTTGACATTTTTTCCACATTTAATGTGGATTGGTGCTGTAGGTTTGCGCTTATCTTTGTTTTTTATTCTGATTTATTACTATGTGAATAGAGTTTTATTCTGTTGGCGATCTGGCTGTTTTTCGCCATAAGCTAATGTGATGGTTAATTTTGACTTATGGTTTAGCGTCTGTTTCGGTGGTAAGTTCAGGACAAAGAGAACGTTTGCGTCGTAGCCCCTGGAGCGGCTGCGGTGCTGGGTTTCGTGGCGAAAATTTCACCGCGAAAGAGTTGGTAGCCCCGCTTATTCAACGAGGAAAAGATGGCTCAACAGACTCCTTTGTACGAACAACACACGCTGTGTGGCGCGCGCATGGTCGATTTCCATGGCTGGATGATGCCACTGCATTACGGTTCTCAGCTCGATGAACACCATGCTGTTCGCACCGATGCCGGAATGTTTGATGTGTCGCATATGACCATCGTCGACCTGCGCGGTAGCCGCACCCGGGAGTTCTTGCGTTATCTGCTGGCAAACGACGTCGCAAAGCTAACGAAGACGGGTAAAGCCCTCTACTCCGGTATGCTTAACGCTTCGGGCGGCGTGATAGATGACCTGATTGTCTACTACTTCACTGAAGATTTCTTCCGCCTCGTTGTAAACTCCGCCACCCGCGAAAAAGACCTCTCCTGGATTACCCAACACGCTGAACCATACGCTATCGACATCACCGTTCGTGACGACCTGTCGCTGATTGCGGTACAGGGTCCAAACGCACAGGAAAAAGCAGCTACGTTGTTTACTGACGAGCAGCGTCAGGCGGTAGCAGGCATGAAGCCGTTCTTTGGCGTTCAGGCGGGTGATTTGTTTATCGCAACCACCGGTTATACCGGCGAAGCAGGTTATGAAATTGCCATGCCGAATGAAAAAGCGGCAGATTTCTGGCGTGCGCTGGTACAAGCAGGTGTCAAACCATGCGGTCTCGGCGCGCGTGACACGTTGCGTCTGGAAGCGGGCATGAACCTGTACGGTCAGGAGATGGACGAAGGCATTTCTCCACTGGCGGCTAACATGGGCTGGACCATCGCATGGGAACCGGCTGACCGCGACTTTATCGGTCGTGAAGCGTTGGAAATGCAGCGTGAAAAAGGCCACGAACAACTGGTCGGGCTGGTGATGACCGAGAAAGGCGTGCTGCGTAATGAACTGCCGGTGCGCTTCACCGATGCTTCCGGCAACCAGCAGGAAGGCATTATCACCAGCGGGACATTCTCCCCAACTCTTGGTTACAGCATCGCGTTGGCGCGTGTCCCTGCGGGTATCGGCGAAACTGCGATCGTGCAGATCCGTAACCGCGAAATGCCGGTAAAAGTGACTAAACCTGTTTTTGTGCGTAACGGCAAAGCCGTCGCGTAATTCATCCTTTTTTGGAGATTGATTGATGAGCAACGTACCTGCAGAACTGAAATACAGCAAAGAACACGAATGGCTGCGCAAAGAAGCTGACGGCTCTTACACCGTTGGTATCACCGAACACGCTCAGGAGCTGTTAGGTGACATGGTTTTCGTTGACCTGCCAGAAGTTGGCGCAACTGTGAGCGCGGGCGATGATTGTGCCGTTGCGGAGTCCGTAAAAGCGGCATCCGATATCTATGCGCCAGTAGGTGGTGAGATTGTGGCGGTTAACGACGCGCTCAGCGACTCCCCGGAACTGGTCAACAGCGAGCCGTATGCGGGCGGCTGGATTTTCAAAATCAAAGCCAGCGATGAAAGCGAAATTGAATCGCTGCTGGATGCGACCGCATATGAAGCATTGTTAGAAGACGAGTAAATACGCTTTTGCCGGATGGCGCTGCGCTTATCCGGCCTACAAAGCATGCGTAGACCCGGTAAGCGCTAGCGCTGCCGGGCTCGTAGACAGAGACAATCACGATTCACTGCACGTTTCAGGAACCATCGCCCATGACACAGACGTTAAGCCAGCTTGAAAACAGCGGCGCTTTCATTGAACGCCACATCGGACCGGACGCCGCGCAGCAGCAAGAGATGCTGAATGCGGTTGGCGCCGAGTCGTTAAACGCGCTGATCGGCCAGATTGTGCCGAAAGACATTCAGCTCGCAACCCCGCCGCAGGTGGGCGAGGCGGCGACCGAATACGCTGCGCTGGCTGAATTAAAAGCCATCGCTGGGCGTAACAAGCGCTTCACGTCCTACATTGGTATGGGCTACACCGCCGTGCAGTTGCCACCGGTTATCCTGCGCAACATGCTGGAAAACCCGGGCTGGTACACTGCGTATACGCCGTATCAGCCGGAAGTCTCTCAGGGGCGTCTGGAAGCGCTGCTCAACTTCCAGCAGGTCACACTGGATCTGACCGGTCTGGACATGGCCTCCGCCTCTCTGCTGGATGAAGCCACCGCGGCGGCTGAAGCGATGGCGATGGCAAAACGCGTCAGCAAACTGAAAAACGCCAACCGCTTCTTCGTTGCGGCTGATGTTCATCCGCAAACGCTGGACGTCGTGCGTACTCGTGCACAAACCTTTGGTTTTGAGGTGATTGTTGATGACGCGGCGAAAGCACTGGATCACCAGGATGTGTTTGGCGTGCTGTTGCAGCAGGTTGGCACCACCGGTGAAGTGCATGACTACAGCAAACTGATTACCGAGCTGAAATCCCGTAAAGTTGTGGTCAGTGTCGCTGCCGACTTTATGGCGCTGGTACTGCTGACTGCTCCGGGCAAACAGGGCGCGGATATCGTTTTCGGTTCTGCACAACGCTTCGGCGTACCGATGGGTTACGGTGGCCCACACGCGGCATTCTTCGCCGCTAAAGACGAATTCAAACGCTCCATGCCAGGCCGTATTATCGGCGTCTCCAAAGATGCGGCGGGCAATACCGCACTGCGCATGGCGATGCAGACTCGTGAGCAGCATATCCGCCGCGAGAAAGCGAACTCCAACATTTGTACCTCGCAGGTCCTGCTGGCCAACATCGCCAGTCTGTATGCTGTTTATCATGGTCCAGTTGGCCTGAAACGCATTGCTAATCGCATCCACCGCCTGACTGATATCCTGGCAGCCGGTCTGCAACAGAAAGGATTGAAGCTGCGTCATGCGCACTACTTCGACACCCTGTGCGTTGAAGTAGCCGATAAGGCCGCAGTGCTGGCGCGTGCCGAAGCGGCAGAAATCAACCTGCGTAGCGATATCCATAACGCGGTAGGTATTACGCTCGATGAAACCACCACCCGTGAAAACGTGGTGCAGTTGTTCAATGTACTGCTGGGCGACAGTCACGCTCTGAACATCGATACGCTGGATAAAGACGTGGCGCTCGACAGCCGTTCTATTCAGGAAAGCATGCTGCGTGACGATGCGATCCTCAGCCATCCGGTGTTCAACCGCTATCACAGTGAAACCGAGATGATGCGCTACATGCACTCACTGGAGCGTAAAGATCTGGCGCTGAATCAGGCAATGATCCCGCTGGGTTCCTGCACCATGAAGCTCAACGCCGCTGCCGAGATGATCCCTATCACCTGGCCTGAATTCGCTGAGCTGCATCCGTTCTGCCCGCCAGAGCAGGCTGAAGGTTATCACCAGATGATCGGCCAGCTTTCCGAGTGGTTGGTTAAACTGACCGGTTATGATGCCGTCTGCATGCAGCCGAACTCCGGTGCGCAGGGCGAGTATGCGGGTCTGCTGGCGATTCGTCATTATCACGAAAGCCGTAACGAAGGTCATCGCGATATCTGCTTGATCCCGGCTTCTGCCCACGGTACCAACCCGGCATCTGCACAGATGGCGGGTATGCAGGTAGTGGTGGTCGCCTGTGATAAGAACGGCAACATCGACCTGGACGATCTGCGAGCAAAAGCAGAACAACATGCCGACAACCTTTCTTGCATCATGGTGACATACCCATCCACCCACGGCGTTTATGAAGAAACGATCCGTGAAGTGTGCGACGTTGTGCACCAGTTCGGCGGCCAGGTTTACCTTGATGGCGCTAACATGAACGCTCAGGTTGGGATCACCACGCCGGGCTTTATTGGCGCAGATGTCTCGCACCTCAACCTGCATAAAACATTCTGCATTCCGCACGGCGGCGGCGGCCCAGGTATGGGACCGATCGGCGTGAAATCACATCTGGCGCCGTTTGTACCGGGCCACAGCGTAGTGCAGATTGAAGGGATGCTGACCCGTCAGGGCGCAGTTTCTGCGGCGCCGTTCGGTAGCGCATCCATTCTGCCAATCAGCTGGATGTACATCCGTATGATGGGCGCAGAAGGTCTGAAGCAGGCAAGCCAGGTGGCGATTCTTAACGCTAACTACATTGCCAGCCGTCTGAAAGATGCTTATCCGGTACTGTATACCGGTCGCGATGGTCGCGTGGCGCATGAATGTATTCTCGACATTCGTCCACTGAAAGAAGAGACCGGCATCAGCGAACTGGATATTGCCAAGCGCCTAATCGATTACGGTTTCCATGCGCCGACTATGTCATTCCCGGTCGCGGGTACCCTGATGGTTGAACCGACTGAATCTGAAAGCAAAGTGGAACTGGATCGCTTTATCAATGCGATGCTGGCAATCCGCTCTGAGATCGATCGCGTGAAAGCCGGTGAATGGTCACTGGAAGATAACCCGCTGGTTAACTCACCGCACACGCAAAACGAGCTGGTCGCGGAGTGGAATCACGGTTATAGCCGCGAAATCGCCGTCTTCCCGGCGGGTGTGGCGAACAAATACTGGCCAACCGTGAAACGCCTTGATGACGTTTACGGTGACCGTAACCTGTTCTGCTCCTGTGTACCGATGAGCGAATATCAGTAATCTGCTGATTCAACTATCTTTTAAAGGCGCTTCGGCGCCTTTATTTTTTGGGAGAAACGTTATGGCTATAGCATTGGTGACGGGCGGCAGTCGTGGCATTGGTCGAGCAACCGCGCTGCAACTGGCGCAAGAGGGTTACACGGTCGCCGTGAATTTTCATCACAATATTCGTGCGGCAACCGAGGTGGTGAACAGCATCGTCGCTGCAGGCGGTAAAGCATTTGCTTTGCGTGCGGATATCAGTGATGAAAGCCAGGTGGTGGCAATGTTTGAGTCTATTGACCGTGAAGGCGAGCAACTGACTGCCCTGGTGAATAATGCCGGGATCTTGTTTGAGCAAAGCACGGTCGAAAACTTAACCGCCGAACGAATTAATCGCGTACTGGCAACCAACGTTACCGGCTATTTTCTGTGCTGTCGGGAAGCGGTAAAGCGCATGTCGTTCAAGCACGGCGGTCAGGGTGGCGCGATTGTAAATGTCTCTTCGGCGGCATCGCGGCTTGGTGCGCCATTCGAATATGTTGATTACGCGGCCTCGAAAGGTGCTGTGGACACGCTCACCACCGGCCTGGCGCTGGAGGTTGCGGCGCAAGGGATCCGCGTAAACTGCGTGCGACCAGGTCTTATCTACACTGAAATGCACGCATCAGGCGGCGAGCCGGGAAGGGTCGATCGCGTGAAATCACTGTTGCCTATGCAGCGTGGCGGGCAGCCGGAAGAAGTCGCGCAGGCAATTACCTGGCTGTTGAGCGAGAAGGCATCTTACGTAACGGGCAGTTTTCTTGAACTGGCGGGCGGGAAGTAGGGACTTGATTGCCGGATAGCGCTGCGTTTATCCAGCCTACGGGAGTATAACCTGTAGGCTGGACAAGGCGTTTACGCCGCCATCCGGCAAAAATTACAGATTCTCGCCGTTGCTGGCAATCACCTCTTTGTACCAGTCAAAACTCTTCTTTCGTGAACGCGACATATCGCCGGTGCCGTCGTCATGTTTGTTCACGTAGATAAAGCCGTAACGTTTGCTGTACTGACCGGTGGTAAACGATACGCAGTCGATGCAGCCCCATGGCGTGTAGCCCATCAGGTCTACGCCATCATAGGTCACCGCTTTCATCATTTCTTCGATGTGGGCGCGCAGATAGTCGATGCGATAGTCGTCGTTGATGCTGCCGTCTTCTTCTACTTTGTCATAAGCGCCAAACCCGTTTTCAACGATAAACAGCGGCTTCTGGTAGCGTTCATACAGCTCACATAAGGCATAGCGTAGACCGACGGGGTCAATCTGCCAGCCCCAGTCGGAGGCTTTTACGTGCGGGTTCGGTACGCTGCCCTCAAAACCAGAAATGGCATCGCCGCTGCCGCCTTCCGCTTTTACCGCGTTGGTCATGTAGTAACTGAATCCGAGATAGTCACAGGTGCCTTCACGCAGGATTTGCTCATCGCCGGCCTCCATTCGGATGTTGAATTCGCGGCGTTCCCACTCGTTCAGTACATATGATGGATAGTAGCCGCGCAGCTGAACGTCAGTGAAAACGTAGCGCTCACGCATCGATTCCTGCGCGAACATCACATCTTCAGGCTTACAGGAGAACGGGTACAGTGGCACCATCGCCAGCATGCAGCCTACTTTCATTTCCGGGTTGATGCGACGTGCCGCCTTTACCGCCAGCGCGCTGGCCACGAACTGGTGATGCAGCACCTGGTACATAGTCTCTTCAGGGTTTTCATGCTCGGTATACACCACGCCGGAGCAGCAATAGCCAAACAGCGGCGCGCGCCAGTTACGCTGGTTGTTGATCTCATTGAAGGTCATCCAGTATTTGACCTTGTGCTTATAGCGCTCAAAAACGACTTCAGCAAAACGGACAAAGAAATCGACGACTTTACGATTGGTCCAGCTACCGTACTGTTGAACCAGGTGCAGCGGCATTTCAAAGTGGGAAAGGGTGATGACTGGTTCAATGTTGTACTTCAGCAGTTCATCGAACATGTCGTCGTAGAACTTTAGCCCTTCTTCATTCGGTTGGATTTCGTCCCCTTTGGGGAAGATACGGGTCCAGGCGATGGAGGTACGGAAGCATTTGAACCCCATCTCGGCAAACAGCTTGATGTCTTCTTTGTAATGACTGTAAAAATCGACAGCTTCGTGGTTGGGGTAGTACTTACCGGGCTCAACTTCCTGAGTGATTTCTCGCGGAACACCGTGTGCCCCTCCGGTCAGTACGTCGCAAATGCTGGGGCCTTTGCCACCTTTGTTCCAGCCGCCTTCAACCTGGTGCGCCGCAACCGCGCCGCCCCATAAAAAATCGTTTGGTAAGGTAAGTTTTTTCATCTGCGCTCAGTCTCAAATTAATACAATCTGATTTTGAGTCTAACAAAGGAAAGATAAATGTCACGATATAACAAAATAGCGTAAATGTGATTTGTTACATCAAAAAAACAGATTGTTTTTTACGCTATTCTTTTCGCCAGCTTGCGACCGAGTGATTCCAGAATATAAATAACGGGGATCTGCGTGGTTATATCGTATACCCCGGCAATACGTGTTTGTGGAACATGCCAGGAGAGGTTAAAGTCGGCGAGTTTCGCCAGGCGAGAGTGTTCATGGCTGGTGACCGACAGAACCTTACAGTTGTGCAGACTGAACTGGCTGGCAAAGCGCAGGATCTCTTCTGTTTCACCAGATACGGAAAGCACGATCGCCAGCGCGTTTCTGGCCATGTCGTTAGTTACCGGGAAATAAGGATCGTCAATGTGATTACTGAATTTACCGACGTTTGAGAAAAAACGTGCGCCATATTTTGCCAGCGCTCCAGACGTTCCTGCTCCGACGAATATAATACGTTCGGACGATAATATAATATCAACAGCCTGATCGAGCAGTTTATCGAACTCGTCGTTATTGACGCCTTTAAAGAAACTGATAATTTCGCTGGCACCGAAATTAGCCTGTTGCGGTTCATTCTGCTCTAAATATAATTTGAAGCGCACGCGAAATTCTGAGTAACCTTCACATTTAAGCTTGCGGCAAAAGCGCAGTACGGTGGTAGTGGAAACACCCACGGCATCGGCCAGCTCGCGAATGGTCATGTACATGACTTTGTCACGGTTTTTGATGACATAGTTGTAGACCAGCATCTCAAGATTGTTGAGACTGGCGATGGCAGCGTGGGAGAACATACTCACAATGGCAAAACTCACTCATCAGACTTCATCTACAGGGAATAATAACATGCAGCCAAATGACATCACTTTTTTTCAGCGTTTCCAGGATGACATTCTGGCCGGACGCAAGACCATCACCATTCGTGACGAGTCCGAATCACACTTCAAAGCCGGGGACATTTTACGGGTTGGGCGCTTCGAAGATGACGGTTACTTCTGCACGATTGAGGTTGTTGGCACCTCAACCGTCACGCTGGATACGCTAACGGATAAACATGCCCAGCAGGAAAACATGACGCTTGAAGAACTTAAACATGTGATTGCCGAGATTTACCCGAATCAGACGCAATTTTATGTGATTGATTTTAAATGCCTTTGATTTAAAGAAACATCTGTTAGTTGAAAAATCACTTACAACACAATGATTTTAAAGGATTAATATTAATGTGATATTTATTTTAGCTAACAGGTGTTCACTGGAACCATTCTCAGTTACGCTAGAGGCGCAATAACGAAAGTGTTCGTTTCTGGGGAGTAACTTATGGTTCAGAAGCCATTAATCGCGCAGGGATATTCGTTGGCAGAGGAAATAGCCAATAGCATCAGTCACGGTATCGGGCTGGTGTTTGGGATTGTCGGACTGGTGTTATTACTGGTCCAGGCAGTAGATACCAACGCCAGCGCTATGGCCATTACCAGCTATAGCCTGTACGGCGGCAGCATGATCCTGCTGTTCCTCGCCTCAACCTTGTATCACGCGATCCCCCATCAGAGAGCGAAAGTCTGGCTGAAAAAATTTGACCACTGTGCGATTTATCTGCTGATTGCCGGGACCTACACGCCATTTCTGCTGGTGGGGCTTGATTCGCCGCTGGCACGTGGACTGATGATTGTTATCTGGAGCCTGGCGCTGATCGGTATTTTATTCAAACTGACCATTGCGCACCGATTTAAGGTTCTGTCGCTGGTAACCTACCTGACAATGGGCTGGCTATCGCTGATTGTGGTGTATCAACTGGCGGTTAAGTTGGCAGCGGGAGGCGTGACGTTGCTGGCTGTTGGCGGTGTGGTGTATTCCCTGGGCGTAATTTTCTACGTCTGTAAGCGTATTCCTTATAACCATGCGATCTGGCACGGCTTTGTGCTGGGCGGCAGCGTTTGCCACTTCCTGGCGATCTATCTGTACGTTGGTCAGGCGTAATCACTGACGCCGGATGGAGGCTAGCGCCTTATCCGGCCTACAAAACAAAAGCCAGCATGCCTGATAGACGCATCGCAATCAGGCATTATTCATTTACTCTTCCAGCGAATACGGCAGCGGTACGATTTGCAGCGTTTTTGCGTCGTCACGAACGCGGAACACGCTGTCGGCCTCCATGTCGTTATTCATCACAACTTGCACCAGTACCTGACCATCGGCCAGTTTTACTGCGGCAAGTACGGTACCGGTACGACGCCAGTTCTCGCCCATTTTTAATTCAAGGTCTTCGCCAGCTTCCGGTACTCGACCGGCGGCACCCGCCAAAGTCCACATGGCGCGTTTATTGGCTCCGCGGAATTTTGCACGAGCAACCATTTCCTGACCGGTGTAGCAGCCTTTTTTAAAGCTGATCCCGCCCAAAGCCTGCAGATTGGTAGCCTGTGGAATAAACTGTGCACTGTTGGCTGTATCAATAACGGGGATACCCGCTTCGATATCCAGCGCCAGCCACTGCTGGCTGTTATTTAACTCTGCTTCGCCACGCAGCTTTTCAACCAAGGTTTCTGCTGTGGTGGCATCAACGATTAGCAGAAAACGTTCAGCAGGGTGTTCGAACCACAATACCGTGGAGGCACCTTCGGTAATGGCCTGCTTATCACTGTTCGGTAATTCGCTAAAGAGATTGGCCAGCGCTGCACGTGCCTGGAATCCCGCAACGCCCAGCAGGACACGCTCGTCATCCGGGGCAATCGCCACCTTCGAGAAGACCGCGTATTTTTTCAGCTCGGTGAGCTGCGCATCACGCAGGCTACGGCGCTCAAGCCATGCAAAACCGTCACCCTGTCGGAACAGACGCAGGTTGCTCCACATTTTACCTTTGGCGTCACAATGTGCAGCTAACAGGTGCTGATGCTCGGTCATCTGGCTGACATCCGCCGTGACCTGACCCTGAATATACTTCTCACTGTCGACACCGGTGATGGTGGCGAGCGCCCAGTCATCGAGCGTCATTAGCGTCAGAGGCAAACGCGTTGACGCGAAAGGCTGGCGAGGAGGAAAAGATGTAAAAGCCATAATAATGTCCTGATTTGCTTAACGCAGTGATAATGACTAATGGTAAAAGAGCTATGGCCCATTGCAAGCGGTTTAAACAGGCTATTTGTGCCATATATTGCGCTTTGCGAGGAAACATCAAAAAATGGTGAATCCTTTGGCTTAATAAGGTTTTATTTAGCGAGCGAGCTTCAGTTTACTGATATTCCCGTAAAAGAGCGGGAAAAACACGTTACAATAGCGGGATACTTCGTTTTCGCGAGACAGGGAGAAGAACATGGATATTAACAACAAAGCACGTATTCATTGGGCATGCCGCCGCGGTATGCGTGAGCTGGACATCTCGATCATGCCGTTTTTCGAACATGAATATGACAGCTTAAGTGACGAAGAAAAGCGTATCTTTATCCGTCTGCTAGAATGTGATGATCCAGATTTATTTAACTGGTTGATGAATCATGGGAAACCAGCTGATGCTGAGCTGGAGCAGATGGTGCGACTTATCCAGACACGGAATCGGGAACGTGGTCCAGTGGCAATCTGATTTACGCGTATCATGGCGCGCGCAGTGGCTTTCACTGCTAATTCATGGGCTGGTCGCGGTGTTTATTTTATTGATGCCCTGGCCATTGAGCTACACCCCATTATGGCTGGTTTTGCTCTCTCTGGTGGTATTCGATAGCGTTCGCAGTCAGCGTCGAATCAACGCCTGTCAGGGTGAGATTCGGCTGTTGATGGATGGCCGTCTGCGCTGGCAAGGGCAAGAGTGGTCTATCGTTAGCGCCCCCTGGATGGTTAAAACAGGCATGATGCTGCGTTTGCGCTCTGATGCCGGAAAACGTCAACATTTGTGGCTGGCGGCAGACAGTATGGATGATGCAGAGTGGCGGGATTTACGGCGGTTGATGCTGCAAAAGGCGAAGCAGAAGTAGCACTGACGGTAAGGTTGCGACCTTAGCCGTCAGTCGGCAGAAATTCAGGACCAGTGTTCGGCCATTTCGCCAAGAATTTGCTCGCACCAGGCCTGAATGCGTTCATCGCTGAGATCGTACTGGTTCGTTTCATCCAGCGCCAAACCAACAAACAGCTGTCCATCGGCAATGACGGGTTTATCGCTGGTGAATTCGTAGCCTTCGGTGGGCCAGTAGCCGACAAACTTTACACCTTTGGTGATCAGTTTATCGTGCAACATACCCAGCGCATCCAGGAACCATTCACCGTATCCCAACTGATCGCCCATACCGTAAAGCGCGACAATCTTTCCTTCCAGGTTGAGGTCGTCCAGTTGCTCCCAGACCGCTTCCCAGTCCTCCTGAATTTCACCGAAATCCCAGGTTGGGATGCCCAAAATGAGCACGTCATACTGCTCCATTAGGGTCGGGGAATCGTCTTTGAGGTTGTGCAGTGTCACCAGTTCGGGACCCAGGATATCGCGGATTTTTTCTGCTGCCATTTCGGTGTAGCAGGTGCTGGAACCGTAAAAAAGACCCATGTTCATGACGTAAACATCTCAATTCTGCTGTAGCGTTGCGGGTAGTGTAACAGAATCGCCGCAATCCCGGCACAATGAGGCATAATGCATCAAAAATGAGAGTGGAATAAGGGGCGCGAGTGGAACAGGATCTGGCGCGCATCGAGCAGTTTCTTGATGCCCTGTGGCTGGAACGAAATCTGGCGGAAAACACATTAAGTGCGTATCGTCGCGATCTGACCATGCTTGTGGAATGGTTACATCACCGCGGCGCTTCGCTTGCGACCGCGCAAAGTGATGATCTGCAAGCCTTGCTGGCTGAGCGGATGGATGGAGGGTATAAAGCCACCAGTTCTGCACGTTTGCTCAGTGCGACGCGACGTTTTTTTCAGCATCTGTACCGCGAAAAATATCGCGAAGATGACCCCAGCGCCTCGCTTGCATCACCTAAACTTCCGCAGCGTCTGCCCAAAGATCTCAGCGAAGCGCAGGTAGAACGACTGCTGCAGGCGCCGCTTATCGATCAACCGCTGGAGCTACGCGACAAGGCCATGCTGGAAGTGTTGTATGCAACGGGCCTGCGCGTGTCTGAACTGGTAGGACTGACGATGAGTGACGTCAGCCTGCGTCAGGGCGTGGTACGGGTGATCGGTAAAGGTAACAAAGAGCGCCTTGTCCCGTTGGGTGAGGAGGCAGTGTACTGGCTGGAAACATACCTGGAGCATGGGCGTCCATGGTTGCTCAACGGCGTATCGATTGATGTGCTGTTTCCTAGTCAGCGGGCGCAACAGATGACCCGTCAGACCTTCTGGCATCGTATCAAACACTATGCTGTGTTGGCGGGAATCGACAGCGAAAAGCTGTCACCGCACGTCCTGCGGCACGCATTTGCCACGCATCTGCTCAACCATGGCGCAGATCTGCGCGTGGTGCAGATGCTACTGGGGCATAGCGATCTCTCGACAACGCAAATTTATACTCATGTCGCAACGGAGCGCTTGCGGCAACTACATCAACAGCATCACCCGCGAGCGTGAGTGCTGACAGGATAGGATAGGCTATGAAAAAACGTTTTATGATGTTCACCCTGCTGGCGACGGCGTTTTCCGGCATGGTACATGCAGACGACGCGGCAATTCGCCAGTCATTAGCAAAGCTGGGTGTGCAGAGCACCGAGATTCAACCTGCTCCGGTTGCGGGCATGAAAACCGTACTGACCAATAGCGGCGTGCTGTACGTAACTGAAGACGGTAAACATATTATTCAGGGACCGATGTATGACGTGAGCGGCGCAAGTCCGGTGAACGTCACCAACCAACTGCTGATGAAGCATCTGAACGCGCTGGAAAAAGAGATGATCATCTACAAAGCGCCGCAGGAAAAACACGTCATTACTGTTTTCACCGACATCACTTGTGGTTACTGCCACAAGCTGCATGAAGAGATGAAAGATTACAATGCGTTGGGGATCACCGTACGTTATCTGGCCTTCCCACGTCAGGGGCTGGACAGCCAGGCTGAGCAGGACATGAAGTCTATCTGGTGTGCTAAGGACAAAAACAAAGCCTTTGACGACGCGATGACTGGCAAGGGTGTAAAAGCGGCGACCTGTGATGTGGATATCGCTAACCACTATGCGCTGGGCGTACAGTTTGGCGTCAGCGGTACACCGGCGATTGTGCTGAGCAATGGCTATGTCGTACCTGGTTATCAGGGCCCGAAAGAGATGAAAGAATTCCTCGACGCACATGCAAAACAAACCAGCGGTAAATAATTCGCGTGAAACAACAGATACAACTTCGTCGGCGTGAGGCCGACGAGACCGCCGAGCTACCTGCCGACTTGCCGCCACTGCTGCGCCGTTTATACGCCAGCCGTGGTGTACGTAGCGCGCAGGAGCTTGAGCGTAGCGTGAAAGGCATGCTGCCGTGGCAACATTTGAACGGCGTCGAAAAAGCGGTTGAGATCCTCTACAACGCCTTTCGCGAAGGAACCCGAATCATCGTTGTCGGCGATTTTGATGCTGATGGTGCGACCAGCACGGCGCTAAGCATCCTGGCGATGCGCGCGTTGGGCTGCAGTAACGTTGACTACCTGGTGCCAAATCGTTTTGAAGACGGTTATGGTTTAAGCCCGGAAGTCGTTGATCAGGCCCATGCCCGGGGCGCTCAGCTGATTGTCACCGTAGACAACGGCATCTCGTCTCACGCGGGTGTCGAACATGCCAGAACGTTGGGGATCCCGGTCGTTGTGACCGATCACCACCTGCCAGGGGATACGCTGCCGGGCGCAGAGGCTATCATCAACCCTAACCTGCCCGACTGTGAATTCCCGTCGAAATCGCTGGCTGGCGTTGGTGTGGCCTTCTACTTGATGCTGGCGCTGCGCACGTTTTTGCGTGACAAAGGCTGGTTTGATGAACGCGGCATTGCACCGCCGAACCTGGCGGATTTGCTCGATCTGGTTGCACTTGGCACGGTGGCGGACGTGGTCCCGCTGGATGCCAATAACCGTATTCTGACGTGGCAAGGCTTAAGCCGTATCCGCGCCGGAAAGTGTCGCCCTGGTATTAAAGCGCTGCTGGAGATTTCCAATCGCGACCCCCTAAAGCTGGCAGCCAGTGATTTAGGTTTTGCCCTCGGGCCACGGCTGAATGCGGCGGGCCGTCTGGACGATATGTCCGTTGGTGTGGCGCTGTTGCTGTGCGACAACATTGGCGAAGCGCGTGTGCTGGCCAATGAGCTTGATGCGCTCAACCAGACGCGCAAAGAGATCGAGCAGGGTATGCAGGCCGAAGCACTGACTTTGTGTGAAAAGCTGGAACGCAGTAGCGATACGCTACCGGGCGGCCTGGCAATGTATCATCCCGAGTGGCATCAGGGCGTTGTGGGGATTCTGGCATCGCGTATTAAAGAGCGATTCCATCGCCCAGTAATAGCGTTTGCCCCGGCAGGTGACGGTACTCTCAAAGGATCCGGGCGTTCGATTCAGGGGCTGCACATGCGCGATGCGCTGGAGCGCCTGGACACCCTTTATCCGGGCATGATCCTCAAGTTTGGCGGTCACGCCATGGCGGCGGGTTTATCGCTTGAAGAGGCGCAGTTTGAGCGTTTCCAGCAGCGTTTTGGCGAGCTGGTAACCGAGTGGCTGGATCCTGCCTTACTGCAAGGTGAAGTGGTGTCGGATGGCCCACTGAGCGCGGCGGAGATGACCATGGATATCGCACAAATGCTGCGCGATGCCGGACCGTGGGGGCAAATGTTCCCGGAACCGCTGTTTGACGGGCATTTCCGTTTGCTCCAGCAGCGTCTGGTCGGTGAGCGTCATCTGAAGGTGATGGTCGAGCCCGTGGGCGGTGGTCCGCTGCTGGACGGTATTGCGTTTAATGTCGATACCACCTGCTGGCCGGACAACGGCGTGCGCGAAGTTCAGCTTGCCTACAAACTGGATATTAACGAGTTTCGCGGCAACCGCAGCTTGCAGATTATAATCGACAATATCTGGCCACTTTAGCGTCACTAATCGCTATAAAAAAGGGCGTGGATTAGTTACAATCCCGCTCTTATCACCGCATTTTGACTAGTCCAATAAAAGAAATCAGACAATGTTTGAAATTAATCCGGTAAATAACCGCATTCAGGACCTCACGGAGCGCTCTGACGTTCTTAGGGGGTATCTTTGACTATGATGCCAAGAAAGAGCGTCTGGAAGAAGTAAACGCCGAGCTGGAACAGCCGGACGTGTGGAACGAACCCGAACGCGCTCAGGCGCTGGGCAAAGAGCGTTCCTCCCTTGAGGCCATCGTTGATACGCTCGATCAGATGAGCCAGGGCCTGGAAGATGTCTCCGGCCTGCTGGAACTGGCTGTAGAAGCCGACGACGAAGAAACCTTTAACGAAGCCGTAGCAGAACTCGATACGCTGGAAGATAAGCTGGCCCAGCTGGAATTTCGTCGTATGTTCTCCGGTGAATATGACAGCGCGGATTGCTATCTCGATATTCAGGCAGGTTCTGGCGGTACGGAAGCGCAGGACTGGGCAAGCATGCTGATGCGCATGTATCTGCGTTGGGCTGAAGCGCGTGGCTTTAAGACTGAAATCATTGAAGAGTCTGAAGGTGAAGTAGCGGGTATTAAATCCGTGACCATCAGAATTGCTGGTGAATATGCGTACGGTTGGCTGCGTACTGAAACCGGCGTACACCGCCTGGTACGTAAGAGTCCGTTCGACTCCGGCGGACGTCGCCATACGTCGTTCAGTTCGGCGTTTGTTTATCCGGAAGTTGACGATGATATTGATATCGATATCAACCCGGCGGACCTGCGTATCGACGTTTACCGTGCCTCCGGTGCAGGCGGTCAGCACGTTAACCGTACGGAATCTGCGGTGCGTATTACCCACATCCCGACCGGGATTGTGACGCAGTGTCAGAACGACCGTTCCCAGCACAAGAACAAAGACCAGGCCATGAAGCAGATGAAAGCGAAGCTTTATGAACTGGAAATGCAGAAGAAGAATGCCGAGAAACAGGCGATGGAAGACACCAAGTCAGATATCGGCTGGGGTAGCCAGATTCGTTCTTATGTCCTTGATGACTCCCGCATCAAAGATCTGCGTACCGGGGTTGAAACCCGTAACACGCAGGCGGTGCTGGATGGCAGCCTGGATCAATTTATCGAAGCAAGTTTGAAAGCAGGGTTATGAGGAACCAACATGTCTGAACAACACGTACAGGGCGCTGACGCGGTAGCCGACCTTAACAATGAACTGAAAACGCGCCGTGAGAAGCTGGCGAGCCTGCGTGAGCAGGGGATCCCGTTCCCGAACGATTTCCGTCGCGATCATACCTCAGACCAACTGCATGCTGACTTCGACGCGAAAGAAAACGAAGAGCTGGAAGCGCTGAACATTGAGGTATCCGTTGCTGGCCGTATGATGACCCGTCGTATTATGGGTAAAGCATCATTCGTTACGCTGCAGGACGTTGGCGGCCGTATTCAGCTGTACGTTGCTCGCGATGACCTGCCGGAAGGCGTCTACAACGAGCAGTTCAAAAAATGGGATCTGGGCGATATCCTCGGCGCGAAAGGTAAGTTGTTCAAGACCAAGACCGGTGAGCTGTCTATCCACTGCACCGAACTGCGTCTGCTGACCAAAGCGCTGCGCCCGCTGCCGGACAAATTCCACGGTCTGCAGGATCAGGAAGCACGCTATCGTCAACGTTACCTGGATCTCATCTCTAACGATGAATCCCGCAATACCTTTAAAGTGCGTTCACAGATTATGGCTGGCATCCGTCAGTTCATGGTTGCTCGCGGCTTTATGGAAGTCGAAACCCCGATGATGCAGGTGATCCCAGGCGGTGCGGCAGCGCGTCCGTTTATCACCCATCATAACGCGCTGGATCTGGACATGTACCTGCGTATCGCGCCGGAACTTTACCTCAAGCGTCTGGTGGTTGGCGGCTTCGAACGCGTATTCGAAATTAACCGTAACTTCCGTAACGAAGGCATCTCTGTTCGCCATAACCCAGAGTTCACCATGATGGAACTCTACATGGCTTATGCGGACTACAAAGATCTCATCGAACTGACTGAATCTCTGTTCCGTACGTTGGCGCAGAACGTTCTGGGAACGACTGAAGTGCCTTACGGTGAAGAAGTCTTCGACTTCGGTAAGCCGTTTGAAAAACTGACCATGCGCGAAGCGATTCAGAAATACCGTCCGGAAACCAACATGGCCGATCTGGATAACTTCGATTCTGCAAAAGCGATTGCTGAATCTATCGGCATCAAAGTTGAGAAGAGCTGGGGTCTGGGCCGTATTGTGACCGAGATCTTTGAAGAAGTTGCAGAAGCGCACCTGATTCAACCAACCTTCATTACCGAGTATCCGGCAGAAGTTTCTCCGCTGGCGCGTCGTAATGACGAAAACCCGGAAATCACCGATCGCTTCGAATTCTTCATCGGCGGACGTGAGATCGGTAACGGCTTCAGCGAGCTGAACGATGCCGAAGATCAGGCGCAGCGTTTCCAGGATCAGGTTAACGCCAAAGATGCGGGTGATGACGAAGCGATGTTCTACGACGAAGACTACGTTACCGCTCTGGAACACGGTCTGCCGCCGACTGCGGGTCTGGGCATCGGTATCGATCGTATGGTTATGCTGTTCACCAACAGCCACACCATCCGTGACGTGATCCTGTTCCCGGCGATGCGCCCGGTTAAGTAAGATGTGAAATGCCGGATGGCGGCTGACGCCTTATCCGGCCTACGATTCGTTATGTAGGCCAGATAAACGTAGCGCCATCAGGCAATAATTTGTTGGCAGTAATTCTGCAACAGCGCACGCGCTTCTTTGTTTGCAACCTGCATTACCATCCACGGGCTGAAAGCCCACGGCGTCGCGTCAATCCCGCTTAAGACATCCTCAAAATTGCTCCACTGGCAATCCATCACTTCATCTGGGTTTAGCTGTAGCTCACTGACGATATGTGCGGCATAAACCGGACATACTTCGTTTTCAACTATTCCACTCGGGTCCGTGGCGCGATAACGAAAATCAGCGTATACGGGGGTGAGCAAGTTGATATCTGCACCCAGTTCGAAGCGAGCCCGGCGGACAATAGCGACTTCGTTGGTTTCACCCAACTGCGGGTGACCGCAGACAGAGTTAGTCCAGACACCTGGCCAGGCTTTTTTGTGCAGCGAGCGGCGGGTGACCAGCAGTTGGCCCTGCTCGTTAAATATCCAGCACGAGAAAGCGGAGTGCAGGGGGGTTGTGGCGGTATGCGCCGCATACTTTTCCAGCGTTCCGCAGGGTTGGTCCTGCTCATTCAATAAAATGACATGTTCCTGTCGCATAGCGTCCACCATCAATCTTAAGCACTCACATTATATGCTTAATTAAGTCAGAGTGATTAACAGAGGGTGTGAAATGCCAGAGCTGCCGGTTCGTTGCGCGATATGATTTGGCATCCGGTTTCTGGCTGCTATGATAAAGCGTCTGAAAATGTTGCGAGGTATTGTTTTGAGTGCAGGACGCCTGAAGAAAAATGGCCTGGGTATCGTGATGCTGCTGTGTGTCGGTCTGCTGTTAGTGGGCTGTTCCGGGAGCAAGTCGTCTGATACAGGAAGTTATTCCGGCTCCGTGTATACCGTGAAGCGGGGAGATACGCTATACCGTATTTCGCGCGCCACCGGTACCAGCGTGAAAGAGATCGCTCGCCTGAATAACATTTCACCCCCCTATACCATTGAAGTGGGGCAAAAGCTGAAGGTCAGCGGCGGCGCGAAAACCAGTTCTGGATCTGGCAAAACAACCAAGAAATCCTCAACCAAAACGGCGGCGGTCAGACCATCTTCTTCTGTGCCGCAGTCGTCCTGGCCACCAGTAGGGCAACGTTGCTGGCAGTGGCCTGCCAGCGGTAAGGTGATCCTGCCTTATTCTACGGCGGACGGTGGCAATAAGGGCATTGATATCTCGGCTGCGCGCGGTACGCCGATTTATGCGGCCGGAGCAGGAAAGGTGGTTTATGTCGGTAATCAGCTGCGGGGCTACGGTAATCTCATCATGATTAAGCACAGTGAGGACTACATCACTGCGTATGCGCATAATGACACCATGCTGGTGAACAACGGTCAAAACGTGAAGGCCGGGCAGAAGATAGCGACGATGGGCAGCTCGGATGCGACGACGGTGCGCCTGCATTTCCAAATCCGCTACCGGGCAACGGCTATCGATCCGCTGCGTTATTTACCGCCGCAGGGGAGTAAGCCAAAATGCTGACGGTGAATTAATCGCCAGTCAGTCGGTTAGTCCCTTGCCAAGAAGAGCGTAAGGTTTATAATCCCTTACGCACTTCAATGCGGGCGTAGTTCAATGGTAGAACGAGAGCTTCCCAAGCTCTATACGAGGGTTCGATTCCCTTCGCCCGCTCCAGAATCTCCCCAAGTGGAACCGTTCGAAAATCTCCGGTTCTTTCAGCATGTTACGCAGTAGTGCTTACTAACATGCTTATGCGTTCTACCATAGTTCACTACTTTGACACTTGTCACGAATGGTTACTCGGTGAAATGAGAGTGTAGCCAATCGTCGGCGGTGGTTTCAAGTTCTTACCGCGATAGTCCAACAATGAACGCAAAGCCTACACCAGGCAGCGACGGATCGCACTTCTCATTAACTTTTAACCGTTCCACACTTAGCGCGGTGTCCCGTTACAGCCTGTCGTGATGACACGCCACGGATAAACGAGCAAATGATGGGAATCCTAACCAGTCCGGGAAAGGGGCTGGCTCTCTCGTGGTGTTCACCGTGCCATAAACGAACGGTACTCGATAAGAGAACGGTTAACTGACAAACACCCCTGATGATGCGCCTATGGCGCTTTTATGGTGTCCCATCACGGCGCTAAAAGACTTCTATTGCCTGGCGCTTAACAAGTTGATAAACCTGTTGGTACGAACACAACTAAAAAAGGTTTTCAAATGGAAATGTTAAAAAGTGCGGTGTTCTCAGATTGTAAGCAGTATTGCTATTCAATAACCAGGACTTGGGATGAAACAAAACCCTATGTAGTCTTTATAGGTCTGAACCCTTCCTATGCTGATGCTGAAAAAGACGATCGTACCATGGGCCGTTGCATCTCGTTTGCGAAAAGCTGGGGATGGGGTGGGGTGCGTATTGTCAATCTGTTTGCATACGTACACACTAATCGCTTCGAAATGATGAGAATGGCTAATCCTGTTGGTTCAGATAATGATCGCTACATAGTTGAAACGGTAGCTAATGCTGGATTGGTGGTTGCTGCATGGGGCGATGACGGACGGCATTTAAATCGCTCTGATACCGTGCGTGCTCTTCTGCCTTCTGATACGAAATGTTTTAAAATCAATGTAACAGGTGAACCAAAACATCCTCTCCTTGTGAATAGAAATGCCGTTCTAATTCCATTTACTTAAATTATCAATTGAATGTGATTAATGTAACACATACTTAATCCTGCAAGGAAAATGCCGATGTCATGGATTTGTAACGCGCACGGTGGCACCGTTCCAGATAAAGCTGGTGATCGGCTCTTCCTCTTTTTTCACTCTTCTGAATCCTCTGTATTGAAGGTTTTCGCATACGGACATTTCCCCTTAATTACGTAGGTGAACAGATAAATGCTGTTATGATACGTGCATAGCGTTTTTCCGCTCTCCGTCTGTTCCTCCTGTGGGTTGACCATTGTTATCTGTCCGGCGGTTGCCAGGGCTGGCAGTAGCGCCAGCGTCAGCACAATCAAGCCTTTCATGTTGATCACCATTCTAAAGAAAACTCCTCTGTTAAATCGTCCTGCACGTCCTGACCATACCCGATGTAATACATGGTTGAGCGTGGATCTGTCTGTCCCAGGAAATGGGCGATTGTCTCTATAGCTACCCCTGCATCGAACATCACACGGCCCCGGCTTTTACGTGGTGTATGGCATCCCACATTAGAGAATCCTGCTCTACGGCCCATCTTCCCAAATTCAGTAAAAACGGTGTTACGGGTGACGGCGTGGCCTTTGCTACGGAGATCGCCCTTGCTAAAGATAAAAGCTGTCTTTACAGGCATAGCGGCTTGTTCTGCCTTGCGTTGTGCCACCACTGACAGCATCGCGGCTGTCACCTTCGGCCTTACCACGTTTCCGGTTTTCTCCTGCTTCACCTTGAGGTGAGATTGCCCTTCTACATCCTCATACTTGAGCTTGAGCACGTCAGAGATACGTAACCCGCTCTCATACATAAACACCCACAAGCAATAGAACAGGTTGCTTCTGGCGTTGCGCTGTAGCTCTGCCGCCACTGCTTTAACTTCGTCTGCACTCTTTAGCGCCTGGCTAATACCTTTCATCTTTACCCCTCCTCATGTTCGTTTCGTTGAAATCATCATTGATCAGAAATTGATCATTTTCAATAAGTTGTACGATACGTAAATTTAAGAAGAGCACAAAATGATCAAAATGTGTGCGCGGTTGCCTGACCTATCGAACACCGCCCGATGCACTTCCCCAATTCCAGTCGTGGAAAATGGCAAATATCAGTAAGTGGTTGAAAAATAAATGAAAACACATTGAATTACATGGTTCATGAAACAGTTGCTTTGTCAAGTGATTTATTTTTGATGGCGGGGTGTTACCCCTGTTTGCACGGTGAAACGATGGAAAAGCATACTGAATGAGCTAAATCAATAATTTACAGAATACACTTTACGAAAGTGTATCGAATCGGGTGAGATCTGCACGGTAAATGAGAGGTTTTCTCATTTGTGACGATGGGATTTGAGTCGATGAGAATTGTTCTCAACAATGGCGGTTTTGGCATAAAAATAAACCGATGCTTCATTTTTAGAGAAAGTCGTTAAGCAAATTGCACCTACCATGAAAGTGTTCATTGTGGACAATGATCGCTGTGAGCCGCACGGCGTAAGGTTTTATGTAACATGACTGATAGTTTCATTTGTTACTATCTTGATGGCTATGGCAACTTTCCCCCGTATTAATGGCCTTCTTTACCTGCGAATTACCAGCGGATTACGCTCCAGTTTGATAGGGATAACCTTTGGTTAATCTAAGATTAATCTTAGGTGTTGTTGTATGTGCGATTCGTAGTGAGCAGGGCGACGGTCTACCGTTGGGGGAAGGGCTGAAAGTAACGTTTTGGTACTCTCGTAATACACGGGGAAAAACCCGTCTATCGAAATTAGCAGGATGAAGGATACTCGGGAAAAACCCGACTGTTCAGAATGGATACACGGGAAAAACCCAAGTATTCGGCACTGATACCAGGGAAAAACCCGCCCAATAGAAAGAGATTTTAGAAATCGATTCTAAAGAAAGAGATTTCTAAAAGATCTGTGTTTTGCGCTTGTCGCAAAGATCATTTGCTGGCGTGTATCGCCTGGCAAGTGACCTGTTTCGCCTTTGGGTGGCTCCTCGGTCAGCCGCTCACGACGCAGCAAAGCGTTACTCTGTATCTTCTGGACTCGTGCAAACTTCGTTTCTGACGAGAGTCAGGCACGAACGATTATTTGCCATCGGCAAGAGATCGCTTTCGCCGCGGGCGAATACCATTGCGCTGTGCGCGGAATTACCATCTGACCAACCAACTACCGTTGATTGACCATCTGATAAGCTGACTAACTTTAACCATCTATTCATGAACTAACGTTCACCCATGCAAGGTTTCAGTAAGTCAGTGGCTAAGGCTTCACTGTTCGCTGATGGCTCCAGTTCATCCAGCCTTAATCCAATACCAACACCTACTATCCTGATAACTACCGTTATCCCTTTGTAGTTGTGCTATTGATTTCGGGAGTAAGTGCCAGAGGTGCGCCATACGTCACCAGTACGCACAGGAAGCCCGTAGAGCGATTTTTATAGGGTGGGTGGTGATTGGTAGCCTGAAAGCGTCAGAACGCCGTAGAGAGCGTTACATGCTGTTTTGTTGGTGGCTGTCTTCTCTGGTGGCAAGTTCTACCACAAAAATAGATTGACTTCCACTGTTTATTTCGTATATAAAGAGCACTAATCGCAAAGCAAAAATATAACCACCTGAAAAAGATCAAAAAAATCCAAAGAAATTGCCGTTTTGGTATTGACAAACGTTAGCGTTCTATGGTATTCTTAATACTAAGAAGGGGAGAAAACCTTCCGAAACTTTTCAGCCCTGGGCGGGGTAACTGCCTGGGGCTTTTTGCATCCAAAATCCGAAGGAGGCCATTATTGAAGTATTACAGCAGTGACCAGGTGTTTAATGATCTGGTGAACGGCGAAGTGAAACGCCACGTTATTTACGCATCTATGCAAGCAGCAAAATCGAGAGGGTATACAGACCGAGTGAAAATCTTCGCAGATGCTCTCGCCCGTTATGACCAATACCGAAAGGAGAAACCAGTATGATCGAGAAGAGAACCAAATTACCGCCGTCCACATCGTTAATGATCCCGGATGCGACATTTCAGATTTTATTCAAAGAAGCGAAGCGCCGAAAAATGAGCGTAAGCGCACTCCTTCTTGAAGAATGCCAAAGTCTGGCGGTCAAATACTCGAAAGCTGGCGCGTAATAGCAGCGTTCCAGCGTTAACACCCACCCCACGAATGAGAAGCGGAGAAAACTAAATGAAGAGCATTCGTAATTTACTGAGCATACATAGGAGCAAACAACGATGGCAAAGAACAACTTTATCGACGGGGAAGTATACAAATACGCCTCAATCGAAGAAGCATTATTATCAGCAACTCGAATTACAAATCTCAAAACAGGCGAGTCAGTAAAGCTAATCGGTAACGATAAATTATCATACATGATCCTCCGAAAGAGATTTCATTTATTCACCGACCAATCAACAGACAATAAGTATTATACAACTGGTAAGCACTACGACACCATTGAAAGTATCGCTGAGGCAATCGGTGTTTCTGACGTTGGTACAGTGAGCAGTGCAATTGGCAGAATGGAAGCCGCCGGACTGCTAACCAAAAAGAGATTTGGAAAAACTTACGAATGGACAGTTGTCGATCTCACTCCAGAATTATTTCTTCTCGAACGTAACACCGGGACGGCAAAAAAGCCTGTCTGGGTGGATTGTCTGAAACATCCCGTGTTTGGTAACGCCAAAGAATCCGCGCCAGCCGTTCAGCCGGAGGAGCAAAGCGACGATCCGATGTGTAACCTTGACGAAGCACCGGAAGAGGAAGCGCCAGCGCCGGAAAAAGTGAAGCCAGCACCCAAGCCAAAGCCCACGAAGAAACCAGCGGCAAGGAAAGCACCCTCCAAACAGCAAACCGTCTCCCCGTTCGAGTTTAAAACGCCACGAGATGAAAACCGGGATTGGTGGTATTTGGAACGCTACAACGATGCAGATCAGTTTACTGGATTTAATGACTTTGATTTGCCTTATCTGGCAATGTTTGAGAGTCAGGGGAAGTTAATAAATCAACATTCAATCCAGTATCTTAAAACCAAACGCGGAGCATACGAACGATCACAACAAACTTAGGAGTAACATTGAATAAACTATACCTATTGAACGAAGCCACACATCATCAAATAGAATGTAACACTGTCTGCCAACGTCTTTATTATCACCTTGCATCTCTTAAACGTGAAAGCGGAGCAATAAAAGCCACCGTGAAACACATTGCTGATGGTGTCGGTATAAGTGAAAGTGGGGCGCGGTATTGGATGTTATTAATGCACGATGCAGCCGTTATAACTATGGAACGTCACGGCAAGTATTACGACATTACCGTAAACGAAGCGGTGAGCTTCATTACTACAACCAACTAAGAAACAATACGGGAAACTTTTATGATCATCGCTATGTATTGGTTATTTGCATTTTACGCAGTATGGACATTAACGAGAAAAAACGGAAGTTTCCCTCTACGAGGAATTAATGGGACGAAAAGAAAGAAATACGCTCTCCCGCCTTGAGCGAGAGAATAAAAGCAGAATCAAAAAAAACACCCGTCTTTATGTAAAATCTCTGGAAGAAATTTCAGGGGAATTAATTGAAACAATGACAGAAGTACATTCAACACCGCCCTCTGTGGAAGAGTGGGCCGCGTTAAATGATCTTCTCGAAAGTTCGAGCGGATTGTATTACAAACCACGTAGACGCAAAGTTTATAGTTGGGATGATTCAAATTTGAAGAAATGGCAATGCCTGGGCTTCTCATCCCTTGAGCATTACATCACTTATAACCAGATAAATAACACCGTAGCCGGATTGAGAGAACTTGACGGCTTATTTTTAACGGAGAATGACAACTATGATTGAAGAAATCACACAACACCCACATTTTAAAGAACGTGTTGAATACGTAGAATACCTATTCGGACAAGCCCTCTCTCTCGAAAAAGAAAATAAAATAGAAGAGATCTCACTTATCGTTGATGTACTGGCTACAGAGGCCGCGCCATTCCTGGCAGGGATTCAGGCTATCAAAGCTATTAAGGAGCGTATGCAAGATGCAGAATAATCACCCTGAATGGCTAACAGACGTCCTGCACCAATTCCACTATGAACATCACGCCCCACTCCTGGAAGCTGTAAACACCATGCAGAGAGACAGAACACCGCAAAGCCTGATGCAGGTGGTGGCGCTTATGATGACGGCTTGTAGCGAGTTAGGGAGCATCTCTACAGCTTGTATGCAGGTTGAAGGGCTACAGGATGATCCGGCATTGCTGGAAGAGCTTAACGAACTTGTAGCAAGCATTCAGGATGTTAAAGAGCAAGTGGATGAAATTATTGAAGAATTCAAATCCTCTGGTATTAAAGAGGAATGCGCTATAACATAAGTGTTACGAAATAGCTTGACAATTTGTGCTTTTTATGTCATAATAAGTTATAGGGTAAGTATTCGAATCACTTCTCCCATAGATGGCTATTCCTCCCCTTGTAGGGATAGTCCTCTTCTCTAAAATCATTCCTCTTGATTTTTGGTTGTGTTCTTTATTGCTACGTTTCGTTTGTTTCTAGCAAGGATTTTCCACTGCTTTATTTATTGCCTCTTCTCAATAAATAGGGGGTATCCGGTGGAGAACACCTTCCCTTTGAAAGCAATAATTCACAACGAGTGATTTTATAGAAGAGCAATTCCGCTCTTTACAGCTATTACTTTGTTTATAACAACGTGTAGTTGTCAGACGACACTATTTAAATGAATGGGAAACTGTTTCATGTCTACATGATCAAGTGTTTGAATAATGGTTTGCCTGTAGCTTACAGTAATGTAAGCACCCCTCTTATTAATTATTGAGCTTCCCGAAAGGTTGAATAGCTAATGAGATTCCATAGATTATTATTGCCAGCGTGGAAACACGTTTAATAATCTCGGCTGGATTTCCTCCTAAGATTGCCAGCCTCCCAATAAGCCCCTTAATTGGGGTTTATTTCACCCCTGTAGTAACAAATTTGTTAAGGAAACAAAGCAATTTTTCTAATGAACTATGACCGTGTGATCACTCACAAATCCTCTTCACTTGTCCTCACTGAAAAGATGATTAAACAAGCTGCTGATGTATTCGGAGTAAGTGTAGAAGAGATTCGAGCGGCTACAGAAAAATTCTGGCCTACCGCCACGATCACAAAATCAAATACCCCTCACCCATTATCAGGGCTTGAGAAACGATTAAAAATAATAGCAATAGCAAAAGGAAAATAACCAATGCAATTTGGAACATTTCAAACATTAAACGGGGATAACAGCCACGCCCGTTATAAAGTGGTGGCTTACGCATCTGATGCAATTATGCAGGACAAGCTGATCCGTGTGGAATCCGGTATTCCTGCCGATCTCATTGTTGGCGATCTCGTAACCGCAACAGGTGCAAAAGCTGCCACCCCTGGTGACATTGCGTATGTTGTCGTAGAACCTGCACGCGCTGGTGATAAGGCGTTTATTGTAGCTTCTCCAGAACATACTATTTTAGCCCTGGTTGGCGTTGAATTTGGAAGCCTGGATAAATCTCTGGCTCAAGCGCAATTAGCAACCCTTGGCTTTACTTTCACTGATTTTGACACTGTAGCACTACGCACTACCTAATAAGGAAATTAAAATAATGTCTAAAGATTTATTCTCTGGTGTAGTGTACGACAGTTTTACAAGCCCGTTCACTTTCAGCACTCAGCTAAACCGTATTATTTCAAATCTGGGCTTATTCCGTCAGGAATCCCACAACGTAAATCTGATCGCCCTCGAAAAGATTACCGATGTTAAAAATCTGGTGGCTAAGGAAAATAGCCCATACGCTCAAAGCGATTGGAACTCTGCACAACGTCCAGAATTTAGCAATGCACTATACCAGCTTAAATACCACGGTATTCTAAACAGTGTAACCTCTCTTGACCTGCAACAATACGCCGCGCGTGGAATTGCTGACACTGCCGATCAGGTGTCAATTGCATTGAGTGATTTCTCAGATAGCCAGTATTCTATGGCAGAAAACGCCGTTGAAATTGATCTGGTGAATGCTCTGTTAGGACTTCGTGTTAATAGCGACTATGCAGGACAAGGCGATCTTGATTTCCTTGCTGGCGGTACTCGTACAGAATACACCCTGGACACTTCCGACACTGCGAACATCTTCGAACAACTAAGCGAGATTGCCCGTATTCAGAATGTGGCTCTTGGTGAAGGGCTGGCACAACAGAAACAAGGTGCTGTGATCCTGGCTTCTGGCGCTGCTGCTAAGGCTCTGCGTTACCATCCATCTATTAAAGATTTTATGGTGTACACCCTAAGCGTAAATAGTTCTGACAACTTCTATACACGAACTGTAGAGAGTAACCCTGCTTACGAGGTGTGGACTCTGAACGGGATCACGGTGATCGATGTGACAGGCTATAGCCTCATTAGTGACAAGATCGGTGTGGACGGCTTCGCCTACATCCCACGCATGGCTGACACTGCAAACGCGCTTGTTCTTCATACTGGTATTGGTGTTCGTCATCTGACGCTTGGCAAGTCTGCCACCCTTCACAATCAGTATGTTGTTTCAGATGCTAAATGGCAATTCCCATCTATTGCAACGGAAACCAGCTATTTAGCGATTAACAACATTCCTACGGCTATTGTTTTCGGTAGCGTTTCAGCAAGCTGACCATAAATAGAAAATCATGAGCATAGGGGAGGGGGTAGAAATACGCTTTCCCCTTTTTTATTTGTAAGGAGGGAAATACTTTGTATTCTTCCCTCTATGGAGTTTAAACAATGGAAATCATTTTAAAGAGTAAAGGTGTTCATCTGCACCTTGATAATTCAACAGCAGAACAACTATTAAATCTCTCTGCTGTAGCTCGTTTGCTGGAAGTAAGCCCGACACATTTACGCCAGCTTTTACACCGTGGGATGAGTGTTAGCGATGCTCTGCATTATCTAACCAGTAAGGAAAGCAAATAATGTTAGAACTGAACGTTTCTAAAATAAGTAATGTCATTACGTTTAATGTGGATAAAGCGAGTATGGCAGAAGCTAAAAAGGCGGCTGCTGACTTACAGAAATACTTTGCTAAACTACAAGATCCTAAAATTAGATTTAAGACATTTAAACAGAATCAGCGAAGAGCGGAAGCCCTTTCCGATGATGCTAAACTAAAAAACGCTGTTAAATCGTCAGAATCTAAACAACAACGTATTGCAGATAAAGCCGCTAAAACTCAGGCAAGGGAACAAGCCAAAATAGCTAAACGTAATGAAACAGCAGACATCAAATTTAAATCTGCTGGCTTACAGCTTCGCGGAATTGCTGGAAAATACGGCGTAGACCCTGCAAAACAATACGAGGCTTTAAAGTTCATTCAGGAACAAACTGAACAATTCCGTAAAGGGGTTATCTCTTCTCAGAGAATGAATTTTACCATTCGTGAACGTATTACCGATTTACGCCGTGAGGCTGCATTACAAGCCCGTATCACTGCCAGCACACAGCAACAAGCGATTGCACAGCGTCAAGCGAAGAGAACGGATTACAAAGGTGCAGCGGCTAACATTAAAGAGAAGGGGCTGAATGTTATCGGCGGCGGTGCAGGTTTCATCGGGGCTACTGCTGCATTAGCGGGTGGGGCAGGAGTCTTGTCTCGTATCAAGCAGCAAGGAGATGAAAATCTGGAGCTTGTCCGAATGTCCGAACGTACCAAACTGAATCCCAACGCTGTTAAGGCGATAGTCACTTGGGGACAGCAACACGGTGTTGATTCCGCATCTGTGGACAAAGTAACGGATGGCTTCGGTAAAGATACCCGCGAGAGAATCAGCGAAACGGTATTAAACAGCCAGTTCAAAGGCGGTAAATGGTCTGGTGGAAATAGCGCTGTTGACGAAGTGTTAAATAAGTTTGGTTGGAACAAATCGCAGCTATCACAGTATGAAGATGATCCGCTTGATTACTTACAAGCAATAGTCAATGAAGGCCAGCGTCGTGGCATGAAAGACGGTGAGATCGGGCATCTTCTCGAAAATACTTTTGATGATGGGATGCACTACCTCGATCTTTTCAAAAATAACGGTGAACAATTTATTTCGACTCTGAAAAATCTGGTTGATTCCGGTCAAACGCTGAACGACGAGCAGATCAAACAAGCCTACGCTTACGGCGATCTGTCCGTTGCAATGGGTAATCTGATGAATGGTGTTGATAACAGTCTATTCACTGGCTTTATGTCCAGTTTCGCCGATGGAGGCAACGAGCTTGTTAAAAACACTCAAGTTATCACTGAATCGGCTGGAATGCTTGGAGAGGGCTTAGGCAATCTTTCTAAAGAAATCACAGGGTTTGTGGGAGAGATTTCCGGCGTTATCTCCGATCTGAATGCAGGGCTTCGCTCTCGTTTCCCTCAGTGGTTCACTGATAGTGATAAGCCAGCGGCCCAGGCCCTCTACGATGGTGCTGTGGGTGGTTCTGCGAATGCTACAGCGGATTGGATTCAGGATAAGACTGGCTTTGATACCCGTTCAGTGGGGCCAGCTATCATGGATTGGTTAGGCGTTGGTGGTGGTAATGCTGGAACAGCGGCAAATCAATACAGCCTAAATGGTGATTCTCTTCGTGGTTCCGCAATGTCACTCAGCAGCGGCAATGCGCCAGTGTACACGGTGAATCCTACATTCAATCTAAATCTTGAGGCATCCGTACCGCTCACTATCGCCAGCGATAGCTCAAGATTAAGCGATTACATTGATTTCCAGGCGAGAGCTTCTCAAGCCAGCTTTGCTCAGTCGCTAACGCTGCAAATGTCGTCCGGTCAATCGTCTACAGGTGGGTGATACATCAAAGGGGTGATGGTTTCAACACTACAGCAATGAATCCACATTTTTAAAAGGGACAGATTTAATAAGATACCCCTGTAATCCCCAAATCCCCACCTCACGCAGTATTCCCAAATGTTCTCGATTCTCAATCCCTTCGATAATAACTTTGCCGCAGTGTTTTTGAATGGAAGCAATCAGCGGGTAGAAGGTTGGTTTCTGCACCTGCTGATTAAAGAAGCAGCGATCTACTTTTACAACCTCAAAGTATCCTTCCATCAAACTAACTACATTCGCGTTTCCTGCGCCAAGGTCATCGAGCCATAGCCCATTTACACCCTGGCTCAGTGCCTTTAACAAGGGGTTTTTTAATCCTTTATCTAAACCTAGGAAATTCTCAGAAAGCTCAAGTTTGATGAATGGCATCGATTCGAAAGTTTGTCTAAGTATGTAGTCATGACGTATCAGAAAAGCCATTTGCTGATCAATGTTCAGTGTACAAAATAGATTCTTTCGTTCGAACCACTTTTGCATACTGGCAATGTTTCCGCATTGTTCGTATAGGAAAAGCCGTTTCCTATCTAAATCCCAAGATGAAATTACGAACTCAGGATGAAGGGGGCGTCCATCTGGGGAAATGAAGCGAGTGAGAAGCTCAACGCCCAACAACTTTTCGTCAATGCTTACTATAGGTTCAGCAATGAATGTAGTATCCATAACAAACACCTTAAATTTCTACATAGGTTCATTCATAATGTGGTCTTTGTAACAAAAAATCAATAATGGTTTCTGTTATTTAAGTGTGTAACCTGCTGAATTTGGTGGGTTTTTTTTGGTGTTTTAGTGTTATGGCTTTGATGCTTTTTTGTTACTGTTTTAATCTTGCTTTGTTCGTAAAGCAAGAGTTAGCGTGTATTATTCATAAACAATAGCTTATTAATCTAATCAATTTGTTTATAAATAAGGGGCTTACGCCCCTTTTTCCGTTTCAGGGAAGATGATCTCTGGATAATCCACCATTTCCACATAGTCGGACAATTCTTTCATGGAACACCCCGCGCTGTATGTCTTGAATGCTTCTGTGGCTGCGGCTTGGGAAGAGTGCCCCGTGATGTAGCCTATACGCTGTTCGGGTACTCCGGCACGGTCAAGACACGTGATAAAATGCCCCCTCAAACTGTGAAAGCATTGGCGATCTGTAGCCATAGGCACTACGCGACGCCGTAAGCGGGTGAATGCCTGGGAATAGAACGGCCCCTTTTTCCCGTCTTTGCGTTCAATCTTGTTAGCCTGTGGTAACAGGTAATCTCCAGTGTTCAAACTCAGATAATAATCCACCATACCGATCAGAAAAGCGTGGATCGGTATGTGCCTAACCCCTGCTTTCGTTTTCGATTTGCTAATGAAGAAAGTCTGTATCCCTTCCACTATAACAACATCTGATTTTTTCAAGCTGGCGATTTCGTCCAGCCTTGCACCAGAGAACAAACCGATCAGAATGACGGCTCGTAGTTCTTCGTCTGCTTCGTTGAGCAGGGTAGATAGTTGATGCCATTCAAACGGCTGGTAGCTCTCAATAGTGCGCCGTGCTTCGAGGTTCATGCCGTGAAACGGATTAAGCGGCGCTATAGCGTCGTAGCGACGTTTGGCAAACTCATAGAGGCTTCCCAGTGACGTTAACCAGTTTTGCAGCGTCTGCCCTGCTACGTCGCGTTTCTGCTGTTCTTCGATGAAATCCGTAACCAGCCGCCGTCCTATCTGATCCAAACTGATATCAACTTTCCCGATACTCTGGAGAAAAACCTCCACGGCTCGCGCCGATTTGCTCAGTGTGGACAGTGAACGCCGATCCCGGTAAGCAGTGGCGTATTCGTCACGTAATAGGCACAGATGAGGAATAGAACTGGCTCGCTCCTCAATCAGGGGTTTGTTTTTATTCTTGCGGATCTGTGAGTGCAGGGAAGTGATCGCAAGCTGGATGCGCCTGTCCTCTGTATCTGGCTTGAATTGTTCTTTCAGGTTGTTCCACTCTACCAGCATGTGATTGCGGAAGTGTCGAGCCTTGTAAATGTCTCTTGTACCAGTGCTTTTCCGGTAGAGGCGCTTCCCGCCGAACATGTGGCGCATGTAAGCAGGAACGTAGATTTGAAACTGCCAAACGCCGTCCGGTGAAAGATAAAGATACTCCTGGCCCTTGATTGTCATGAGATTGATCCTCTAAAATCTCGCAATCAAGTATCAATAATAGTTACTATGTTGATTCTATGACCGTCGCGTTATGGAAAAATGAAACAGAGTTTCGATTCCCTTCGCCCGCTCCAAAACTCTCTCCCTGTAGTTATTCTTTATAAATGTTAAATAGCGACACCGAAATCCGGTGGTAGTGTGCTGTTACCTTCACCCAGATTACGTTGTAGCAATACCGTGTCGAGCCATAGTCCATGTTTGAAGCCAATGTTTTTCAGTGTGCCGATTTCCGTAAATCCGGCCTGCTGATGGACTTTTAACGATCCCTGATTATTGCTGTCGCCGACGATGGCAATCAGTTGCCGATAGCCCTGTGCTTCAGCCCAGCCGATCACATGACGCAGTAAAGCTTTTCCTACACCCTGACGCTGAGCCGTTGGAGCAATATAAATCGAATCCTCAAGGGTATAGCGGTAGGCATAACGCTCGCGATAGCGGGTGAGGTAGCAATACCCGATGACCTTATCTTCCTGTAGCGCGACGACCCACGGCAGCCCGAGGCTGCGGATTTTTTCCAGACGAGCAAACATCTGGTGAGCATCCGGCGGCTCGGTTTCAAAGCTGCCGGTACCGTGAAGAACATGATGTGCATAGATATCGCGTATGGCGGGGATGTGCTTTTCTTCTGCGTTAACGATTTTCATTGACCGGCTCCCATTGGCGTCTTTGCCCAGATTACCTGAAAGACTGAGGGGAAGGTAAGTGCAAAAAATTATGCTTCGATCAGTTGCTTGCAATGCTAATAGGCTTTCATATTGTAAGGGGAAATAATTGATTGTGGTTGATGTTGTCAATAATACGCAAGGTTGGTAAATACATTAACGCGTAGAGTAATACACAATTATTTGTGCACGTCTTCGAGCGTGTATCCAAATACCAATTATGGTAGGTTTCGAAAAATGATGAAGAAAGTTATTTGATTTCAATGTGTTGTTTCTGTATCTAATTCTTCTTGCGCCTGTACCCTTATTTTCATTTCATTGGCCCTGTTTGAGCCCTAAAAATTAAGTTATATTTTGTTGTTAGCAGAGAGCCTATTATCAGACTTTTCTCTATTCACCTCTCAAAATAGTTACCATGCAAACAGTTGCGCGGTGTAGCTATGCTAACCAGCAATAGTAAGCATCGTCACATGATGTCACCGGGCAAACTTTGTTTAAATCCAGAATTCAATCCCAAGAGTATTAGGATTATTTAGTCTAAAATACTTTTTTGACTAAGAATTTTCTTATTCCGTAGCCACGAACTACATGGAGTGATAAAATTCCCGAGTTTATGCCTCCTGCTCAACGATTAGGGGACGCGGTGCGGGTAGTCAATAAGACGAAAGAATTAATTGCTTTATAACCCTATTACGAAATAAGCGGCAGTGCATCTTACATGGTCGGCAATCGTCAGGGATTGACCTTAACTTATTGAAAACGCTTATTTTTACTCTGATGTAAGATATAAGGGCAGATATGTTCAGTATGCGTCGACATGCCAACTTCATTAAACGTTTTAAGTCTGTAAGCTGTTTATTTACGGCCAGCATTCTTTTCCCTATGCAAATCTCTGCTGCGGTATCAGATTATGATGCTTTGGTTATTGAAGCGCGGGGGGGGAATAGTGCGCCGCTATTGCGCTACCTTGAGGATCAGGGAAAGAAAAGTGCGCTAACGCCAAACCAGGTTGCCGACTGGCTGCAAGTTTCCAGTTGGGTTGAGAACAACGATAAAACAACAATTGAAATCTGGCAGCGGTATCGTGGGCAGATGGATGTACCTGCACGGGGAAAAGTCGCCGCAGCGCGTGCGTATCGTAACCAGAAAAACTGGAATGATTCATTGGCGGTGTGGGAAAGTGTTTTAAAGCAAGAACCTGATAACGTGGATGTACGCACCGGCTGGATAATGACGCTGGCAGATGCGCGCTACAATCAGCAAGCCCTTACCGAAGCGAATAAATGGGCTCAGGCACATCCGGGCGCAGATTCCGACGCATTGCTTGCCTATGTATATCATTCTCAGGGGAAAAATTGGGATGCACTGTTGGTTGCCAGCCAGGCGGATGACGTCGATCCTGGCAACAAAAATGCAAAATCCACGCTGTTGTCTGCGCTGTCAGCGAACCGTGTTTCCGGACCAGCCTTAAATATGGCGGAAATCGTACCTACGGCAGATCCTGTGAAGCGTCGCCTTGAGCTTGATGCGGCGGCTGAAATGGTCCGATCCTCTTATACGTCCGCACGTAATGAAGAAGAACGTTTTATCGTAGCGGATAAAGCGCTGGCCCGTTATGACCAGTTGTTGGCGGCCTGGAAAGATGAGCCGTCTGCGCAGAATGATGTCCGCCGGGCGAGAATAGACCGTATGGGTGCCCTGTTGGTGCGTAAGCGTACTGCCGAAGTGATCGAGGAATATGAGTCCCTTTCCGCAAGCGGCGAAGTACCAAACTACGCAAAACGTTGGGTGGCATCAGCATGGTTAAGCGAGCGTCAGCCGGAAAAAACCGAAGCGATGTTGGCGAGCATCTACTACCCAAATGGGCCTATCCCGGTGACGCCGCTCAGTCCAGAGGATCAACAAGATCTGTTCTATGCACACATTGATAATGAAAACTTCGATGCTGCCAAAAAACAAGTCGATGATTTGATCAAAGAAAGTCCGTATCTGCGGCGTATCTATGGCTCGCCAACGCCGCAGCCTAACGATAACTGGCTGCTCGGACAGTCGCTGCTGACGCAATATCATATCGCTGCCAATGAACTGCCAGAGGCAGAAAAGCTCGCAGAGCATCTGGCACGAACAGGCTCCGGTAACCAGGGACTGCGCATTTCCTATGCCTCTGTGCTTGAAGCGCGTGGATTGCCGCATGCGGCGGAGAAAGAGCTTAAGCTGGCGGAAGTGATTGAGCCAAGCAACCTGGAGCTGGAGCGTCAGCAGGCTTACGTTGCGCTGGATCTCCAGGAATGGAAGCAGGCCGATGAACTGACGGATGACGTTATTGCCCGTAGCCCGGATGATGAAGCGACGCTGCGCCTCGCGCGTATTCGTGATGTCCACAAAATGTCGGAAGTGCGCATTAGCGGCACGCAGGGGATCTCGTCCGATAGCCCGGTCAGCGGTAAGAATGACTTCAACATCAACACGGCTATTTACAGTCCGCCGATTAATGACAACTGGCGACTGTTTACTGGATTCAACTTCGCTACCGGTGAATTTGAGGAAGGGAAGGGCATCAGCCGCGATCTGGCGGCGGGTGCAGAATGGACTTCCCGTGATTACTGGGCGGAAATGGAAGTGTCTGGCCGAAATTATGGCGATGGTCAGAAGATTGGGGGGCGTCTATCCGGCTGGCATGACTTCAATGACAACTGGCGCGTAGGCGGTTCGGCCGAGCGCTTGTCGCGTAATACGCCATTGCGCGCGCTGCGTAGCGGTGTGTATGCCAACGGCGGCGATATGTTCGTTCGCTGGTATCAAAACGAACGACGTGAATATCAACTGTCGTTTGCTGCATCACATTTCTCAGACGGTAACGATCGCATCGAATACGGACTCAGCGGAAAAGAGCGCATCTGGACCACGCCTCGCTTCACGCTGGACTTTACGCCGGGCATTGGCGGGAGCACCAACACCAAAGAGAATGTGCCGTATTACAACCCGAAGAGTGATTTTTCGGTTGTCCCTGGCCTGAGCGCAGAGCAGGTTCTTTACCGCCACTATGATACCGTCTGGACGCAGCAAGGTCTGGCAGGCGTAGGTGGCTACTGGCAGCAAGGTGAAGATGCAGGCGCTATCGTCCAGGTAGGATACGGACAACGGCTTAAATGGAACAACGTCGTAGATGGCGGGGTGATGCTGATTTGGGATAAACGCCCCTATGACGGTAAACGTGAGCGGAATATCTCCCTCGCTTTCGATTTAAATGTCAGGTTTTAAGGATTGTTCATGCTGAAAAGATGCCTGTGGCTTAGCGCATTAATCGCTGGCTGGTTGATGATTACCGCGTGCAGCAGCGCGCACAATACAACGCCTCGCTATGTTCCTCCTGGGGAGAGAACACCGCTGACGGCGGATCATCAGTGGCCGAAAAATAGTTTCCTGGTACTGGGTTATCACGATGTTGAAGATGGTGCTGCCGACCAGCGTTACCTCTCTGTGCGTACCAGCGCGTTGAGCGACCAAATGGCCTGGCTGCGTGATAATGGCTATCAGCCGATCAGCGTGCAGCAAATTCTGGATGCCCATGACGGTAAAATTGTACTGCCGGAAAAAGCGGTATTACTCACCTTTGATGACGGGTATAGCAGTTTTTATACCCGCGTCTGGCCATTGCTGAAAGCCTACAACTGGCCTGCGCTCTGGGCGCCAGTAGGCAGTTGGGTTGATGCACCAGCCAACAAAAAAGTCGATTTTGGCGGCTTAATGACAGCGCGAGATAAATTCGCCACCTGGAAAATGGTCGAAGAAATGGGGAAATCGCCGTTGGTGGAAGTCGGTGCGCACACCTGGAACTCGCACTTTGGCGCTGAGGCCAATCCGCAGGGGAGTAAAGAGCCAGCTGTAGCGAACCGCCTGTATGATAAGAAAACTGGCACTTACGAAACGGACGAACAGTACACGCGACGTATAAACACGGATATTTCTCTGATCACTAACAAGATAAAATCGGTGACAGGGAAATCGCCGCGCGCGTGGGTATGGCCGTACGGCGCAGCCAACGGCACGACGTTAAACCTGGCCAAAGAGCATGGCTATAAGATGGCCTTTACGCTTAATGAAGGGTTGGCGAATGCCGCGTTTCTCGATGATATTCCGCGCGTGCTGATCTCTGATAACCCATCCCTTAAGCGCTTTGCCAGTCAGGTCGCTCAGGTCCGTGAGCCACAGACGATGCGCGTGATGCATGTCGATCTGGATTACGTGTATGACAAGGACCCTGCTCAGCAGAAGCGAAATATCGATAAGCTGATCCAGCGCGTTTATGACATGCGTATTTCTCATGTCTTCCTGCAGGCGTATGCCGACCCTAAAGGCGACGGGAATATTCGTGAGGTCTATTTCCCCAACCGCTGGCTGCCGATGCGTGCCGATCTCTTTAACTATATCTCCTGGCAATTACAAACGCGGGCAGGGGTGACGGTATATGCCTGGATGCCGGTTCTGGCTTTCGATCTCGACGCGTCTATTCCACGCGTAACCGCATGGGATCCGAAAACGGGACGTACTGCTATCAATCACGAGAACTATGTCCGCCTTTCACCCTGGAGCAGCGAAGCGCGTCAGCGCATCACTGAAATCTATGAAGACCTGGCGAAGCACGCCAGTTTCAAAGGTATTTTGTTTCATGACGATGCTTTCCTGACGGACTTTGAAGATGCGTCACCGGAGGCGTTAGCCGCCTACCGTGCCGCAGGGCTTCCGGGAAGTATCGAGCAAATACGTAATAATCCTCAGGCGTTCGAGCGCTGGACGCGCCTGAAAAGTAAGATGCTGATCGATTTCACCAAACAGCTGACTCAGTCTGTGCGTAATATTCGCGGTCCACAGGTGCAAACTGCGCGCAATATTTACGCCATGCCGGTACTGGAGCCTGAAAGTGAAGCCTGGTTTGCACAAAACCTGAATGATTTCCTCAATACCTATGACTGGACGGCGCCGATGGCGATGCCATTCATGGAACAGATCCCGGCCAATGATGCCAACGCATGGCTTGACCGACTGGTGAATGCCGTTGCACAAAACCCTGGGGCGCTGGATAAAACCGTGTTTGAACTGCAGGCACGAGACTGGCGTAAATCCGGGGATCAGGCTGAAATCAGCGGAAAACAAATAGCCGAATGGATGCGCCAGCTGAAATTAAGCGGTGCAGGTAACTACGGCTATTACCCGGATGATTTCATCAGCGACAAACCTGAGATGTCAGAGATTCGCTCGACGTTCTCCTCATACTGGTATCCGCAAAAATGACCGATCGCATTATTGCTTTCCTGATACTTTGCCTGATGTTCAGCCTGCCGTTTGGCGTGGCTGTCATCTTTACAGGTGAAGTGATGTTGAACTTCGTCTTCTTCTGGCCTTTGTTCATGTCTGCTTTGTGGATAAGCGGCGGAGTCTATTTCTGGTTTTACCGTGAACGTCACTGGAAATGGGGAGATGACACGCCACCACCGACCCTGCCGGGGAATCCACTGGTTTCCATTCTGATCCCCTGTTTTAACGAAGGGATCAACGCGCGTGAAACCATTGAGGCCGCATTGGCACAGCGATATAAGAATATCGAAGTGATTGCCATCAACGATGGTTCAACGGATGACACTCACGACGTGCTGGAACAACTGGCAGTGGAATACCCCAGCCTGCGGGTGATTCATCTGGCTGAAAACCAGGGCAAAGCGCTGGCGCTCAAGACCGGTGCGGCCGCGGCGCGCAGCGATTACCTGGTGTGCATTGATGGCGATGCGTTACTGGATCGTGATGCCGTTGCCTATATTGTGGCTCCACTGATCCAGTTCCCGCGCGTTGGTGCGGTGACGGGGAATCCGCGTATTCGAACCCGCTCTACGTTAATCGGCCGTGTGCAGGTCGGTGAGTTCTCTTCCATTATCGGCTTAATTAAGCGTACTCAGCGAGTCTATGGGCAGATCTTTACCGTTTCTGGCGTAGTTGCGGCGTTTCGTCGTCGCGCGCTGGCTGAGGTCGGTTACTGGAGCCCGGACATGATCACTGAAGATATTGATATCAGTTGGAAGCTGCAATTGCGCCACTGGTCGGTATTCTTTGAGCCGCGCGCACTGTGTTGGATCCTGATGCCTGAAACGTTAAAAGGGCTGTGGAAGCAGCGTTTGCGCTGGGCGCAGGGTGGTGCAGAGGTGTTTATCGTTAACATGCGTCGTCTGTGGTCGTGGGAGTTCCGTCGCATGTGGCCGCTGTTTCTTGAGTTTTGTTTTTCTACCGCCTGGTCGTTTGCCTATGCGATCAGTATCGTGCTGTTCCTGTTAGGGCTGATGATCCCGATGCCGGACTCGCTGTATGTGCAGCATCTGTTCCCGCCAGCCTTTACCGGACTTATCCTCGGCGTGGTGTGCTTGCTGCAGTTTGCGGTGAGCCTGATGATTGAACGACGTTATGAAAAAGGCATTGGCGCTTCGTTGTTCTGGATTATCTGGTTCCCGGTGGTGTACTGGATGCTAAGCCTGTTCACCACGCTGGTCGCGTTCCCGAAAGTGATGCTCAAACGCAAACGCGGCAGAGCGCGTTGGGTGAGTCCTGACCGTGGAATTGGGAGGATCGAATCGTGAATCAGCCACTGATCTTTACGGAGCGGCGTCTGCTGCCTCGCATTATCGATGTGTTGTTGACGCTCATCGCCTGGGTTGGTTTCTTATACCTGATCTATAAAGGATTGATCACGGCCCTGGCGCATTCACCGTATATGGGGGTGCGACCCTTTTTCACCACGCTGGATACGGTCACGTTTTATATCCTTGTCGCCCTGGTCAACGGCCTGGTACTAATTGGCTGGGCGAAGTACAACCAGTTTCGTTTTCGGGTGGAACGCCGCAGTCGCAGACCCGGGCTGGAAGACCATGAGCTGGCAGAAAGTTTGCGTATTACCCGGGAGCTGGTTACGGAACTGAACAAGGCGAGGGTGCTGACGGTCCACCATCATGAGAGTGGCGAAATCAGCCATATCGATGTGGACAGGGATATTGCCGATAACCGCCTCCCGCCGCCAACGCCTGCGATGCTGGAGTATTTGCCACCAGAGCAGCAGCCGTCGTTGCAGAACAGGCCCGAGTGATATTTCTGCTTTCAGCAGCTTCCTTCAGCCTCGCATAGGTCTATGATTAGACCCAGACAATAAAAAAATGTGAGGCAATGTCGTGGATAAGGAACTACTGGATGCAGGTTACCGGGCCTATACCGGCGAGAAGATTGATGTCTATTTCAACACGGCGATATGTCAGCATTCGGGCAATTGCGTGCGGGGAAGCGCGAAACTGTTTAACCTGAAACGTAAACCGTGGATCATTCCGGATGAAGTGAATGTCGAGACGGTCATCAAGGTCATCGATACCTGTCCGAGCGGTGCGCTGAAATATCGCCAGAAATGAGTGAGGGGACCATGGAAATTCTTGCAGGCCACAACAAGTTTTATGTCAATGATGCTGAGGGCAACCAGGTTGCCGAGATAGTATTTGTGCCGACGGGCGAGCATCTGAGCATCATTGAACATACCGATGTCGACCCCAGCCTGAAAGGTCAGGGCGTCGGCAAACAGCTGGTGGCGAAAGTGGTAGAGAAGATGCGCGCTGAAAACCGCAAAGTTATTCCGCTGTGCCCGTTTGCCAAACATGAATTTGATAAAACCCGCGAGTACGACGATATCCGCGCCTGATCATCTTATGTGTACCGGAAGGTATAACAGCCATCCGGTTCATCACTCCCGATGCAGCAGATCCTGATAAATCCCCGTCAGTATCCCTTGTGGCCCAAACTCTTTTTTAATCCACTGAGTTACACGACCGGTTGCCGAATGCTGGGTGGCCAACAGCATTCGTGAATCCTGACGCGGGTTGTGGATCTGCCGCGTCACCAGCAACGACTTTTCCATCGCCTCGCGCACCATGTAGTCCGGCAGAAAACCGATGCCTTCACCCAGGATCTGGCACTGGCACTTGGTATTAAAATCGGGAACCAGAATCGACTCCTGTCCGTGTAACAGCCAGCCGACCTTCTTGTTGATGGTGTGTGCGGTGTCTTCCACCATGATGTTCGGGTACAGGCGTAACTGGCTCTCAGAAATGGGTTCCGGCATAAAGGCAAGGGGATGATCCGGTGCAATCGCAAACGACCAACGGATCGCGCCGATCTCGGTGTAATCAATTCCGCCGCCATCCAGTAACGTATCGGGCGCGCCAATGGCGATATTAGCCAGGTTGTTGATGATCGAATCCCAGACGCCGTTATACACCTCGGTGGTGACGGTTATCTGGCAGGTTGGAAACTGTTTCTTGAGTACCTGCAGCAGCCGCGCTGTATGTTGAGGGGTATACAACAGCTGGTTAATACAGATGCGTACCCGGGCTTCAATGCCCTGAGCGATGGTATCAATGCTGCGCTTGATTGCGTGGAAATCGTTGAGCAGGTCGGTCGCCTTGCGAAACAGGTAGCGCCCGGACTCGGTCAGTTCAATGCTGCGAGTACTGCGGGTAAACAGCACCACGTCGAGACCCATTTCCATGCGCTTAATGGTGTAACTAATTGCCGATGTGGTTAAGCCTAGCTCTTCAGCCGCCTTGCTAAAGCTGCTGTAGCGGGCAGCCATCGTAAACGCCAGTAGGTTTTCCTCGGTAAATATTGAATTCATCTTTCTCCCCTCCGGCGACAATGCGCATCCGCAACACGATGATTGTTGAATGTATTTGTAATCCTTATACAGAGCAATCAGTTTTGAACAAAATTTAACACTAGTTTTACATTTGATTTGAAGGCAATCACACTTCTGTATTTTAATTGCAGGCCGCTATCCGTGCAGCATACCGCCTGATTCACCGGACTACTGATTAGTGGCTAAAAGGGCCCCAGCCATAAGGGAAAGATTGCACTACAGCACGTTTTGTCCTCATTGTTAAAATTGATTCAATAATCGATGCACTAACGATGAATGAAATTTAAGCGGATGTTATTCTCTGCACTCTGTTGCTATTCTCAGGTTATCGGATATTTAAAAAGTCTAAAAAACTGCAGGAGAGCGATTATGTCAGAGAAAGAACTCATTACTGAATTTCTGCTGGCGGCAGAACAGGGCAATGCCGATGGATTAAAATCCTGTCTGGCAAAAAATGTGGATATTAATGCCACTAACCGCCAGGGGCGTACTGCCATTATTATTGCCAGCCTGAATAAACATTATGACTGTGTTTCTTTATTGATTGCTGAGGGTGCCGATATTAATAAACAAGATCAAACTTGTTTTAACCCCTTCCTGATTAGCTGCCTGACGAATGATTTAACGCTGTTGCGTACGGTATTACCGGCTAACCCAGACCTTAATTGTCTGAGCCGTTTTGGCGGTGTCGGTATTACGCCAGCCAGCGAAAAAGGCCATGTCGAGATCGTGCGTGAGCTGCTGCTGCGTACCGATATCAATGTCAACCACACTAATTTTGTTGGCTGGACGCCGCTCCTGGAAGCCATCGTACTTAATGACGGTGGCGCGAAGCAGCAGGAGATCGTTAAGCTGCTGCTCGACCATGGGGCAAACCCGCACATGACGGATAAATACGGTAAAACTCCGCTGGAACTGGCGCGAGAGAAAGGGTACCACGAAATTGCCGAGCTGCTGATTGCGGCCGGAGCCTGACACAGGAGCGCCATTATCGCTACGCCATCACGGCGATGCGTACGGGCGCTAACCGCAGACAGCGCGTTTCTCACTTTCCGGGGAACGGGGCGGGTTGAACAGGTTTTTTCCCACGCGGTAAACCTGTTGATACCTGAACAGCAGCGGCTGCTGACGTTACTGAGTGAAGATTGTGATAACGCACCTAACAGCTGTCGGCTGGCGCTGACGCATTGTGACGACCTGTTTCACCCCGGTGAGCTGGTCAATTTTAGCGGGTCGGGAATAGTTGTTGGCAATGATAAATGGATAGAAACCGCCGGTTGCCTGCTGTGGCGAATACCACGGTGGACATCTGATGCAGCAAGTCTTGCCGCAGTCGGCTGGCAGCATTGGGATGAGGTTATCCGCCAACAGCTAAGAAGCGACGACACATTATTTCTGTATCAGGGTGACAATCCGTTTTTTCAGGAAATCACCCGTCAATTACACAACCGCCGACAAACATTACTGACGGCGTTGCGTACAGGAGAAAATATCTCTACAGCGGTCAGCCATTTAATTGGTCTGGGGATTGGTCTGACGCCCTCATCGGATGATTATTTAGTGGGCCTAAGCACTATTCTATTTATTCCCGGGCATCCGCTGAGGAAATATCGTGAAGATTTTTTAGCAGCTTTACAATGTGCCGGAAATAATACGACGCTACTCAGCAAAATAACATTAGAGGAAGCTTTTCATCAGCGTTATCGGGAAAGCATTGGACGGCTGCTGAACCAATTTATTACTGAGCAACAACCCGTTTCTACACAATATATTACTGACATTAAAAATATTGGCTCAAGTTCTGGCTGCGACATGCTGTATGGCATGGCAGATGCCTGCGCCCTGAGCCACAGGTCCGGAGGGAATTATGTCGATCAGGATAGTTGTTAAAAAGAACACGTATTTTGATTCTGTCTCACTGATGTCTATCTCCACGCGCGCAAATAAGCTCGATGGTGTTGAGCAGGCGTTCGTGGCTATGGCGACAGAAATGAATAAGGGCGTGCTGAAGAATCTCGGCCTGCTCACGCCTGAGCTGGAAGAGGCGAAGAGTGGCGATCTGATGATTGTCATTAAAGGCGCGAGCGACGAAGCAAACGCGCAAACGCTGGTGGCGATTGACGATCTGTTTACGCATAAAGAGCAGGGTGGCCAGCACGAAGCGCGCTATGCCACGCTGGCCAGCGCGAAGAAGCACGTTCCCGACAGCAACCTGGCGGTGATCTCGGTCAATGGCCTGTTTGCCGCGCGTGAAGCGCGTCAGGCGCTGCAAAATAACCTCAACGTGATGTTGTTCTCTGACAACGTCTCTCTTGAAGACGAGCTGACGCTTAAGCAACTGGCGCACGAAAAAGGGCTGTTGATGATGGGGCCAGACTGCGGAACCGCCATCATTAACGGCGCGGCGCTGTGTTTTGGCAACGCAGTGCGTCGCGGCAACATCGGAATTATTGGTGCGTCCGGTACCGGTAGCCAGGAGCTGAGCGTACGCATTCACGAGTTTGGCGGCGGAATTTCCCAGCTGATTGGCACCGGTGGACGCGATCTGAGTGAGAAGATTGGCGGCCTGATGATGCTTGACGCGATTGGCATGCTGGAGGCCGATCCGCAAACTGAGATCATCGCGCTTATCTCCAAACCTCCTGCGCCAGCGGTGGCGCGCAAGGTGCTGGAACGTGCGCGCGCCTGTCATAAGCCCGTGGTGGTGTGTTTCCTCGGACGTGAAGCCGCGCCTGCGGATGAAAAAGGCCTGCAGTTTGCCCGCGGTACTAAAGAGGCGGCGTTGAAAGCTGTACTACTTACCGGCGTGAAAAAAGAGAGCCTGGATCTGCATCCGCTCAACTGGCCGCTGATTGAAGAGGTTCGCGCCCGTCTGACCCCGCAACAAAAGTACATCCGTGGCTTGTTCTGCGGTGGCACGTTGTGCGATGAGGCGATGTTTGCTGCCATGGAAAAACATGCCGAAGTTTACAGCAACATTCATCCGGACCCGGCGTTCCGCCTGCAAGATCTCAACCGCAGCGTGGCGCATACCTTCCTCGATTTCGGTGATGACGATTTTACCAACGGTAAACCGCACCCGATGATCGATCCCACCAACCGCATTAGTCGTCTGTTGCAGGAAGCGCGCGATCCTGAAGTCGGCGTGATCGTGATGGACTTCGTCCTTGGTTTTGGATCGCATGAAGATCCGGTTGGCGTGATGCTCGACGCGATCGTTGAAGCCAAAGCGATCGCCGCCGCAGACGGTCGTCCGCTTGAGATCCTCGGCTATGTGCTGGGGACCGATCTTGATACGCCGTCGCTGGAAAAACAATGTCAGATGCTGACTGATGCGGGCGTTATCTGGGCGAGCAGTAGCACCAACACCGGATTGCTGGCGCGTGAATTTATCTGTAAAGGGGAGGAAGCCTGATGAGCCAGACACTGTTTAACCAGCCACTGAACGTGATTAACGTCGGTATCGCGATGTTCAGCGATGACCTGAAAAAGCAGAATGTTCCAGTGACCCAGCTCGACTGGACGCCGCCGGGTCAGGGCAACATGCAGGTGGTTGCTGCACTGGACGAGATTGCCGATTCGCCGCTGGCAGACAAAATCGCTGCCGCTAACCAGCAGGCGCTGGAACGTATTATTCAGTCGCATCCGGTGCTGATTGGCTATGACCAGGCAATCAATGTCGTACCGGGGATGACCCGCAACACCATCCTGCATGCCGGGCCGCCGATCCGCTGGGAAAAAATGTGCGGTGCAATGAAGGGCGCGGTCACCGGGGCGCTGGTGTTTGAAGGACTGGCGAAAGATCTGGATGAAGCTGCCGAACTGGCCGCCTCGGGTGAAATTATCTTCTCACCATGTCACGAGCATGACTGCGTTGGCTCGATGGCGGGTGTGACCTCTGCGTCGATGTTTATGCACATCGTTGAGAACAAAACCTACGGCAACCGCGCATATACCAATATGAGCGAGCAGATGGCGAAGATCCTGCGTATGGGCGCGAACGATCAGAGCGTTATTGATCGTCTGAACTGGATGCGTGATGTGCTGGGACCGATGCTGCGCGACGCCATGAAGCTGGCGGGCGAAATCGATCTGCGCCTGATGTTGGCGCAGGCGCTACACATGGGCGATGAGTGCCATAACCGTAACAACGCCGGGACGGCGCTGCTGATTCAGGCGCTGACGCCGTGGATTATTCAGACCGGTTATCCGGTTGAGCAGCAGCGTGAGGTGTTCGAGTTCGTCCTCAGCAGCGATTACTTCTCCGGGCCGACCTGGATGGCGATGTGTAAAGCCGCAATGGACGCCGCCCACGGCATTGAATACAGCACCGTGGTGACGACGATGGCGCGAAACGGTGTTGAGTTCGGTCTGCGCATCAGCGGCTTACCGGGTCAGTGGTTTACCGGTCCGGCGCAGCAGGTGATTGGCCCGATGTTTGCAGGCTACAAGCCGGAAGATTCCGGACGTGATATTGGCGATAGCGCGATCACCGAAACCTACGGCATTGGCGGTTTCGCCATGGCGACGGCACCGGCCATCGTGGCACTGGTGGGTGGTACGGTCGAAGAGGCCGTTGATTTCTCGCGCCAGATGCGTGAAATCACTCTCGGCGAAAACCCCAACGTCACCATTCCGCTGCTGGGTTTTATGGGCGTACCGACTGCTATCGATATTACGCGCGTGGGCAGCACCGGCATTCTGCCGGTGATTAACACCGCCATTGCGCACAAAGACGCGGGGATCGGCATGATCGGCGCCGGAATAGTCCACCCGCCGTTCGCCTGTTTTGAAAAGGCGATCCTCAACTGGCGCGACCGCTACAGCCAATAACAACAATCGGGGCTAACGCGGTTAGCCCCACAGTAGCGAAGCGAAAAACGTTGCTTACCTGCAGGGCTGGGCGATCTCCGCGATCGCAAACGATGCTTAACCTGTTAAGGATATTCCATGAACAGCATAAAACTAGAATGGAAACGTGGTGACTGGGCAGCTTACTTTGGGCTGATGACCAACAACCTGACTAACCTGCTGACAATGATGGGGCTGCTCATTTTTGTCGTCGGGATCCCTACCGAAATTGTCTATGGTCGCATTGCGCCTGCCTTTGGTCTGGCGGTGCTGGTGGCCAGCGTCTGCTACGCCTGGTTTGGCCTGCAGATGGCAAAACACACCGGGCGTAAAGACGTGACGGCGCTGCCGTCCGGACCGAGCGCACCGTCAATCTTTACCGTAACCTTCCTGGTACTGATGCCGGTTTATCAGCAAACCAAAGATGCCAACTTTGCTATCCAGATAGCCTTGGTGTGGTGCTTTGTCGAAGCGTTGATCCTGGTCGGCGGCTCCTTCCTGGGCGAGACCATCCGCAAGATGATTCCACGTACGGTACTGCTTTCTTGTCTGTCCGGCCTGGGACTGTTGCTGCTGGCGATGAACCCGATGCTGCAGGCATTCGAAGCGCCGACCGTCTCTTTCATCGTCCTGTTGCTGATCTTCATTAACTGGTTCGGTAAGAAGCCGATTTTTGCCCGCATTCCTACCGGCTTGCTGCTGCTGATTGCCGGTACGGCCCTGGCGTGGATCTCCGGTTTACAAAGCCCGGAAGCCATTAAAGCGTCGATGTCTTCCTTTGGCTTCAACCCGCCGGAAATTCATGTCGACAGCTTCTTGCAAGGTTTGCCGCATGCACTGCCGTATCTGGCTTCTGCGGTTCCTCTGGGTCTGGCGAACTACATTTTCGACCTTGAGAACATTGAAAGTGCGCACGCGGCGGGGGATGAGTACAACACCCGTAAGGTGATGATGGCGAACGGCTTTGCCTCCATGCTCGGCTGCATGCTGGGCAACCCGTTCCCGGTGACCGTGTATGTTGGGCATGCGGGCTGGAAAGCGATGGGCGCGAGTATCGGCTATACCCTCGCTTCAGGCATCACCATGTTCCTGGTACCGCTGTTTGGCCTGGGCGCGTTTATGCTCGCCATTATTCCGATGACTGCGATAGTGCCGATTCTGGTGTTTATCGGCGTGGTGACCGCCAACCAGGTGGTGCGAGAAACGCCCAAAGTCGAGGTTCCCGTTATCTTCATCTGCCTGTTCCCGTGGATCGCTAACTGGGCATTGACCATCGTTAACAGCGTGATGGGCGCCGCCGGAACATCCGCGGGGAAACTGGGTAGCGACTTACTGCACAGCAAAGGTGTCTATTACGACGGACTGGTGCATCTGGGAAGCGGCGCGCCGCTGGCCAGCATGCTGTGGGGCTGCGTCGCTATCTTCGCCATTATGAATAAGCCGCTGCGCGGGGCGATTGCCGCAGCCTTTGGGGCACTGTTATCGCTGTTTGGCGTGATCCACTCCCCGGCAGTTGGCTTTGCTGAGGGCAGCTCGATGATGTTTGTTGTGGCCTACCTGATGATGAGCGGCATGTTTGTCCTCAAGCATGTTCTTGATAGCCGTGAAGCGGTGACTGCGCCTGAGCAGGAACCGACGAAAACGACCTGAATCGCCTGTAAGCGGAAGATAACACTATGAAAGAACTTGTGGTCGTTGCCATTGGCGGCAACAGCATTATCAAAGATAACGCCAGCCAGTCGATTGAGCACCAGGCTGAAGCGGTGAAGGCGGTGGCGGATACGGTGCTGGAGATGTTGGCATCGGACTACAACATTGTGCTGACGCACGGTAACGGGCCGCAGGTGGGGCTGGATCTCCGACGTGCGGAAATCGCGCATGAGCGTGAAGGGTTGCCGCTTACCCCGCTGGCAAACTGCGTCGCCGATACGCAGGGGGGCATCGGCTATTTGATCCAACAGGCGCTGAACAACCGTCTGGCGCGGCGCGGCGAGCAGAAGGCAGTCACGGTGGTCACGCAGGTGGAGGTCGACAAAAACGATCCGGGCTTCGCTAATCCGACCAAGCCTATCGGGGCGTTCTTTAGCGCAGCGCAGCGCGATGAGTTGCTGCGGGTCAATCCAGGCTGGCGCTTTGTTGAGGATTCGGGACGCGGCTATCGCCGGGTTGTGGCTTCCCCTGAACCAAAACGTATTGTTGAAGCAGAGGCGATCAAAACGCTGACTCAGCAGGGGTTCGTGGTGATTGGTGCGGGCGGTGGTGGCATCCCGGTGGTGCGTAGCAATCAGGGGGATTACCAGAGCGTGGATGCGGTGATTGATAAAGATCTCTCCACGGCGTTGCTGGCACAGGAGATCCGCGCCGACATTCTGGTGATCACCACCGGCGTCGAGCAGGTCTGTATTCATTTTGGCAAACCTAACCAGCAGGCGCTGGATACGGTGGATGTCGCCACGATGACCCGTTACATGCAGGAGGGACATTTCCCGCCGGGCAGCATGTTACCCAAGATTGTTGCCAGCCTGGCGTTTCTGGAGCGTGGCGGTAAACGAGTGATCATCACCACGCCGGAATGCCTGCCCGCCGCACTGCGCGGCGAAACGGGCACCCATATTGTCCATTCCTGAGAGGAGATGCGAATGAAGGAAAGTAACAGCCGCCGTGATTTTTTAAGCCAGAGCGGAAAAATGGTCACTGCTGCCGCGCTGTTTGGCGCAGTCGCCCCAGTCGCGTATGCTGCTAATCCTGTCGGGAACACCTGCGGGTCGAAGAGCACAATGACGATTAACGATAAGCACTATTACCTGGATAACGTCCTGCTGGAAGCGGGGTTTGATTACGAAAACTCAGTGGTGGTGCACACCCGAACCGCGCTGCAAACCGTTGAAATCCAGGACGGGAAAATAGTTGCGCTGCGCGAGAATAAGCAGCATCCGGATGCGACGCTGCCGCACTACGATGCGGGTGGAAAGCTGATGCTGCCAGCCATGCGCGACATGCATATCCATCTGGATAAAACCTTTTACGGCGGTCCCTGGCGTTCGCTGAACCGTCCGGCGGGCACCACCATTCAGGATATGATCCGCCTGGAACAAAAGCTGCTGCCTGAACTCCAGCCTTACACCCAGGAGCGCGCGGAAAAGCTGATCGATCTGCTGCAATCAAAAGGTACCTCGATTGCCCGCAGCCACTGCAACATAGAACCGGTTTCCGGACTGAAAAACCTGGAGAACCTGCAGGCGGTGCTGGCGCGTCGCCAGCGGGGTTTTGCCTGTGAAATTGTGGCATTTCCACAGCATGGTCTGCTGTTATCAAAATCTGAACCGCTAATGCGTGAAGCGATGCAGGCGGGAGCGCATTATGTCGGCGGTCTGGACCCAACCAGCGTGGATGGGGCGATGGAAAAATCCCTCGACACCATGTTCCAGATTGCGCTCGATTACAACAAAGGCGTGGATATCCATCTGCATGAAACCAGTCCGGCGGGCGTGGCGGCGGTGAATTACATGGTAGAAACGGTGGAGAAAACGCCGCAGTTAAAGGGCAAACTGACCATCAGCCACGCGTTTGCGCTGTCTACGCTGAACGAACAGCAGGTGGATGAACTCGCAACCCGCATGGCGGCGCAGCAGATTACCATTGCCTCGACGGTGCCGATTGGCACGATGCACATGCCGCTCAAGCAGCTGCGTGACAAAGGTGTGGAAGTGATTACCGGAACCGACAGCGTGATTGACCACTGGTCGCCGTACGGGCTGGGAGACATGCTGGAGAAGGCGAATCTGTACGCGCAGCTCTATATTCGCCCGAATGAACTTAATCTGTCGCGGGCGCTGTTCCTCGCTACCGGTGATGTGCTGCCGCTTAACGATAAAGGTGAGCGCGTCTGGCCGAAAGCGCAGGATGAAGCCAGCTTTGTGCTGGTAGATGCCTCATGCTCAGCGGAAGCGGTCGCGCGAATCTCCCCACGCACTGCGACCTTCCACAAAGGCCAACTGGTGTGGGGGAATGTCGCAAGCTAGTTTGGTTTTCCGCGCAGCGGCTATCGCTGCTGCGCTCCCATATATTAACCGACGATCCCCATATAGCCGTGAATCCCCATATATAAGCCGACCATTGCAATGAGCACGCTGGAAAAATAGGGCGCTTTGCGTGCCAGTGTGTTAAATCCGCTCCAACGCTTGGCCGCCTGCTGCACGCTGATTGCCGCACCCACGCCCACCGTTACCAGTGTCAGCGCCAGCCCGAGGCTGAAGCACAGCACCATGGTGGCGCCCAGCGTGAAGGCTTTGAGCTGGATGCATATCAGCAGCACCGTAATGGCAGCTGGGCACGGGATCAGCCCACCGGTCAGACCGAACAGTAATATTTGGCCGTTGGTGACCTCTTTGCCCGCAAAGCGGCGCTGAATATCGGTGGCATGCGCCCGTTCGTGGGCATCCTGATACTCTTTCGAACCCTCGCTCAGCCCTGCTAACGCGGCATGGTTATGATCGTGGTCGTGGTCATGATGATGGTGATGGTGATGGTCGTCATGATCATGGTGGTGGTGATGCCCGTGATCGTGGTCGTGATGCGTCTGGGCCAGCCAGTTCTGCTCTCCCTGCCAGGTTCGCCAGAACATCCAGAATGCGGTCCCGAGAATAATTATCGCCGAGACAAATTGCAGCCAGGGCTCAACGGCCTGGGCGGTAAACGCTTTGCTGATATACATCCCACCGAGCGCAATCAGCCATACTACGGCGGTATGCGACAGCGTTGCTGCCAGCCCCAGCATCACCGCCTGTTTGATGGTCCCCTTAATAGCAATAATAAAGGCCGCCATCATCGTCTTGGAATGCCCTGGTTCCAGACCGTGCAACACACCTAATAGAATCGCGCTGGGAATGAAAAACCAGGCGTTGCCTTGCTGAAGAAGCGTAGAAAACTCACCCATGAGAATGATTCTTAGTTGTTTAATTTCGCCTGATTCTACTCCCCCCCAGTATCAAATACTACCCCCCAGTAGAATGTCGATGGTATTGTCCCTATAGCCAGACGTTAAAAAGGTAAAGTTATGTCACATACGATCCGCGACAAACAAAAGCTGAAAGCCCGAACCAGCAAGATTCAGGGGCAGGTAGCGGCGTTGAAAACCATGCTGGATGAACCGCATGAATGCGCGGCGGTATTGCAGCAAATAGCGGCGATCCGCGGGGCGGTAAATGGATTAATGCGCGAAGTGATTAAAGGTCATCTGACCGAGCACATTGTGCATCAGGGCGATGAAATTAAGCGCGAAGAAGATTTGGATGTGATTCTGAAAGTACTGGATTCGTACATCAAATAAGCCAGTTTAACGGCTCATCCACGTGATGGAATGAGCCGTTAAGCAACACGTTCTAGCCAAAAAACATCACAGATACGCACAGCAGACCGACAATCAGGGTGATCAGGTTACCCACTGAACGGTATGGCTTCAGCGCCGGGATCAGATAGGTAGACAATGTCGGCATGATAAACAAAATCATGGCAATCAGCGGCCCACTAATCGCGTAAATCATTGAAATAGCATTAGGATTGATGCAGCAGATGATAAACGTGATGCTTGAGACCAACATAATGGACAGAGCGCGGTTAAAGGCCCGGCTTTTCTTCACACCCACCTGATGCAACGATGTTTTTACTACCTCCGTAGCCCCTTCAATCACGCCAAAGTAGGTGCCAAGGAACGATTTTGACATCGCTACGACGGCAACGATGATCCCGGAAATCGACAGCCATGCCGGTGCGTTAGGCATCATCGACAGCGCGGAAAGAATGGTCACACCTTCATTTTTTGCATCCTCGATATAGTTTGTCGGAATCGAAAGCAAACAGCTGAAGACGAAAAACAGTACGCTCAGGCAGATGATAACGTAGGCTACCTTCATGATTTTTTTGCATTTACCCATGGCCTGCTCGCCGTATTTCTCTCTTCTGTCGATGGCGAACGTAGAGATAATTGGCGTATGGCTAAAAGCGAAAACCATCACGGGAATAGATATCCAAACCTGATGAAGCGTGTGCTGATCGACAGACATCTGGCCGGTGAGTAGCGTTGGCTGCCAGCTTCCGGTCAGGTAGAGCGAAAGGAACAAAAAGTACGCGATGAGCGGGAATACCAAAAAGCCCATGACCCGGATGGTGGCTTGTCGACCCATCAGAAAAATTAAATTCAGTACCAGTACCACGCCCAGACTGACCAGCATGCGGATCCGCAGGTCGATAGTGATATGTTTTGCCAGCTGTTCAGTGAGTGAGTTGGTTATCGCCACGGCGTAGATCAGCACCACCACAAAGAAGGCAATAAAATAGAGGGTGGTGATCAGGCTGCCAATCTTCTTGCCGTAGTAGTGTGTAACCGCGCCAGTAATCCCTTCACCAGCCGACGTTTTTGAAGACAGGATAAACTGGCATAGCGCCTTGTGCGGCCAGTAGGTTAAAGGCCAGGCGACGAGAGCAGTGATAAACAGTACCACCGCACCTGCAGAACCCAGCTGTATGGGGAGGAAGAGGGTTCCTGCGCCGACGGCAGTCCCATATAGTGCGAAGCTCCAGAGAGTCTCTTCTTTTGACCAAAATTTCGACATTATTTGAACGTATCAACTATAAAATAAACAAAAAGAAGCGCAATTTACCACAAATGGCAGGGGCTGGGGGAGATGTGAACAAGCGGGCTGGTGAATGGATGAATAGCCGGAACCGAGAAAATTCCGACTATTGTTTGAATAATCAGGCAGTAACGCGCTGCTGGCGGCGCTTCATAACACGCTCGCGTAACGTGTCATAAGCCCAGTTATAGAACATGGTATACGGCAGGAAGAACAGGAAGAAACCTATTTCCAGCGTGAATGCCTGAAGCAGGCTGACGTTCAGCACATACGACACGATGCTCACCCCGATCACAATAAAACCGCTTTCAAAACCTAAGGCGTGAAATGCTCGCACTTTCGCCGTACGTTTTACCAGGTGCGACGGCCACAGACGGTCAAACAGGGCGTTATAAATGATATTCCAGATCATCGCTGTAGTGGCGAGAAGAATTGTCAGTCCGCCCATTTCCAGCACCGAGCGCTGCATCAACCATGCGGTGGTTGGTGCGAGAACAGCGGTGGCAATGCCTTCAAAGCAGACGGCATGAAAAATGCGCTCCATTAACGAGCGACGTTGGACTGTATCGTGTTGCATAACCTAAAACCTTCTTTGATGCCCGGATAACGGAATGGTGGCAATTTTATCGTTTAATGTGATATCTAAAAGATAGTATCCATCGATAAAGTAGATAGTTCATGCGTTACTCTCCTGAAGCGTTAACGGCATTTGTAGAGACCGTTTCCTGCGGCTCATTTTCTGCTGCGGCTCGTCGGCTGCGTAAAAGCCAGTCCACTATCAGTACGGCCATTGCGCATCTGGAAGCCGACCTTGGTTTTGCGCTGTTTGACCGTTCATCACGCCAGCCAACGCTGACCGAAGAAGGTAAGCGGGTGCTGGGTTATGTGCAGGCGATTCTGACGGCCAGCGATCGTCTGGATGAAGCGGCGATTTCGCTGTCGGGTGAAACGGAAGCGCGTCTGACCTTCGTGTTGTCAGACACGCTGCATCCGGATGTGCTGGAAGAGTTGATGGTGCAGTTTGATCGCAAGTTTCCCCATACCGAGTTTGAATGTCTGATTGGCGAAGACGAGGACGTGATCGATCTGCTGCAAAAAGGACGTGCTCAGGTGGGGTTGATCGAAGCGCGGGAGGATTACCCGACCGACATGGGCGTTACGCGTCTGCCGATGCAAACCTGGATGGGATTATACGTGGCGGCATCGCATCCGTTGGCGGCTCAAGAAAAACTGCAGTGGGAGCAGCTACACACCTGGCGCGAGCTGCGTTTGAATACCTATCTGGAAAGCGGGACTAACGTGGCGCGCGGTCCCGTCTGGTCGGCTCCTAACTACCTGTTATTGCTAAGTATGGCTGTTCAGGGATTCGGCTGGTGCGCGCTCCCGTGTGCGCTGGTGGAGGAGTTTGCGGCAGAAAAACCATTGGTTCAATTAAAGCTGCCCGGCTGGCCAAAGGCTATCTCTATCGATCTGTTGTGGAATAAGAAATCACCGCCTGGCGTGGCGGGAAGTTGGCTGCGCGACCATTTACAGCAGAGTGGCGTTCAGATGACCAATAAATGATACGAATTTCCTTTGTGATAAAAATCACCGTTTTTAAACAACCTTGATAACTCTTTTTAACAATCATCTACTATTGCGGTGTTATTTTGCGCTGAGGTGGTGATGAAAGAGGTTGTGATAGTCGGGGCGTTACGGACACCGATTGGCTGCTTCCAGGGGACGCTGGCGCGCCACTCTGCCGTTGAATTAGGCAGCATGGTGGTCAGGGCGTTACTGGAACGCACGGGCGTGGACGTTCATGCTGTGGATGAAGTGATCCTCGGTCAGGTGCTTACCGCAGGTGCCGGGCAGAATCCGGCGCGTCAGTCTGCCATCAATGGTGGGCTACCCAATACCGTTTCCGCCATCACCATTAACGATGTCTGCGGTTCGGGCCTGAAAGCGCTGCATCTGGCGACCCAGGCTATCCAGTGCGGCGAAGCCGACATTGTGATTGCGGGCGGGCAAGAGAATATGAGCCGTGCCCCACATGTCCTTACCGATAGCCGCACCGGCGCACAGCTGGGGAACAGCCAACTGGTCGACAGCCTGGTACATGACGGTCTGTGGGATGCATTCAACGATTATCACATGGGCGTTACCGCGGAAAACCTGGCGCGAGAATACGGCATTAGCCGCGAATTACAGGATGCCTACGCGCTGCACTCGCAGCACAAAGCGCGGATGGCAATTGATGCTGGACGCTTTAAAGATGAAATCGTGCCGGTGGTAACACAGCGTAATGGGCAATCATTGGTGGTGGATACCGACGAGCAGCCGCGTACCGATGCCAGCGCCGAAGGGCTGGCGCGTCTGGATCCTACCTTTGACAGGCTCGGTTCGGTAACGGCAGGTAACGCGTCATCTATCAATGACGGCGCCGCTGCGGTGATGATGATGAGCGAGGCCAAGGCGCAAGAGTTGAACTTACCTGTACTGGCCCGTATTCGCGCCTTTGCCAGCGTCGGGGTCGACCCTGCGCTCATGGGGATTGCGCCAGTGTATGCGACGCGCCGCTGCCTTGAGCGTGTGGGCTGGCAACTGGCTGATGTTGATCTTATCGAAGCTAATGAGGCCTTCGCCGCGCAGGCATTATCCGTTGGGAAAATGCTGGAGTGGGATGAACGGCGGGTGAATGTTAACGGCGGAGCCATTGCGCTCGGTCACCCGATTGGCGCATCTGGCTGCCGAATTCTGGTTTCGCTGGTGCATGAAATGGTGAAGCGTCGGGCGCATAAGGGCCTGGCAACGCTGTGTATCGGTGGTGGTCAGGGTGTGGCGCTCGCTATCGAACGAGATTAACGATCTTACATTTACCGTCTTAAACGCCTTTCTACGTGTTTTCCCTGCACCTGTAAAAAAGCCCTCCAGCAGGAGGGCAAGGCCAGTTACAGAAACATACACTCTAAACACAGTTAACTTATCAAAACATTGTTTCATTTCATGTGATTAACTGCGCACTTTGTTAGAAAAGGTGTCTTTTCGACTGATCATCTCGGCTGAATTTTCCATTTTTTATCCCCGCCCCTAATGAATAAATAAATTTATCGTATTGTTATTCAATCATTTTATTAAGGTCCATTTCGCTATTCATACGCGCTAGCGTGATCGCACTTACACTTTTGATAATAAGATGCGAAAAAAGTGAAACATCGTTTTATTTATAATTGAAAACACATTCAGGGAGGAATATCATGAGTGCATAAGATAAAACGGAACAGCGTTTTGCTATTCGTTTAAGCATTCACGGTCAATTTATCACTGGAGGTAAATGTGGACGTAAGACAAAGCATCCATAGTGCGCATGCGAAAACCCTGGACACTCAGGGGCTGCGTAATGAGTTTTTGGTCGAAGAAGTGTTTGTCGCAGATGAATACACCATGGTCTACAGCCACATCGACCGCATCATTGTTGGCGGCATTATGCCAGTGGCCAAAACCGTCTCTGTGGGTGGCGAAGTCGGCAAACAGCTGGGCGTAACCTATTTCCTCGAACGTCGTGAGCTGGGTGTGATCAATATCGGCGGCCCGGGCACGATTACCGTTGACGGTCAGTGCTATGAAATTGGTCATCGCGACGCGCTGTACGTCGGAAAAGGGGCAAAAGAGGTGGTATTCGCCAGTATTGATACGACAAAACCGGCGAAGTTCTACTACAACTGCGCGCCGGCCCACACGACTTACCCAACTAAGAAAGTCACGCCTGCAGACGTTGCGCCAGTGACGCTGGGCGATAACCTCACCAGTAACCGTCGTACCATCAACAAATACTTTGTGCCGGATGTTCTGGAAACCTGCCAGTTGAGCATGGGTCTGACTGAACTGGCACCGGGTAACCTGTGGAACACCATGCCGTGTCATACCCATGAACGTCGTATGGAAGTCTATTTCTACTTCAATATGGAAGAAGATACCTGCGTCTTCCACATGATGGGGCAGCCTCAGGAAACGCGTCATATTGTGATGCACAACGAGCAGGCGGTGATTTCTCCAAGCTGGTCTATTCACTCCGGTGTCGGCACAAAAGCGTATACGTTCATTTGGGGCATGGTAGGCGAAAACCAGGTCTTTGATGATATGGACCATGTTGCAGTAAAAGATCTGCGCTAGTTGCGGGCGACAGCCGTGCCTGCTGCGGCGGGCATTATAAAAATTAAGGATTTACAATGATTTTGAATGCATTCTCTCTTGAAGGTAAAGTCGCCGTTGTGACCGGTTGTGACACCGGTCTGGGTCAGGGTATGGCGCTGGGCCTGGCGGAAGCGGGCTGCGATATCGTCGGTATCAACATTGTTGAACCGACAGAAACCATCGAACGTGTGACCGCACTGGGCCGCCGTTTTTTAAGCCTGACCGCCGATCTGCGTCAAATCGACGGTATTCCGGCGCTGCTGGAGCGCGCAGTGGCAGAATTCGGCCATATCGATATTCTGGTCAACAACGCGGGTCTTATCCGTCGTGACGATGCGATCGACTTCAGCGAAAAAGACTGGGATGACGTGATGAACCTGAACATTAAGAGCGTGTTCTTTATGTCTCAGGCCGCGGCGAAGCACTTTATCGCCCAGGGTAACGGCGGTAAAATTATCAACATCGCCTCTATGCTTTCCTTCCAGGGCGGGATCCGCGTGCCGTCTTACACCGCGTCTAAAAGCGGCGTAATGGGTGTTACCCGTCTGATGGCGAACGAGTGGGCAAAACATAACATCAACGTCAACGCGATTGCACCGGGTTACATGGCGACGAATAACACTCAACAGCTGCGTGCTGATGAGCAGCGTAGTGCAGAAATCCTCGATCGTATTCCGGCGGGGCGTTGGGGTCTGCCGAGCGACCTGATGGGGCCTGTCGTGTTCCTGGCGTCCAGCGCATCTGACTATATCAACGGCTATACCGTTGCGGTAGACGGCGGCTGGCTGGCGCGTTAATTGCTTTCCAGAGCCAACAAACCCTGCTAAATGGCAGGGTTTTTTTTACTTTTGAATCATTAAAATCCATATTGTGGTTATAAATTATTCCATATTAAATTTCATACGTATCAATTTATTGTTTTTAATATTCTTTAATATCAATAATTTAAATTTAATTGAGTGATTGTCGGTAAATTTTAAAATTGGAATATCCATCACATAACGATGTGGTGTAGCTATTTAATCCATGTTTTTGCCGTTTCCCGCCTGACGCTTCCTGCAAGGGATCCCTTACTTTCAATGGCATGGTTACTCTGTATCTGGCAGGAAAAAATGGTCTCAATAAATAATGATGCTGCTTTAGCGCCGCGCTCAGTGCGCGATACGCGACGTATGAATATGTTTGTTTCTATCTCTGCGGCTGTCGCAGGGTTGTTATTCGGCCTGGACATTGGCGTGATTGCCGGGGCGTTGCCTTTCATCACCGATCACTTTGTGTTGACCAGCCGCCTGCAGGAGTGGGTGGTCAGCAGCATGATGCTGGGCGCGGCAATTGGTGCGCTGTTTAACGGTTGGCTGTCATTCCGTCTGGGACGTAAATACAGTCTGATGGCGGGGGCGATCCTTTTCGTCGTCGGATCTCTGGGCTCGGCGTTTGCCTCCAGCGTAGAAATGCTCATTTTTGCCCGCGTGGTACTGGGCGTTGCGGTGGGGATCGCCTCTTACACCGCACCGCTCTATCTCTCCGAAATGGCCAGCGAAAACGTGCGTGGCAAGATGATCAGCATGTATCAACTGATGGTGACGTTGGGCATCGTTCTGGCCTTTTTGTCTGATACCGCGTTCAGCTACAGCGGTAACTGGCGCGCTATGCTGGGCGTGCTGGCGCTTCCGGCTGTATTGCTGATTATTCTGGTTGTGTTCCTGCCCAACAGCCCGCGCTGGCTGGCGGAAAAAGGTCGCCACATTGAAGCTGAAGAAGTATTGCGCATGCTGCGCGATACGTCAGAAAAGGCCCGCGATGAGCTGAACGAAATCCGTGAAAGCTTGAAGCTGAAGCAGGGTGGTTGGGCGCTGTTTAAAATTAACCGTAACGTGCGCCGCGCAGTTTTTCTTGGGATGTTACTGCAGGCGATGCAGCAGTTCACCGGGATGAACATCATCATGTATTACGCGCCGCGCATTTTCAAAATGGCGGGTTTTACCACCACAGAGCAGCAGATGATTGCCACGCTGGTGGTTGGCTTAACGTTTATGTTCGCTACCTTTATTGCCGTCTTCACGGTCGACAAAGCAGGACGTAAACCGGCGTTGAAAATTGGGTTCAGCGTAATGGCCATCGGGACGCTGGTGCTCGGATATTGCCTGATGCAGTTTGATAACGGCACGGCTTCCAGTGGACTATCCTGGCTGTCAGTTGGCATGACGATGATGTGTATTGCAGGCTATGCGATGAGCGCCGCGCCGGTGGTGTGGATCCTGTGTTCGGAAATTCAACCGCTGAAATGCCGTGATTTTGGTATTACCTGCTCCACCACCACCAACTGGGTGTCGAACATGATCATTGGCGCAACGTTCCTGACGCTGCTCGATAGCATTGGCGCCGCCGGCACGTTCTGGCTATATACTGCGCTGAACGTCGTGTTTATCGGTATTACGTTCTGGCTGATTCCAGAAACCAAAAACGTCACGCTTGAGCATATCGAACGTAAGCTGATGGCAGGTGAGAAGTTAAGAGATATTGGCGTGTAAGTGAGCAGGGAGCCCGATAGAACAACTGATTATCGGGCTCTCATTACTACTTATTTCAGTGTGGAGCCGCCTGCCTTGCGAGGAGATCCTTAGCAGACAGCCCGGTTATCTTTAGTATAATTTCATGGCTAATACCATTCGCTAACATCATCTGGGCAATGCGTAACGCTTCTTGTTGTTTGGCTTCTTGTTGCAACACTTCCGCAATAGTCATCAGACTTTCCTTTTGCTGTGGTACCCGCTGAGCGACTTCACGGATAAATTTATCTACGTGAGGCGTATTTCCAAACTGCATCATGTAATTAAATAGCGTTTTGAGCTGGCTGTCATTAGCGTATCCCGTAGCCAGCAACGAGACCAGTTGTTCCACTAATCCCATTAAATCACGCTTGCGGATATGTTTTTGCATCAATTCCAGCAGTGCTATACGGCGATGTTGCATAATTTCGTCATCGGGTATTACGGTGATATCTACCAGCGGAAATGTTGCTGAGTATAGCTGTCGTGCCACTATGGGGTCGTCAAACTCATCCAGCCAGCAGAGTGAAAAGGGGTAGGGGCTGAGTGCGCCATGATAAAACAGCATCGGTATCACCAAAGGTAATGTTTTATGGCCAGCATCCAGATGGCGTTGCATTGCGGCCATTGCATAGCGCATTAGCCGAAATGCCATGTGAGCGTCTGGCGAACTCTGATGCTCGATAACAACATAGATATACCCATCGCCTTCATTTGTTTTTAATGACCACAGTACGTCGGAGTAGCTGGCTCGCAGGCTATCCTCAATAAAACTGCCTGATTCCAGTTTTAGTGTTTGCAGATCACATAGCTCCCGCAAGGTTGATGGAAGATAGATATCCAGAAAATCTCTTGCGGTATCAGGATGGTACAAGAACTGTTTGAAGACTGCGTCATGTGGAGTGGATGTTGTCATTTTTGTCATGGCGATCCGTCACCGTTAATTAAGATAACGTGACTGTAATCGCCCACATGGCGAGACGCATCGGGTGATTAATGCTTATGCGAATTGGTATCGAAGGAAAATGCCCCACATTGTAACGTATTCATTTTTAGGGAACTGAGTACGCATTTTAGCGTGTTCTCAAGCCGGTCAGTAGCACGGCTTGAGAACAACGAAATTACCCGTGTAGAAAATCTTCGCGTATGGGCGTAAAGGTATCCAGCAGCGTTCCCGGTTTTAAACAGACGCAGCCATGCATAATGTTGGGTTGTTTATACAGGGTATCGCCCGCCCTAACGACATGCTTTTCTTCGCCGATGGTAAATTCAAACTCACCGGACAACACGTAAGTCAGCTGCTCGTGCGGATGATTGTGCATCGGGCCTATCGCGCCTTGCTCGAAGTTCACCTCAACCGCCATCATGTTACCGTCGTGAGCAAGAATGCGCCGGGTAACGCCATTGCCCAGATCGTCAAGCGTGGTCTCTTTATGAAAAATAAACATCCGGCCTTCCTGTAATTAATTAAAACAATGTTTCATTAAACCTATATCAGAAAATTAAAAAAAGAAATGCACGCCAACAGATGTGGAAAGTTGATCACATCTTTGGTTCACTGGAGAGACAACAACGAGTCAGGGGAAATGATGAAAACGATCGGTCTGTTAGGCGGTATGAGCTGGGAATCTACCATTCCTTATTATCGACTCATTAATGAAGGGGTAAAACAGCGTCTGGGTGGCCTGCATTCTGCGCAGATTCTGTTGCACAGCGTGGATTTTCACGAGATTGAAGTCTGTCAGTCAAGCGGTGACTGGCAGCGAGCCGGTGAGATCCTCGCGCAGGCCGCCACAGCGCTACAGCAAGCCGGAGCGCAAGGGATTGTGCTGTGTACCAATACCATGCACAAAGTTGCTGAGGCGATTGAAAGCGCCTGTGATGTGCCGTTCCTGCATATTGCCGACGCGACGGGGCGGGCGATACAAAAGCAGCAGATGAGCAACGTGGCGCTACTGGGTACGCGCTACACCATGGAACAGGATTTTTACCGCGGTCGTTTACAGACTGAATTTGGCATTAGCACGCTGATTCCTGAAGCTGATGACCGTCAGAAAATAAACCAGATTATTTTCGATGAGCTGTGTCTCGGTGAGTTCAGCGAGGCTTCCCGCGATTATTACCTGGGCGTCATCGACCAACTGGCGAAACAGGGGGCGCAAGGGGTGATATTTGGCTGTACTGAGATTGGTCTGCTGGTTCCCGCCGAGCTAAGCCCACTACCGGTTTTCGACACCGCGGCAATCCATGCGCAAGATGCGGTGGCATTTATGCTTTCGGTTGTGGATGCAAAATAGCCTCCAGCGGGTCAATAAGACTTGGTAGATGGTCCTGCAGATGCGCCGTAAAAGCATCAACCAGCGCCGAGGCGGGGCGATGAAGTGGGTGAATCAGGCTGACCGTAAAGGGTACCGAAATACTGAAGCGGCGGATGACGACCCCGCTACTGGCGTAATCCAGCGCGGTCAGTGGGTTTACCACCGAGATCCCCACGCCTGCCCGCACCATTGCACAAATTGAAGCGGCGCTATGGGTTTCAATCACCATACGGCGCTTCACCTGGTGCTCATTAAACAGGGTATCCAGTAGCTGACGGTAACTGTCGGTCCGTGACAGGCTGATGTAGTTTTCCCCCTGAAAATCCTGCGGCGTTAACACCGCTTTCTTAGTCAGCGGATGCCCCTGGGGCAGCACGCACACTTCATCCAGCGCCAGCAATTCGGTGCGTTTTGTTCCGGCAGGCGTATGCAGCGTTTCCGTTAACCCCAGATCGTGGCGCTGCGCTGACAGCCACTCTTCCAGTAGCGGTGACTCCTGCGGCACTATCTGAATATTGACCTGCGGATAGCGTGCGAGGAATGGCTGCAGTAGTGGCGGTAAAAAGGACTGTGAGAATACCGGCAGGCAAACAATCGACAATTCGCCCTGGCGGAACTCGCGCAGGCTTTCGGCGGCGCTCACAATTCTGTCCAGGCCATACCACGAACGTTGCACCTCTTCAAACAGACGTAACCCTTGCACGGTTGGGTGCAGCCGGCCGCGCGTGCGTTCAAACAGCGTTAATCCCAGTACTTTCTCGAATCGGGCCAGTTCCCGACTGACGGTGGGCTGCGAGGTATGTAGCATGCGCGCGGCTTCCGTCAGATTGCCTGCCGTCATGATGGCGTGAAAAATTTCGATGTGTCGCAGGTTAACGGCGGGCATGGGCAATCCTCGAATGAACCAATCCATATCATTTTTGCATAGACTCACGATAAAACGATATTTTTTATTCTTTTCGGGCTGTGGCGTAATCATAAAAAAGCCAATACCGGAGCACACCATGCCGCGCCCACTCAACAACACAGACACTGACCTGACCGCCGACAACCTGCAGCGCCTGCCTGCCGAATTCGGCTGCCCGGTGTGGGTCTATGATGCGCAGATTATACGCGCCCAGATTGCCAAACTGAGTCAGTTTGACGTGGTGCGTTTTGCCCAGAAGGCATGTTCGAATATTCATATTTTGCGCCTGATGCGCGAGCAGGGCGTAAAGGTTGATTCCGTCTCGCTTGGCGAAATTGAACGTGCACTAGCGGCAGGTTTTGTACCGGGGAAAGATGAAATAGTCTTTACCGCCGATATGATTGATGAAGCGACGCTTGCGCGGGTGCATGAATTGCGCATTCCGGTAAATGCCGGGTCGGTGGATATGCTGGAACAACTGGGTCAGGTCTCGCCGGGCCATCGCGTGTGGCTACGCGTAAACCCTGGCTTTGGGCATGGACACAGTCAGAAAACCAATACCGGCGGCGAAAACAGCAAGCACGGGATCTGGTATAGCGATCTTCCCGCGGCGCTGGAGGTGATTCAGCGCTACAAGCTGAAGCTGGTGGGGATTCATATGCATATTGGCTCCGGTGTGGACTACGCGCATCTGGAGCAGGTGTGCGGTGCGATGGTGCGTCAGGTGATTGAATTTGATCAGGATCTGGAGGCGATCTCTGCGGGCGGCGGTTTATCAATCCCGTATCGCGAAGGTGAAGAGGCGATCGATACCGATCACTACTTTGGATTGTGGAACGCTGCGCGTGAGCAGATTGCTAAATACCTGGGTCACCCGGTCGCGCTTGAGATAGAGCCGGGTCGTTTTCTGGTCGCGGAAGCCGGCGTGCTGGTAGCACAGGTACGCAGCGTAAAAGAGATGGGTAGCCGTCACTTTGTACTGATCGATGCGGGCTTCAACGATCTGATGCGCCCGGCGATGTACGGCAGCTATCACCATATCTCCGCGCTGGCTGGGGATGGTCGCTCTCTGGAACACACCCCGCAACGGGAAACCGTGGTGGCCGGGCCGCTGTGCGAATCTGGCGACGTGTTTACCCAGCAGGAGGGCGGAAATGTGGAAACCCGTCTGTTGCCTGCGGTGGTGCCGGGTGATTATCTGGTCTTGCATGATACCGGGGCGTACGGCGCGTCTATGTCGTCAAACTACAATAGCCGTCCTCTGCTGCCGGAGGTTTTGTTCGATAACGGCGTGGCGCGGCTGATTCGCCGTCGCCAGACCATTGATGAGCTGCTAGCGCTGGAATTAATCTGATTACAGCGTGGTGAAATGCCGGATGGCGCTACGCTTATCCGGCCTATGAAATTAACTGTGGGGCCTGTTGGCCGGATAAGGCGCTTGTGCCGCCATCCGGCATTTAATTACTTAAAGTACGGCCCGAGCGTTACTGAGTCACGTAGTACCAGTTTGCCGGTAAACGGTGGGATTGGCTCGACGCTCTCACCGTTGGCCAGCCGGATAGCCTGGTCGATTGCCGTGGTTATCATGGTATCAATCGGCAGATAAACGGTAGACAGCCCCGGCTCCAGCCATTTGGCGCTGGGTGCATCATCAAAACCAAACAGTGAGACGTCCGTTGGGATCCTCAGCCCGGCCTGATGTAACGCTTTTGATGCGCCTAATGCCATGTCATCGTTACAGGCGAACAATGCGCTGAATTTCACCCCTTCCTCCAGCAGTTCACGACAGGCTTCATAGCCTCGTGTCATCGTGGAATCGCCGTATTTGACCTTGTCGGGATTCCAGGGAATACCGTTTTTTTCCAGCGCTTTACGATACCCCATCAGGCGGGATTTACCGGTCGGGGTATGGCCTGGCACAGTGATACAAGCAATATCGCTATGGCCCTGGGAGATAAGATAATTGACCGCCTGATAGGCCGCGTCTTCCTGTTCAAAGAAAATCGCGCGATCGCGGGCCTGGCTGACATCACGGTTGATGACCAGCAAGGGCATAGCGATGCTGTTCATCAGCGACATTATCTCTTTTTCACTCATATAGCGGGTATAGAGAATAATGGCGTCGCACTGTCTGTCCGCCAGCATTTGCACGGCTTCCTGCTCACGCTCTGGTGTGTCGTGTCCGTCGGTGACGATCAACTGCTTGCCGTGAGATTCCGTCTGGCGTGAAGCCTGTTGCAGCAGCCGGCCAAAGTAGAATCCATCAAATGTAGAAACCACCAGACCAATGCTGTTGCTGGTGCGGTTTGCCAAAGATCGTGCTAAAAAATTAGGCCGATAATCAAGTGCCTGCATGGCCTTAAACACTTTCTGGCGCGTGCTCTCTTTTACCTGACCCGTGCCATTCAGTACGCGCGAAACGGTCGCTTTTGAGACGCCTGCGTGTCGTGAAACGTCCAACATCGTAGTCATAACGCTATCCTGGTTAATCGTTTGACGATGAATTCCCCGGCTCTGTCAGCGTCGAAACGGAATGGCGACGCACCAGAGTTGGGTTAAAAACGTGGGTAATTTCAGGCACGGGGCGCTTCTCCGCCAGCGCGAGCGCCAGTTCGGCAGCCTGGGTTGCCATCGTCACGATCGGATAGCGCACCGTGGTCAGACGCGGGCGCACGTAGCGGGAAACCAGCACATCATCAAAACCAATCAGCGAGATTTCTCCCGGTACATCAATGCCGTTATCATTTAATACGCCCATGGCACCAGCCGCCATTGAGTCGTTGTAGCAGGCTACCGCAGTGAAGTTTTTGCCACGACCAAGTAACTCGGTCATCGCCTGTTCACCGCCGCTTTCATCCGGTTCACCAAACGTTACCAGGCGATCGCTGACCGGTATATTGCTCTCTGCCAGCGCGTCGTAATAGCCTTGCAGACGATCTTCCGCATCTGAGATTGTGTGATTGGAGCACAGATAGCCAATGCGTGTATGGCCCTGTTGAATGAGGTGTCGGGTCGCGAGCCATGCGCCGAAACGGTCATCAAGGGCAACGCAGCGTTGTTCGAATCCTGGCAGAATTCGGTTAATTAATACCATGCCGGGGATTTGCTTCATTAGTGATGCCAGCTCAGCATCCGGGATGATTTTTGCGTGGACAACAAGGGCTGCGCAGCGGTGCCGAATGAGCTGTTCAATCGCCTGTCGTTCCTTCTGTTCGTTATGGTAGCCGTTGCCAATCAGTAAAAAATTACCGGTGTTATAGGCCACCTGCTCGACAGCTTTAACCATTGCCCCAAAGAATGGATCGGACACATCACCAACTACCAGACCGATGGTCTCTGTGGATTGTTGTGCCAGCGCACGCGCATTGGCGTTGGGGTGGTAGCTGAGTGATTCCATTGCACTCGTTACAGCCAGGCGCGATGCTTCGCTGGCTTTAGGGGAATCATTAATCACTCGAGAAACGGTGGCGACTGATACACCTGCTAGTCGGGCTACATCCTTTATGGTCGCCATGATAGTACCTGTTGTGGGTAAACGCTTACATTCCGTCAGTGTTACGGAAAATGGCTGGCTGTTCAAGCAGATTGCCCGTCAGAACGTCGCAAATGTGAGCGCACACGAGCGAAGTAAGACAGAAAATAGAAAATGCTAATTTTTGCTTACACTTTGCGATGTGCTGTTGCGATTGTTCGCTGGTGAGGGAACTGAGCAGATTGCTAGAGTTGAGATCCCAGAGGTATTGATAGGTGAAATCAACTTTCGGGTTGATCACTAGAATTACACCAGCCTGCGCAGATGCGCAGGTTTTTTTTTACCTTCAGCCTATCTGTAACAGTAACCGATAATTTACACAACTCGTTGCATTTGGGTTCATTCCTTTGCGTTTTCGCACTGGCGTATCTGGCTGCTGACGACCACAATCAAGATCCCAGAGGTATTGATTGGTGAGATTATTCGGTACGCACTTCGTACCTGTCTCTTGCACCAACCTGCGCGGATGCGCAGGTTTTTTTTCGGATTGTATTTAACAGTTACCTGTCGCGCCTATTCCCCAACTCGTATACTCTCCCACCATTGATGTTTATATAATTAATGGCACAGGGAGTTGAGATGCTATTTGGCTTTTTTCGTAATCTGTTTCGCGTGCTTTTCCGCGTTCGCGTCACGGGCGATGTCAGCGCGCTACAGGGAGAACGCGTTCTAATCACTCCCAACCATGTCTCATTTATAGACGGCATCCTGTTGGCGCTCTTTTTACCGATTCGTCCCGTCTTCGCTGTTTACACCTCGATCAGCCAGCAATGGTATATGCGCTGGCTAACCCCGCTGATTGATTTCGTACCGTTAGATCCAACCAAACCGATGTCGATTAAACATCTGGTTCGTCTGGTCGAACAGGGCCGCCCGGTGGTTATCTTTCCGGAAGGGCGTATTTCGACCACCGGCTCGTTAATGAAAATCTATGACGGTGCCGGGTTTGTCGCCGCTAAGTCGGGAGCGACGGTCGTACCTGTGCGCATTGAGGGCGCAGAGCTTTCCCGCTTTAGCCGCCTGAAAGGTTTGGTTAAACAGCGATTCTTCCCGCGCATCCGCTTACACATCTTACCGCCGACACAACTGCCGATGCCGGAAGCACCGCGAGCTCGCGATCGCCGTAAAATCGCCGGAGAGATGCTGCATCAAATTATGATGGAAGCACGCATGGCGGTTCGTCCGCGTGAGACGCTCTACGAGTCGCTGCTGGCGGCGAAATACCGTTTTGGCGCAGGCAAAAACTGCATTGAAGATATTAATTTCACTCCGGACAGCTACCGCAAACTGCTGACGAAAACGCTGTTTGTCGCGCGTATTCTGGAAAAATACAGCACCGAGGGTGAAAGAATCGGCCTGATGCTGCCAAATGCGGGAATCAGCGCGGCGGTCATTTTTGGCGCCATTGCGCGTCGACGCATTCCAGCCATGATGAACTACACCGCGGGTGTGAAAGGATTAACCAGCGCCATTACTGCGTCTGAAATAAAGACGATCTTCACATCCCGACAGTTTCTCGATAAAGGCAAACTCTGGCATTTACCAGAACAGCTCACCCAGGTGCGTTGGGTGTATCTGGAGGACTTGAAAGCCGATGTGACCTTTAGCGATAAGCTGTGGATTTTCTCACATCTGCTGGCACCGCATCTGGCGCAGGTGAAGCAGCAGCCGGAAGACGCTGCGGTGATCCTCTTTACCTCCGGTTCAGAAGGCCATCCGAAAGGCGTGGTTCACAGTCATAAAAGCATTCTGGCGAACGTTGAGCAGATTAAAACGATTGCCGATTTCACCGCCGATGACCGCTTTATGTCGGCGCTGCCGCTGTTCCACTCCTTTGGGCTAACGGTGGGATTATTCACGCCGCTACTGACTGGCGCAGAAGTGTTTCTTTATCCCAGCCCGCTGCATTACCGCATTGTGCCAGAGCTGGTATACGACCGGAACTGCACCGTGTTGTTTGGTACGTCAACGTTCCTCGGCAACTACGCGCGTTTCGCGCATCCTTACGATTTCCATCGCCTGCGCTATGTGGTTGCGGGAGCAGAAAAACTGCAGGACAGCACAAAGCAACTATGGCAGGAGAAATTTGGCCTGCGTGTCCTTGAGGGCTATGGGGTGACGGAATGTGCGCCGGTGGTGTCGATTAACGTACCGATGGCGGCAAAATCGGGAACGGTAGGGCGCATCTTGCCTGGTATGGATGCTCGACTGTTGGCCGTTCCGGGAATTGAGGACGGTGGGCGTTTACAGCTGAAAGGCCCTAATATTATGAGCGGATATTTGCGCGTCGAAAAACCTGGGGTGCTGGAGGTGCCAACGGCAGAGAATGCGCAAGGTGAGATTGAGCGCGGCTGGTATGACACCGGAGACATCGTGCGCTTTGATGAAAACGGCTTTGTACAGATTCAGGGGCGCGCTAAGCGTTTTGCTAAAATTGCCGGAGAGATGGTGTCGCTGGAAATGGTTGAGCAACTGGCGTTGGCGGTGTCAGCAGACAAAATGCACGCCACTGCGATCAAGAGTGATGCCAGCAAAGGTGAGGCGCTGGTGCTGTTTACCACTGATAGCGAACTCACGCGTGAAAAACTCCAGCAGTATGCGCGGGCACACGGCGTACCTGAACTCGCCGTACCGCGTGATATACGCCACCTGAAGCAACTCCCATTACTCGGCAGCGGTAAGCCGGATTTTGTTACGCTGAAAAGCTGGGTCGATGAGCCGGAAAAACAACATGAGTGAGTCAGTGCACACTAACACGTCAATCTGGTCCAAAGGGATGATGTCCGTTATCGCCGCGCAGTTTCTGTCTGCGTTTGGCGATAACGCGTTGCTGTTTGCTACGCTGGCGTTGCTGAAGGAGCAATTTTATCCGGACTGGAGCCAGCCTATCCTGCAAATGGTGTTTGTGGGTGCTTACATTCTGTTTGCGCCGTTTGTTGGACAGGTGGCGGATAGCTTTGCCAAAGGCAGAGTGATGATGTTCGCGAACTCCCTGAAACTGCTGGGTGCGGCAAGTATTTGCTTCGGCATTAATCCGTTTCTCGGGTATACGCTAGTGGGGATTGGCGCGGCGGCGTATTCACCGGCCAAGTATGGCATTCTCGGTGAACTGACCACCGGCGACAAACTGGTGAAAGCCAACGGCCTGATGGAAGCTTCCACCATTGCCGCGATTTTGCTCGGTTCTGTCGCCGGCGGCGTTCTGGCCGACTGGCACGTGATTGCCGCGCTTTCTGCCTGTGCGCTGGCCTATGCTGGCGCAGTGGTCGCTAACCTGTATATCCCGAAACTGGCCGCGGCTCGCCCTGGCCAGTCCTGGCATCTGGGGAAAATGACGCGCAGTTTCTTCTGTGCCGCCTCTTCGCTGTGGCGCAACGGTGAAACACGCTTCTCGTTGGTGGGAACCAGCCTTTTTTGGGGGGCGGGCGTTACGCTGCGTTTTCTGCTGGTACTGTGGGTTCCGGTGGCGCTCGGCATCACCGATAACGCCACGCCGACCTATCTCAATGCCATGGTAGCGATCGGGATTGTCGTCGGCGCGGGGGCGGCTGCGAAGCTGGTGACGCTGGAAACTGTGTCGCGCTGTATGCCTGCAGGGATCCTGATTGGCGTCGTGGTGCTGATTTTTTCTCTTCAACATTCGCTGCTTCCGGCCTACGCATTGCTGATGCTTATCGGCGTGTGTGGTGGGTTCTTTGTGGTGCCGCTGAATGCGTTACTGCAGGAGCGGGGTAAGAAAAGCGTCGGCGCAGGTAATGCGATTGCGGTGCAGAACCTGGGTGAAAACAGCGCGATGCTACTGATGCTGGGTATTTACTCACTGGCGGTGCTGGTGGGGATCCCGGCGGTAGCGATTGGTATTGGGTTCGGTGCGCTGTTTGCGCTGGCGATTGCGGCGCTGTGGATTTGGCAGCGCCGCCATTAGTCTGTTATATGCCGTTGCAATCAGGCCTACAGGGAACGCTGTCTGTAGGCCTGATAAGCGCAGCGCCATCAGGCGCTAAATGTTAAGGTGCAGGATAGGTATACACCTGATGCACCGCTTCAATCTCTGCCAGCACTTCCTCGCTCAACTCCAGATGCAGACTTTCAACGTTGGTTTTTAGCTGCTCCATGGTCGTGGCGCCCAGCAAAGTGCTGGCGACAAACGGCTGACGACGCACGAATGCCAGCGCCATTTGCGCAGGATCCAGATTATGGCGTTTCGCGATATCCACATAGGCCGCAACGGCTTTCTGCGTCTGCTCGCCGCTGTAGCGCGTGAAACGGCTAAACAGCGTATTGCGTGCACCGGCAGGTTTCGCGCCATTCAGGTATTTCCCGGTTAATGTACCGAAGCCCAGGCAAGAGTAGGCCAGCAGCTCAACGCCTTCATACTGGCTCACTTCTGCCAGTCCAACCTCAAAGCTGCGGTTCAGCAGGCTGTAGGGGTTCTGGATGGTGGCGATGCGTGGCAGATCGTGTTTGTCCGCCAGGTGCAGATAGCGCATCACGCCAAAAGTGGTTTCATTAGAAACGCCGATGTAGCGAATTTTCCCGGCGCGCTGAAACTCGGCCAGCGCGTCCAGCGTATCCAGCAGGGAAACGACCGGCGCGGAGTCTGTCCAGCTGTAGCCTAACTTACCAAAGCAGTTGGTCGGGCGCTGCGGCCAGTGAACCTGATACAGATCCAGGTAATCGGTTTGCAGTCTTTTCAGGCTGTCGTGCAGCGCTTCACGGATATTTTTTCGATCCAGCGCCTGATTCGGGCGGATGCCGCTGTCGTTGTTGCGTGATGGTCCACTGACCTTAGAAGCGACGATCAGCTTTTCGCGGCTGCCGTGTTTGGCGAGCCAGTTACCTACGTAGGTTTCTGTGAGACCCTGGGTTTCAGGACGCGGCGGTACCGGATACATCTCGGCAACGTCGATCAAATTAATGCCCTGTGCTACGGCATAATCGAGCTGTGCATGTGCGTCGGCTTCGCTGTTTTGTTCACCAAACGTCATTGTGCCCAGCCCCAGTGTACTGACTTCCAGCGAGCTGTGGGGTATACGGTGATATTGCATAGCCGTTTCCTTTTTATAATCACGACATAAGGATTATAAAAATGGCTGAGGGAAGCGAAAAAGGAAAGTAAAATTGTTAAGGCCAGCGCGCTGCTGACCTCAACCATCAGCGTTCAATGATTTGGGACACATCATCGCGGTTAATCTGCATCGCATTGCCCTGCTGGTCGTGATAGCTCACCAGACCGGTATCATCGTCAATTTCTGGTTTTCCATCGGTCAGGATCATTCGACCATCTTTTGTCGCCATTACATAATCGCTGCTGCATCCGGAAACGGCAAAAGCCAGTCCTACGGCGGAAATCAAAACTGCCCATTTTTTCATCTGCTTATCCTCACATGGCCTGCGTCTGACAATAGTTTAGTAATAACGCGAAGTTGTGCAGGGTGAAAGCAGTAAAATCTTAAACTGTGAGAAGGGGTAGGTGTGGTGGGCATTCGCTCCCCTTGCGGGGAGCGATGAATTTTATCAGAGCGGATTTTTTTTATTACGCCACAGATTCAGGGTCTCTACCGCGATAGAGAAGAACATGGCGAAATAGATATATCCTTTCGGAACGTGGACGTCGAAACTTTCCAGAATCAGCGTAAAACCGACCAGAATCAGGAACGAGAGCGCCAGCATTTTTACTGAAGGGTGGCGATCGACAAACTCACCAATTGGGCGAGCAGCAAACATCATCACGCCTACGGCAATCACTACTGCCGCCATCATGATAAACAGATGATCGGACAAACCAACCGCAGTAATCACGGAATCCAGACTGAAGATAATGTCTAACAACATGATCTGCACAATCGCGCCCAGGAAAGAAGATACGCGGGTTTTTAACCCCTCTTCCTCACCTTCAATGGATTCGTGGATCTCCTTGCTGGCTTTCCAGATCAGGAACAATCCCCCCAGCAGAAGGATCAGGTCGCGTGCTGATATTGCCTCGCCAAACAACTCGAATAGCGGGTTTGTCAGTCGCGTTACCCAGGCGATAGAAGCCAGCAGAGCCAGACGCATGATCATCGCCGCCGCCAGCCCAATACGTCGGGCATGATTGCGTTGCGCTGTCGGGAGTTTGGCTACAACCAGAGAAAGGAAAATAATATTGTCGATCCCAAGAACGATCTCCAGCAGCGTCAGCGTACCGAGCGCAAGCCAGGCGTTAGGATCGGTTATCCATGCAAATAACATCGAACAAAGTCCTGCCAAAAAAAAGAAGCGGTAATTATAGGCCCGTAACGCGGCGGGTGAAAGGCCGGGCGGTGCCTATTGCGCCTGGAGCAAGAAATGTCGCTCAAGCAATGCGCGGGTGAAGTTCTTTTTCAGATAAAAGCCGCGTGGCAGGGTCAGGATGGGCTCGCCGTTGGCACCAATGGCCTCGGTTAGCGCGCGGGCGTTAGCGGCTTTAGGACGCAGTTGCAGTACTTCCCCATGGCGAGCGGTGATGCGTTCGACGTGACCTAACACAATCATGTCCATTAATTCTTCCCAGTCCAGACGCAATTGCCGGTCCTCTTCTTCATTCGGGCTCCACAGCAAGGGAGAGCCGACGCGGCGCTCAGCCAGCGGGATGCTGCGTTCGCCTTCTACCGGGATCCACAGAACGCGTTTGAGTTTGTGCCGTACATGGCTGGTTTCCCAGGTGACGCCGGTATTGCCGGTTAACGGTGCCACGCACACAAAGGTGGTTTCCAGCGGTCTGCCAAGACTGTCCACAGGGATCGTTTTCAGCTCCACGCCCAGCGCCGCAAAATCCTGCTCTGGTTTACTGCCCGCGCTGGCACCGAGCCAGATTTCCAGTAGCACGCCAATCCAGCCTTTATCGCGCTTAAGATCCTTCGGCGTAACGATTCCCGCCATTGCCGCTAATTCTCCTAACGCGTAGCCCGAAAGCTGTCGTGCTTGGCTCAGCAACTGGGCTTCAGATTCAGGGGGAGAAAGCAACGGACGGAGTTCTGGCATCGGGTTAACCCTTAGGTGAAAAAATAAGCAATGATTTTATACCGTGTGGACAGAGTTTATCTTTTTCCACATGCTTTATTCAATTATATGATTTATATTGGTTTTTAGATTCACGTTTGCAGAGTTGCGCAACAGCGAAGCGGGTTTTCCAATTCTGGTCACTGACAATGAACAGGATCTTACACCATGTTATCCACAGAAAGATGGGATAACTGTGAAAAACCCCCACTACTGTTTCAATTTACAGCCTTGACGTGCGACGAAAATCGAATTTTCACACAAATTGTGCCTAACTTATTGGCATAATCTGTGGATAAAACCGACGCTGGTCGATCTTTCATCAGCGTGAAGATCGTATGAGTGATGTACATCACATTTCTGTGTGTTTATCTGCGTGGATCAGTTTTAACTTTATGAATGTATAAGACTATTTTTACTCTGTGACGAATGTCTTATTCGGACTGTTCTGGGTTTTCCCATAGTAATTCCGTACTTCTTCACAACTATATCCACAGAAAAGGTGAATAAAATCGCCTTGCTTGCCCTTCTTCTGTTTATAACTCGGCCTTTAACTGTGAGTTATTCAATTGTTATTAGAATATCGCACCCTTAACAGAGTGGTTTACCGCCCCTCAGGAGTGTGAAACAATCGTTTGTATATAAGGTTTATGTTGAGGTAGTCCGGTGATTGATGACGATGGCTACCGCCCGAATGTAGGGATAGTAATTTGTAACCGCCAGGGGCAGGTCATGTGGGCCCGGCGATTTGGTCAGCACTCCTGGCAATTTCCACAAGGTGGGATCAACGCAGGAGAGACAGCAGAGCAGGCGATGTACCGGGAACTCTTTGAAGAAGTGGGTCTCAGTCGTAAAGATGTACGGATCCTTGCTTCTACTCGTAACTGGTTGCGTTACAAGTTACCGAAACGTTTGGTGCGTTGGGACACGAAGCCGGTTTGTATCGGCCAGAAACAAAAATGGTTTCTTCTGCAATTGGTCAGCAGCGATGCTGAAATCAATATGCAAACCAGCAGTACACCTGAGTTCGACGGCTGGCGCTGGGTGAGTTACTGGTATCCGGTTCGACAGGTGGTGTCATTTAAACGCGATGTCTATCGCAGGGTGATGAAAGAATTCGCAAGTGTTGTCATGGCGCTTCAGGAGAGCACTCCTAAGCCGCAAAGCACACCTGCGTACAGACGTAAAAGAGGTTAAGCTACGCAAATTATGCTCACCCGCCTGCGCGAAATAGTCGAAAAGGTGGCCAGTGCTCCGCGTCTGAATGAAGCGCTGAATATACTGGTTACCGACATCTGTCTTGCGATGGATACTGAGGTCTGTTCGGTTTATCTGGCCGATCACGATCGACGTTGTTATTACCTCATGGCGACCCGGGGACTGAAAAAACCACGTGGTCGCACTGTCGCACTCGCGTTTGATGAAGGTATCGTTGGCCTGGTTGGCAGGCTGGCGGAACCTATCAACCTCGCCGATGCGCAAAAACATCCCAGCTTTAAATACATACCTTCGGTAAAAGAAGAGCGTTTTCGTGCATTCCTGGGCGTACCGATCATTCAGCGCCGCCAGCTTTTAGGTGTGCTGGTGGTGCAGCAGCGTGAACTGCGTCAGTACGATGAAAGTGAAGAGTCTTTCCTCGTCACGCTCGCCACGCAAATGGCGGCCATACTTTCGCAGTCGCAACTAAACGCGCTGTTCGGTCAATACCGGCAAACGCGCATCCGTGCATTGCCTGCCGCCCCCGGCGTGGCAATAGCTGAAGGCTGGCAGGATGCGACGCTACCGCTGATGGAGCAGGTCTATCAGGCTTCAACGCTGGATCCGGTGCTTGAGCGCGAGCGACTGACCGGTGCGTTGGAAGAGGCGGCGAACGAATTCCGCCGTTACAGCAAGCGTTTTACCGCTGGGGCGCAGAAAGAAACGGCGGCGATCTTTGATCTTTACTCGCACTTGCTTTCCGATACCCGTCTGCGCCGCGAGCTGTTTGCGGAAGTGGATAACGGTTCAGTGGCCGAGTGGGCGGTTAAAACGATCATTGAAAAGTTTGCCGAACAATTTGCCGCGCTGAGCGATAACTACCTCAAAGAGCGGGCCGGAGATTTACGCGCGCTCGGCCAGCGTCTGCTGTTCCACCTTGACGACTCTATCCAGGGGCCGAATGCCTGGCCGGAACGCTTCGTACTGGTGGCGGATGAACTTTCGGCGACCACGCTGGCGGAGCTTCCTCAGGACCGGTTAGTCGGCGTGGTTGTCCGGGACGGCGCAGCCAACTCTCATGCGGCAATTATGGTTCGTGCGCTGGGTATCCCTACCGTTATGGGGGCCGATATCCAGCCGTCGGTGCTGCATCGCCGCACGCTGGTGGTGGACGGTTATCGCGGTGAACTGCTGGTCGATCCGGAACCGGTATTGATTCAGGAATACCAGCGTCTTATCAGTGAAGAAATTGAGCTGAGCCGCCTGGCGGAAGACGACGTCAACCAGCCAGCACAGTTGAAAAGCGGCGAGCGCGTGAAGGTGATGCTCAATGCGGGTCTCAGCCCGGAACATGAAGAAAAGCTGGGTAGCAGGATCGACGGTATTGGCCTGTATCGCACCGAAATCCCGTTCATGCTGCAAAGCGGTTTTCCTTCGGAAGAAGAACAGGTTGCGCAGTATCAGGGCATGCTGCAAATGTTTAACGACAAGCCGGTGACCCTACGTACGCTGGATGTCGGTGCCGATAAACAGCTGCCCTACATGCCGATCAGTGAAGAGAACCCGTGCCTTGGCTGGCGAGGGATCCGCATAACGCTCGATCAGCCAGAGATCTTTTTGATCCAGGTTCGCGCCATGCTGCGTGCCAACGCGGCAACCGGCAACCTCAGCATTTTGCTGCCGATGGTAACCAGCATTGATGAAGTGGACGAAGCGCGACGTTTGATTGAACGCGCCGGACGCGAAGTGGAGGAGATGATCGGTTACGAGATCCCGAAACCGCGCATTGGCATCATGCTGGAAGTTCCGTCGATGGTGTTCATGCTGCCGCATCTGACAAACCGGATTGACTTTATCTCAGTCGGAACCAACGATCTTACCCAGTACATACTGGCCGTCGATCGTAACAACACACGGGTAGCCAGCATTTATGACAGTCTGCATCCGGGGATGTTACGTGCGCTGGCGATGATTGCGCAGGAAGCCGAAAGAAGCGGTATCGATTTACGACTGTGCGGTGAAATGGCGGGCGACCCGATGTGCGTGGCTATTCTGATCGGCCTGGGTTTCCGTCATTTGTCGATGAACGGTCGTTCTGTCGCTCGCGTAAAATATCTGCTGCGTCATATCGATTTTGATGAGGCGCAAACGCTGGCGCAGCGCAGCCTGGAAGCGCAGATGGCGGCTGAGGTACGCCATCAGGTAGCGGCCTTTATGGAGCGCCGCGGCATGGGGGGATTGATTCGCGGAGGATTGTAGGCCTGATAAGCGTAGCGTCATCAGGCATTACGGGGTAAAGATTACTTATACAGATCTTTTACATCTTCCCGGCATCCGCTTCTAACCCCTTGTGCTATCATTCGCACCTTTGGAGCGCCTGCATTATGCAGGCGCGCTTATCAATTGCTGTCTGACTTCAGCGAAATAACAAGAACTTGTGGTGACAGATGACCAGTAGCTATCTGCATTTTCCGGATTTCGATCCGGTCATTTTCTCAATCGGACCCGTCGCGCTTCACTGGTACGGCTTAATGTATTTGGTGGGGTTTATTTTTGCGATGTGGCTGGCGACGCGCCGCGCGAATCGCCCGGGCAGTGGCTGGACCAAAAATGAAGTAGAAAACTTACTGTATGCGGGCTTCCTCGGGGTTTTCCTCGGTGGGCGTATTGGTTACGTACTGTTCTATAACTTCGAGTTATTCCTCGATAATCCCCTGTATCTGTTCCGCGTCTGGGACGGCGGTATGTCCTTCCACGGTGGACTTATCGGTGTGATCCTGGTGATGATTATCTTCGCCAAACGCACCAAACGTTCGTTCTTCCAGGTTTCTGATTTCATTGCCCCGCTGATTCCGTTTGGTCTGGGTGCAGGGCGTCTGGGTAACTTTATCAATGGTGAGCTGTGGGGACGCGTTGACCCGAACTTCAAGTACGCCATGCTGTTCCCGGGCTCCCGTACCGAAGATATTTTACTACTGCAATCTAACCCGCAATGGCAGTCTATTTTTGATACCTACGGCTCGCTGCCGCGCCACGCCTCACAGCTTTATGAGATGGCGCTCGAGGGTGTTGTGCTGTTTATCATTCTCAACCTGTACATTCGTAAGCCGCGTCCAATGGGCTCGGTATCCGGTCTGTTCCTGATTGGTTATGGCGCGTTTCGTATTATCGTTGAATTCTTCCGCCAGCCGGATGCGCAGTTTACTGGCACCTGGGTACAGTACATCAGCATGGGGCAGATCCTCTCTATCCCGATGATTGTCGCAGGCATTATTATGATGGTTTGGGCGTACCGCCGCAGCCCACAGCAACACGTTTCCTGAGGAACCATGAAACAGTATTTAGAACTGATGCAAAAAGTGCTGGATGAAGGCACACAGAAAAACGACCGTACCGGAACCGGAACGCTTTCCATTTTTGGTCATCAGATGCGTTTTAATCTGCAGGAAGGGTTCCCGCTGGTTACGACGAAACGCTGCCATTTACGCTCGATCATTCATGAGCTGCTGTGGTTTTTGCAGGGCGACACTAACGTTGCCTATCTGCATGAAAACAACGTCTCAATCTGGGACGAATGGGCGGATGAAAACGGTAATTTAGGCCCGGTTTATGGTAAACAGTGGCGCGCGTGGCCTACGCCAGATGGTCGCCATATTGACCAGATCACCACCGTGTTAAACCAGCTTAAAAATGACCCGGACTCTCGCCGCATTATCGTTTCTGCATGGAACGTCGGTGAGCTGGATAAAATGGCGCTGGCACCGTGCCATGCGTTCTTCCAGTTTTACGTCGCGGATGGCAAGCTCTCCTGTCAGCTGTATCAGCGTTCGTGCGATGTGTTCCTCGGCCTGCCGTTTAACATTGCCAGCTACGCTTTGCTGGTACACATGATGGCGCAGCAGTGTGATCTGGAAGTGGGTGATTTTGTCTGGACCGGTGGCGACACGCACTTGTACAGCAATCATATGGATCAAACGCATCTGCAGCTTAGCCGTGAACCTCGCGCGTTGCCGAAACTGGTTATCAAACGTAAGCCTGAATCTATCTTTGACTATCGCTTCGAAGACTTCGAAATTGAAGGCTACGATCCGCACCCGGGTATTAAAGCGCCGGTGGCTATCTAACCAGCTTTATGCTGACACAACCGACGCCCGTGAGCGTCGGTTTTTTTTGTCTAAAATCACGTTCTTCGGCGAACATTCCTGAAGTAGTGCAACGGTCTGCAACGCGACGAATATTTCCCGTAGCTCGCCGTAGAAACCGAATTTCCCGCTCGTTATTCATTTTCCTCACGCCATACTGGCGACATGAAAAAACAACAAGGTTACACGCTTCTCGAAACCCTGATTGCGATGCTGATCGTCGCGGCGCTTGGTGCATCTGGGCTGTATGGTTGGCAGCGCTGGCAGCAGCAACAGCGGCTGTGGCAGACCGCCTGCCAGGTGCGGGACTACCTGCTGCAACTGCGTGAAGATGCTAACTGGCGTAATCGTGATCACGTCATCAACGTACTCCGCGAAGGGGGGACATGGTGTCTGGCAAGCTCAGCGACATCACAAGCTTCGTGTCAGCCTGTTTCACCGTTGATATTTGCGCCACTCTGGGCTGATGTCGAAATGGCAGATATCACGCCTTCACTGGCTTTTTTTGGACTGCGCAATACGGCATGGGCCGGACATATACGCCTGAAAAATGCGGCAGGGGAATGGCGCGTGGTGGTGTCTGGCTGGGGGCGAATCAGGCTTTGTGAGCGCGATGAGGCCAGATTATGTCAGTAAACGAACGGGGATTTTCACTGCTGGAGGTGCTCATTGCCATGGCGATTAGCAGTATTTTATTACTTAGCTCGGCACGATTTTTACCGGCGCTACAGCGAGAGATTCTGCGTAACACGCGCCAGTTAGCGCTGGAAGATGAAATATGGCAGCGAGCCTACACCGTGGCGAAGCATCTTCAACGGGCGGGGTATTGCCGGGGAAACTGTGTCGGAGAGGGACTGGTGATATCGGCTAAGGGGGACTGTGTCATTGCACGCTGGGATGTCAACGGCAACGGCGTTTGGGAGAGCAGTTCCGCGAAAGAGGCTGATGCTATCGGGTTTCGTCTACAGGACAAGGTATTGGAAACCCTGCGTGGAGCCACCGGTTGCACTGGAAAAGGATGGGAGAAAATGACCGATCAGACTACCATCCAGATTGAGGCATTCCAGGTTGAACGGCTGAATTTCAGCGGATATTCCCCGCTTCTTACGCTGCGTTTGCGTGGAGTGAGCAATGACGAACCACAAAAAGTTGTTGAAGCGGTCTACAGCGTTACGGGATTCAACCTGTGAATCGTGAGCGAGGCGTATCCTCTCTGGCAATGGTCCTGTTGCTGCTGGTGCTCGGTAGTCTGCTGCTGGAAGGCGTTAGCAGACAGGAGGCTAGTTTTGCTGCGCGTGTGGTCACACAAAGTCAGGCGCTGCAGCGTCAGGCGGTAGTGCAATCCGCGATGGAATGGGGGCGTATACAACCCTGGCGCTTACAACCCGTTGTACAGTGTCGGCGCGATCCCACGCAGAATGCCGCGGTTTGCCTGCGCCTGCTTACCAATAATTTCGTGCTGCTAATCGCCCACTATGAAGGAGTATTTTTATGGCGTCAGGGGGCGGTTATTGATGGCAACATAGAATTCTCGGCGCATGGCTGGAGCGATTTTTGTCCGATTAAGGAGCAGACGTTATGCCAGATCCCCTGAACAGTCAGCGTGGCTTTAGTCTGCCGGAAGTTATGCTGGCAATGGTACTGATGATCATGATTGTGACCGCGTTGTCAGGATACCAGCGGGTGCTAATGAACAGCTTTATTATCAGAAACCAGTATCAACAACTCTGGCGTCACGCCTGGCAGCAAAGCCAGCTGTACCAGTTTTCATCGCCTGTGAACTGGCAGGTTAACCGAATGCAGACAACGAGAGCGGGATGTGTCAGCATCAACGTCATAATTTCTTCACCCCTCGGCAGGCAGGGTCAGATGACGCGTCTGCATTGCCCGAATCGTCAGTAGTCAGGAGTCGCTATGTTAAGGGTCTACCACTCCAACCGTCTGGATGTGCTGGAAGCGTTAATGGAGTTTATCGTTGAGCGCGAGCGGCTGGACGACCCCTTTGAGCCTGAGATGATCCTGGTTCAAAGTACCGGTATGGCGCAGTGGTTACAAATGACTCTTGCACAGAAGTTTAGTATTGCCGCCAATATCGATTTTCCGCTGCCCGCGAGTTTTATCTGGGATATGTTTGTGCGCGTGCTGCCGGATATCCCGAAAGAGAGCGCGTTCAGCAAACAGAGCATGAGCTGGAAGTTGATGACGCTGTTGCCGCAATTGCTGGATGGCGATGACTTTGCATTGCTGCGCCACTATCTGACGGACGACACCGATAAACGTAAGCTTTTTCAGCTTTCCTCGCGCGCGGCTGACCTTTTCGACCAGTATTTAGTCTACCGCCCTGACTGGTTGACCCAGTGGGAAGCGGGGCGACTGGTTGAGGGACTCGGCGAGTCTCAGGCCTGGCAGGCACCGTTGTGGAAAGCGCTGGTGGAATACACCGCGGAGTTGGGCCAGCCGCGTTGGCATCGTGCCAATTTATACCAACGATTTATTCATACGTTGGAAAACGCGTCCGAGTGCCCGCAGGGACTGCCTTCTCGCGTCTTTATTTGCGGTATTTCGGCGCTGCCGCCGGTTTATTTGCAGGCATTGCAAGCGCTGGGTAAGCACATCGATATTCATCTGCTGTTTACCAACCCTTGTCGCTACTACTGGGGAGATATTAAAGATCCTGCCTGGCTGGCGAAGCTGATGGCGCGTCAGCGTCGGCACAGCTTTGAAGAACGGCACCTGCCGCTGTTTCGTGATAACCAGAAAGCCGAAGGATTATTTAACAGCGATGGCGAACAGGATGTGGGCAACCCGATGCTGGCCTCGTGGGGCAAGCTGGGGCGTGATTACATTTATTTGCTTTCGGAGCTGGAAAATAGTCAGGAACTGGATGCGTTTGTCGACATTACGCCTGACAACCTTTTGCATAATATTCAATCAGATATTCTGGAACTCGAAAGTCATGCCGTGGCGGGCGTCACGCTGGAAGAATATTCCCGTAGTGACAATAAACGCCGGCTTGATCTGAACGATACCAGCGTGACTTTCCATGTCTGCCATAGCCCACAGCGCGAGGTGGAAATTCTGCATGACCGGCTGTTGGCGATGCTGGAAGCGGACCCAACGCTGACGCCGCGCGATATTATCGTGATGGTGGCGGACATCGACAGCTATAGCCCATTCATTCAGTCAGTCTTTGGCAGTGCACCAGCCGAGCGTTACTTACCTTATGCGATTTCCGACCGTCGGGCACGCCAGTCTCATCCCGTCTTACAGGCTTTTATTAGTCTGCTGTCTCTACCGGATAGCCGTTTTGTCTCAGAGGATGTCCTGGCGTTACTGGATGTCCCCGTGCTGGCGGCGCGTTTCAACATTGATGAAGAAGGGTTGCGCTATCTTCGCTTATGGGTCAATGAATCCGGGATTCGTTGGGGAATTGACGACGATAACGTGCGTGAACTGGAACTTCCGCCTACAGGTCAGCATACCTGGCAATTTGGTTTAACGCGTATGCTGCTCGGCTACGCGATGGAAAGCGCGCAGGGCGAGTGGCAATCGGTATTGCCTTACGATGAGTCCAGCGGTTTGATTGCCGAGCTGGTAGGGCATCTGGCCTCGTTGCTGATGCAGCTTAATCTTTGGCGTAGAGGGTTAGCGCAGGAACGACCGCTGGAAGAGTGGCTACCTGTTTGTCGGGAAATGCTCAATGATTTCTTCCTGCCGGACGCGGATACCGAAGCGGCGATGACGCTGATTGAACAGCAGTGGCAGGCTATTATCACCGAAGGTTTAGGGGCCGAGTACGGCGATGCTATACCGCTCTCTCTGTTACGTGATGAGCTGGCCCAGCGCCTTGATCAGGAACGCATCAGCCAGCGCTTCCTGGCGGGTCCCGTTAACATTTGTACGCTGATGCCGATGCGCTCCATTCCGTTTAAAGTGGTGTGCCTGCTGGGTATGAACGATGGCGTTTATCCACGCCAGCTTGCGCCGCTGGGCTTTGATTTAATGAGTCAAAAACCGATGCGGGGCGATCGCAGCCGTCGTGATGATGACCGCTATCTGTTCCTCGAAGCATTGATTTCGGCACAGCAGACGCTCTACATCAGCTACATTGGCCGCTCTATCCAGGATAACAGTGAGCGCTTCCCGTCGGTGCTGGTGCAAGAACTGATGGACTACATTGGGCAAAGCCATTATCTGCCGGGTGACGAATTGTTGACCTGCGATCAAAGCGAGGCAAGGGTAAAAGCGCACATTACCCGTTTGCATACCCGTATGCCCTTTGATGCACAAAACTATTTGCCGGGTGAACAGCAAAGCTATGCCCGGGAATGGCTGCCTGCGGCGAGTCTGTCAGGAAAAGCGCACACGGATTTTGTGCAGCCTCTTCCTTTTGAAATGCCAGAAACGCTAACGCTGGAAACACTGCAGCGATTTTGGGCACATCCGGTACGCGCCTTTTTCCAGATGCGTCTGAGGGTCAACTTCCGCTCTGAAGAGAGTGAGATCCCGGACACGGAGCCTTTCACCCTTGAAGGATTAACCCGCTATCAGCTTAATCAGCAATTGCTTAATACACTGGTTGAAGAGAACGACGCTGAACGACTGTTCCGCCGTTTTCGCGCGGCGGGCACGCTACCCTATGGGCCGTTTGGCGAAATTCTGTGGGATACGCAGCGTCAGGAGATGCAGTCGCTGGCTGAGCGTATTATCGCCTGTCGTCAGCCCTGTCAGAGCGTGGAAATCGATCTTAACTGTAACGGCGTACAAATCACCGGTTGGTTGCCGCAGGTACAAGAGGACGGTTTGTTGCGCTGGCGCCCATCTTTGATCAGCATTGCGCAGGGCGTGCAACTTTGGCTGGAACATCTTGTCTATTGTGCGAGTGGCGGTACGGGAGAGAGCCGATTATTCCTGCGTAAAGACGGGGAATGGCGTTTTCCGCCGCTGGATGCAGAACAGGCGTTGCTGTATCTGTCGCAACTCATTGAGGGGTATCGGGAAGGCATGTCGTCACCATTGCTGGTATTGCCGGAAAGCGGCGGTGCATGGATAAAAACCTGTTATGACGCCGCAAATGATGCCATGTTAGATGACGATGCAACGTTGCAAAAAGCGCGCAGTAAGTTTCTGCAAGCCTATGAAGGCAACATGATAGTACGTGGCGAAGGTGATGATATCTGGTATCAGCGTCTTTGGCGTCAACTGGATGCTGATACGCTGGAGACTATTGTTTTACAGTCTCAACGCTACCTGTTACCGATTTTTCGCTTCAATCAGTCATGATGGCTGTATAAAAATTGCGCAATTCGATAGCTTCCACTATGATGCGCATTCTGTCACGGACTGATTCTTACAAAGAGAAGATGCTGGCTCGTTCAGCACATAGTCTTGCCCTGTTCAGACCATGTATTTATGCGTGGTTTGTAGTGAACAGGTGAATACGTTAATGATGAGGTTTGTGAATGCCCCGCAGCACCTGGTTCAGCGCATTACTGTTGTTCGTCGCCCTTTGGGTTCCCGTAAGTCAGGCAGATACCGGTTGGCAGCCTTTAGCTGAAACCATCCGTAAAAGCGATAAAGATACCCGTCAGTATCAGGCCGTGCGCCTTGATAACGGCATGGTTGTGCTGCTGGTATCCGATCCTCAGGCCGTGAAATCCCTTTCTGCACTGGTAGTCCCCGTGGGCTCGCTGGAAGATCCGGACGATCATCAGGGACTGGCGCACTATCTCGAACACATGTGCCTGATGGGCTCGAAAAAATACCCGCAGCCGGACAGCCTGGCTGAATTTCTGAAAATGCACGGTGGTAGCCACAATGCCAGCACTGCGCCTTATCGTACGGCCTTCTATCTTGAAGTCGAAAATGACGCGTTGGTGGGGGCGGTGGATCGCCTGGCGGATGCTATTGCCGATCCATTATTGGATAAAAAATATGCCGACCGTGAGCGTAACGCGGTTAACTCCGAGCTGACGCTGGCGCGTACCCGAGACGGGATGCGTATGGCTCAGGTGAGCGCTGAGACTATCAACCCGGCGCACCCTGGCTCGCGTTTCTCTGGCGGGAATCTAGAGACATTAAGTGACAAACCGGGCAACCCGGTGGTACAGGCGTTACAAAAATTTCATGAAAAGTACTACTCCGCGAACCTGATGAAGGCGGTGATTTATAGCAATAAACCGCTGCCAGAGCTGGCGCGGATAGCGGCTGACACCTTTGGGCGCGTGCCGAACAGAAATATCGAAAAGCCTGAAATTACCGTACCGGTCGTCACTGATGCGCAAAAGGGCATCATCATCCACTATGTTCCGGCAATGCCGCGTAAAGTATTGCGCGTCGAGTTTCGTATCGATAACAACAGCGCGCAGTTCCGCAGTAAAACCGATGAGCTGGTGACCTACCTGATTGGCAATCGTAGTCCGGGCACATTGTCTGACTGGCTGCAAAAGCAGGGCCTGGTTGAAGGTATTCGCGCAGACTCCGATCCGGTGGTCAACGGGAACAGCGGCGTGTTAGCCATTTCCGCGACGTTAACCGACAAGGGGCTGGCGAATCGCGATGAAGTTGTCGCGGCAATCTTTAGCTACCTCAATTTGTTACGCGAGAAAGGCGTCGATAAACGCTATTTTGACGAGCTGGCGCATGTGCTGGATCTCGATTTCCGTTATCCCTCCATCACCCGTGATATGGACTACGTGGAATGGCTGGCTGATACCATGATCCGCGTTCCCGTCGAGCATACGCTGGATGCGGTGAATATTGCTGACCAGTACGATGCGAAAGCTGTTGAGCAACGTCTGGCAATGATGACGCCGCAGAATGCGCGTATCTGGTATATCAGCGCGAAAGAGCCGCATAATAAAACCGCTTATTTTGTCGATGCGCCTTACCAGGTGGATAAAATCAGCGACAAAACCTTTGCCGACTGGCAGCAAAAAGCACAGGGCATTGCGCTGTCGTTACCGGAGGTGAACCCCTACATTCCGGATGATTTCACGCTGATTAAGACGGATAAAAAATACGCTCATCCGGAGCTGATTGTTGATGAGCCGGATTTACGCGTGGTGTATGCCCCAAGCCAGTATTTTGCCAGCGAGCCGAAGGCTGACGTCAGCGTGATCCTGCGTAACCCGAAAGCCATGGACAGCGCCCGCAACCAGGTCTTATTCGCACTTAACGATTACCTGGCGGGGATTGCGCTCGATCAGTTAAGTAACCAGGCATCGGTAGGTGGAATTGGTTTCTCTACCAACGCTAACAATGGGTTGATGCTTAACGCCAACGGCTACACCCAACGTTTGCCGCAGCTTTTTCAGGCGCTGCTGAGCGGCTATTTCAGCTATACCTCAACGGATGAACAACTGGAACAGGCGAAATCCTGGTATGCCCAGATGATGGATTCCGCAGAAAAGGGTAAAGCCTACGATCAGGCTATTATGCCGGTGCAGATGCTTTCTCAGGTGCCTTATTTTTCACGTGATGAGCGCCGTCAGTTGCTGCCTTCCATCACCCTGAAAGAGGTGATGACCTACCGCGACGCCTTAAAAACCGGTGCGCGACCTGAATTCCTGGTCATTGGTAATATGAGCGAAGCTCAGACAACGAGCATGGCGCGGGATATCCAAAAACAGCTTGGTGCGAACGGGTCACAGTGGTGTCGCAACAAAGATGTGGTGGTGGACAAGAAGCAGTCCGTCATCTTTGAAAAAGCAGGCAGCAGCACGGATTCAGCACTGGCGGCGGTATTTGTGCCAATCGGATACGATGAATACACCAGTTCAGCCTACAGCGCCATGTTGGGGCAGATTGTTCAGCCGTGGTTCTACAATCAGCTGCGTACTGAAGAACAGTTAGGTTACGCCGTATTTGCTTTCCCGATGAGCGTTGGCCGTCAGTGGGGAATGGGGTTCCTGCTGCAAAGCAGTGATAAGCAGCCGTCTTACCTCTGGGAGCGTTATAAAGCGTTCTTCCCGACGGCGGAAGCGAAGCTGCGGGCGATGAAACCTGAAGAGTTCGCGCAAATTCAGCAGGCGATTATTGCGCAAATGCTGCAGGCGCCGCAAACGCTGGGGGCAGAAGCCTCACAGTTAAGCAAAGATTTTGATCGCGGCAATATGCGCTTCGATTCACGTGATAAAATAGTGGCTCAGATTAAACTGCTGACGCCGCAAAAACTTGCCGACTTCTTCCATCAGGCGGTGGTTGAGCCGCAAGGCATGGCGATATTGTCACAGGTTTCCGGCAGTCAGAACGGGCAAGCAGAATATGTGCACCCGGAAGGCTGGAAAGTGTGGCAGACCGTCAGCGCGTTGCAGCAAACCTTACCCCTGATGAGTGATAAGAATGAATGATGCCGCTGAGTCCCTTGATCCACTGCGTTTGCCCCTGACGGGCGAGCGTCTGATTGAAGCCTCTGCGGGCACCGGTAAAACCTTTACCATCGCCGCCCTGTATTTACGTTTACTGCTTGGACTGGGCGGCTCTGCCGCCTTTCCTCGTCCTCTGACCGTCGAAGAACTGCTGGTAGTCACCTTCACTGAGGCGGCTACCGAAGAGTTGCGCGGTCGAATTCGTAGCAACATTCATGAACTGCGAATTGCCTGCCTGCGTGAAACCACCGACAACCCGCTATATGCCCGTTTGTTAGATGAAATTGCCGATAAAAAACAGGCTGCTCAGTGGCTGTTATTGGCTGAAAGACAGATGGATGAAGCGGCGGTGTTTACCATCCACGGTTTTTGTCAGCGTATGCTCAGCCTTAACGCCTTTGAATCTGGCATGCTGTTCGAACAGCAGCTGATAGAGGATGAATCGCTGCTGCGCTATCAGGCCTGCGCGGACTTCTGGCGTCGGCACTGCTACCCGTTGCCCCGCGACATTGCGCAGGTGGTTTTTGAAACGTGGAAAGGGCCGCAGGCGCTGCTGAGAGATATCGATCGCTATCTGCAAGGGGAAGCACCGGTTATCAAGGCTCCTCCGCCCGATGACGAAACGCTGGCCTCCCGGCATGAACAAATTCTTGCACGCATTAACCAGATCAAGCAGCAATGGCGTGATTCTGTTGATGAGCTGGATGGTCTGCTGGAAGCCTCCGGGATCGATCGGCGTAAATTTAATCGCGCTAACCAGGGTAAGTGGATCGAAAAGATCAGCGCATGGGCGCAGGAAGAAACCCAAAGCTATCAGTTGCCTGATGCGTTGGAGAAATTCTCCCAGCGCTTTTTAGAAGAGCGAACCAAAGCGGGCGGCGTAACGCCTCAGCACCCGCTTTTCGTCGCTATTGATGAACTGCTTAGCGAACCGTTAACCCTGCGCGATCTGGTGATCACCCGGGCGCTGGCGGAGATCCGCGCGGCGGTTGCCGAGGAGAAACGCCGCCGCGGCGAGCTGGGTTTTGACGATATGCTCAGCCGTCTGGATGCAGCGTTGCGCAGTGAAAGCGGCGATGCGCTGGCGACGGCTATTCGCACCCGTTTTCCAGTTGCCATGATCGATGAATTTCAGGATACAGATCCGCAGCAGTATCGTATTTTTCGCCGGATCTGGCAGCATCAGCCGGATACCGCACTTCTGCTGATTGGCGATCCAAAACAGGCGATTTACGCGTTTCGCGGTGCGGATATCTTCACCTATATGAAGGCGCGCAGCGAAGTCAGCGCACACTATACGCTTGATACCAACTGGCGTTCGGCCCCTGGCATGGTCAATAGCGTGAATACGCTTTTCAGCCAGATGGACGACGCCTTTATGTTCCGCGAAATCCCCTTCAGCCCGGTAAAATTCGCAGAAAAAAACCAGTCGCTTCAGTTTGTTTTACACGGTGAAACGCAGCCAGCCATGAGTATGTGGCTGATGGAAGGGGAAAGCTGTGGCGTCGGCGACTATCAGAACTACATGGCGCAGGTGTGCGCCACGCAAATTCGCGACTGGCTTAAGGCCGGACATTCTGGCGCTGCGCAACTGGTCAGTGGCAAAGCATCCAGCCCGGTACGCGCGTCGGACATCAGCGTACTGGTACGTAGCCGCCAGGAAGCGGCGCTGGTCCGCGATGCGCTGACGCAACTGGCCATTCCCTCCGTTTACCTCTCTAACCGTGACAGCGTATTTGAAACGCTGGAAGCGCAGGAGTTACTGTGGGTGCTGCAGGCGGTGATGACGCCGGAGCGTGAGAACACGCTGCGTAGCGCGCTGGCGACCTCGATGATGGGGTTGAATGCGCAGGATCTTGAAGCGTTAAATAACGACGAAAATGCCTGGGATGCGGTGGTCGAGGAGTTCGATGGTTATCGTCAGATCTGGCATAAACGCGGCGTGATGCCGATGCTGCGCGCGCTGATGGCTGCCCGCCAGATTGCGGAGAACCTGCTGGCGACGGCGGGGGGCGAACGTCGACTGACCGACATTTTACATATCAGCGAACTGTTGCAGGAAGCGGGCTCGCAGCTGGAAAGCGAGCATGCGCTGGTGCGCTGGTTGTCCCAGCATATTCTTGAACCCGACAGCAATGCGTCCAGTCAGCAGCTCAGGCTCGAAAGCGACAAGCATTTGGTTAAAATCGTCACCATCCATAAATCGAAAGGGCTGGAATATCCGCTGGTCTGGCTGCCATTTATCACCAATTTCCGCGTCCAGGATCAGGCTTTCTACCACGATCGCAGCTCCTATGAAGCGGTGCTGGATCTCAGCGATGCCGAGGAGAGCGTTGAGCTGGCAGAAGCGGAACGTCTGGCGGAAGACCTGCGTTTGCTGTATGTCGCGCTAACCCGTTCGGTATGGCACTGCAGCCTTGGCGTTGCGCCGTTGGTACGACGTCGGGGCGATAAAAAAGGGGATACCGATGTGCATCAGAGCGCCCTTGGTCGCCTGTTGCAAAAAGGTGAGCCGATGGATGCCACGGGTCTGCGTGGTGCGATTGAAGCGCTTTGCAGCAACGATATTGCTTGCCAGACTCCCGCGCAGCCTGACGGCGAACCCTGGCAGGTTGCGCAGTCTGTTAGCAGTGAACTGAGTGCAAAAATACTGCAGCGTACGCCCGGCGATAGCTGGCGCGTGACCAGTTATTCCGGTCTGCAACAGCGTGGACATGGTATCGCGCAGGATCTGATCCCACGACTGGATATCGATGCCGCAGGCGTCGGTGAGGTTATTGAAGAATCAGGACTCACACCGCATCAGTTCCCGCGCGGCGCTTCGCCGGGTACGTTCTTGCATAGCCTGTTTGAAAATCTCGATTTTACGCAACCGGTGGATCCGCATTGGGTCGAGGAGCAACTGGCGTTGGGCGGTTATGACGCGCACTGGACGCCGGTTTTGGCCGAATGGCTGGACGCCATTTTGCAGGCGCCTCTCAACGAGACGGGCGTGAGTTTGAGCCAGCTTTCCGCGCGAGAAAAACAGGTGGAGATGGAGTTTTATCTGCCGATTTCGCAGCCGCTGATGGCCAGCCAACTTGATGCGTTAATTCGCCAGTACGATCCGCTCTCGGCGGGGTGCCCTGCGTTGGACTTTATGCAGGTGCGCGGCATGCTAAAAGGCTTTATTGACCTGGTATTCCGCCACCAGGGGCGCTATTACCTGCTCGATTACAAATCGAACTGGCTGGGTGAAGACAGCTCCGCCTATACGCAGCAGGCGATGGCCTCTGCCATGCAGGCGCATCGCTACGACCTGCAGTATCAACTTTATACTCTGGCGCTGCATCGCTACTTGCGCCATCGCATTGCTGATTACGATTATGAACGCCATTTTGGCGGCGTTATCTATCTCTTCCTGCGTGGCGTTGACAGTGAAAATCCGCAGCAGGGAATTTATGCGACCCGACCTGACGGAGAGTTGATCGCTTTGATGGACGAGTTGTTTGCCGGTGTGCCGCTGGAGGATATGTCATGACAATCCAGAAACGATTACTGGAAGCCGTTGAGCAAAAGCAGCTCCGCCCTCTGGATGCCCAGTTCGCGCTGGCGGTTGCCGGAAGTGACAACCCTGCCGTTGCGCTGGCAGCGGCGTTGCTCAGCCGTGAAGCAGGAGAAGGGCACGTCTGCTTACCGCTTTCACGGTTATCCCTAAGCGAGGATACCCATCCTCTGTTAAGCGCCTGGCTCGCTGAAGCCGGAGAGCCCGAAGACTGGGCGGAATGCCTGCTGGCCTCCGGGGCGGTAAGCCGTGGCGAGCAGCCCACACCGTTGGTGCTGTACGGTGATCGTTTGTATCTGAACCGGATGTGGCATAACGAACGCGCGGTGGCGCGCTTTTTCGGTGAAGTTAACTACGCCATTGAGGTGGATGAGCAACGGCTGACCCACACGCTGGCAGCGCTGTTTCCGCCCGTTGAAGGCGTTAACTGGCAAAAAGTGGCCGCTGCTGTCGCGCTGACCCGTCGTATATCGGTGATCTCCGGCGGACCGGGGACCGGAAAAACAACAACGGTGGCGAGGCTTCTGGCGGCGTTGATTCAGATGGCGGACGGTGAACGCTGTCGTATTCGTCTGGCGGCGCCCACGGGAAAAGCAGCAGCACGTCTGACCGCCTCGCTGGGCGCGGCGTTGCGTGAACTGCCGCTGACCGATGAGCAAAAGAAGCGCATTCCCGATGATGCCAGTACGCTGCATCGATTATTAGGCGCTCAGCCTGGTAGCCAACGCTTGCGGCATCATGCAGGAAACCCGCTGCATCTTGACGTGCTGGTAGTGGATGAAGCCTCGATGATCGATTTGCCGATGATGTCGCGCCTTATCGATGCGCTACCGCCACACGGGCGGGTGATTTTTCTGGGCGATCGCGACCAGCTCGCTTCTGTTGAAGCGGGGGCGGTACTGGGGGATATCTGTGCTTTCGTCGGTGATGGTTTTACCCCGGAGCGTGCCCGCCAGCTTAGTCGCCTTACTGAAACCACTATTCCGGCTGGTTCGGGAACTCAGGCGGCTGCTCTGCGCGACAGTTTGTGCCTGCTGCAAAAGAGCTACCGTTTCGGTAGCGATTCCGGAATCGGTCAGTTGGCTGCGGCGATTAATCGTGGTGACAAAGCCGCGATAAAAACGGTCTTCCAGCAGGGATTTGGTGACATCGAAAAACGCGCTCTGCACAGCAGCGAAGATTACGCTGCGATGCTGGAGGAAGCGCTGGCGGGTTATGGTCACTATCTGGATTTACTGCACGAGCGTGCCGAGCCGGATGCTGTCATTCAGGCCTTCAATGAGTATCAGCTATTGTGTGCCCTGCGGGAAGGTCCGTTTGGCGTGGGTGGTTTGAATGAACGCATTGAGCAGGTGATGGTGCAAAAACGCAAAATTCACCGTTCGACGCATAGCCGCTGGTATGAGGGAAGGCCTGTGATGATCGCGCGCAATGACAGTTCGCTGGGATTATTTAACGGTGATATTGGCATTGCCCTGGATCGTGGGCAGGGTCTGAGGGTGTGGTTTGCGCTGCCGGACGGTTCTATCAAATCGGTCCAGCCCAGCCGCTTGCCTGAACATGAAACCACTTGGGCAATGACGGTGCATAAATCGCAGGGATCTGAGTTTGACCACGCGGCGCTGATTTTACCCAACCAGCATTCACCTGTGGTGACTCGCGAACTGGTCTATACCGCCGTTACCCGCGCGCGTCGTCGTTTGTCGCTGTATGCCGATGAACGGATATTGAGTGGCGCCATTGCCACCCGAACCGAGCGCCGCAGCGGATTGTCGGCGTTGTTTAATGATGGCATGATGTAGGCCGGATAAGCGTCAGCGCCATCCGGCTGTGTGCCTGATGGCGACGCTATCGCGTCTGATCAGGCCTACGATCTGTATACCAAAGATGTGCCAGCGAACTGTATGCCGCATCTGGCAACCACTCCTATGCCAAATCCGCCATCAGCACTTTTGACCGCCGCTGATAGTTGTACATCTCTTTTTTGCTTTCCGGCAGCAGGTCGATATCTACCGGCGTGAAGCCTCGCTCCTGAAACCAGTGAATGCTGCGCGTGGTCAGCACGAACAGCTTGCTCAGCCCCATTTGCCGGGCCTGCGCGGCGATCCGTTCCAGCAACACTTCCCCGCGCGACGAGCTACGGTAGTCCGGATGTACCGCTACGCACGCCATTTCGCCAATTCTTTCTTCCGGGAAAGGGTACAGAGCGGCACAGGCGATAGTCAGGTTATCACGCTGAATAATCGTGAATTTGTCGATCTCCATTTCCAACTGCTCGCGCGAGCGGCGGACCAGAATACCTTGCTGTTCCAGCGGGCGGATAAGCTCCAGAATCCCGCCGATATCGTTAATGGTAGCGCGACGGATCTGCTCGGCGCTTTCCATCACGATCTGCGTACCGATGCCGTCACGGGAGAACAGTTCTTGCAGCAATGCACCATCTTCCTGATAGCTGATCAGATGGCAGCGGCGTACACCACTGCGACAGGCTTTCACTGCTCCGCGCAGGAAGCGCACCGTACCGGAGCTGTAATCGCCTTTCTCTTCCTGCAACTCAACGCGAGCCTGAGCTTCGTTAGGAAACAACTCGGAAATAATATCGCCATCATCGTTGGTGACACCCTGAGACGAGCAAAAACCGATCATTTTCTCTGCCTTCAGTTTGATAGCCAGCTGCGTGGCGACCTCTTCTGACGTCAGATTAAAGCTCTCACCAGTGACGGAAACGGCGACTGGGCCCATCAGCACAATCGCACCGCTATCTAACTGGCGGTGAATGGCATCTTCATCGATGCGACGAATACGCCCGCTATGGCAGTAATCTACGCCATCATCAACGCCCAGCGGCTGGGAGATAATAAAATTACCGCTGACCACATTGATGTGTGCACCCTGCAATGGCGTATTATTCAGGCTCATCGACAGGCGGGCGGTAATATCAAGCTGAAGTAGCCCCGCAGCCTGTTTGACCAGCTCCAGCGTTTTCGCATCGGTGACGCGCGTGTTTTTGTGGTACACCGGCTCATGATGATGCGCCGCAAGATTGGCATCAATCTGCGGTCGAGCGCCATAGACCACGACCAGGCGGATGCCGAGGCTATGAAGAAGACCAATGTCATTGACGATACTGGAAAAGTTTTCATGCTCGATGGCTTCACCGCCCAGCATAATGACAAACGTTTTTCCCCGATGGGTATTGATATAGGGAACAGAATGGCGGAATCCCTGTACCAGTTCGGTTCTACGCTCCTTCACCACGGCACACCCTCATTGCATGATTATTCGTAATTTGTGTATTTTTATTCTGTTTTGGTTCTGTGCGCAAGCGTAATTTTTACCCATGCTGAAGATTTTTCTCAGTAATACCGTGAATATAAAAAGAATGTTTACCCTTTTATAGATGACAGATTATGCGTCATTCGCTAAAGTTTCCGGTCAATTCGGACGTTTTACGTATTACCTCTAAAAAGATTTCTTTTGCTCGGGAGAAGCATGTCGGGATCCAATTCAGCAATCAGTCGCCGCCGTTTATTGAAAGGTGCGGGTGCTATGTGGCTTTTGAGCGTCAGCCAGGTGGGTCTGGCAGCCGCGAGTCAGGTCGTTGCCGTACGTATCTGGCCTGCGTCCAGCTATACCCGCGTCACGGTAGAATCTAACCGTCTGCTGAAATACAAACAGTTTGCCCTGAGTAATCCTGAGCGTGTGGTTGTGGATATTGAAGACGTTAATTTGAACTCGGTGCTCAAGGGCATTGGGACGCAGATTCGTCCTGACGATCCGTATATTAAGTCGGCGCGCGTTGGCCAGTTTGATCCAAAGACCGTGCGGATGGTGTTCGAGCTGAAACAGAATGTGAAGCCGCAACTTTTTGCGCTGGCTCCGGTGGCAGGCTTTAAAGAACGTCTGGTGATGGATCTCTATCCCGCGAATGCCCAGGACGTTCAGGACCCGCTGCTGGCATTGCTGGAAGATTACAACAAGGGCGATCTGGATAAACAGGTGCCACCTGCACAAAGTGGCCCGCAGCCGGGTAAAGCGGGGCGCGATCGTCCCATTGTCATTATGTTGGATCCAGGCCACGGCGGAGAAGACTCCGGTGCGGTGGGGAAATACAAGACGCGAGAAAAAGATGTGGTACTGCAGATTGCTCGTCGTCTGCGAGCCCTCATAGAGAAAGAGGGCAACATGAAGGTCTTTATGACACGAAATGAAGATATCTTCATTCCGCTTAAAGTCCGCGTGGCGAAAGCGCAGAAGCAGCGTGCAGACCTGTTTGTCTCTATTCACGCCGATGCCTTTACCAGTCGACAACCCAGCGGTTCTTCGGTGTTTGCTCTCTCGACCAAAGGCGCGACCAGTACCGCAGCGAAATATCTGGCGCAGACCCAGAACGCCTCGGATCTCATCGGTGGCGTCAGTAAGAGCGGTGACCGTTACGTCGACCACACCATGTTTGACATGGTGCAGTCGCTGACCATCGCCGACAGCCTGAAGTTTGGTAAAGCGGTATTGAATAAGCTTGGTAAAATCAACAACCTGCATAAGAATCAGGTTGAACAGGCCGGGTTTGCGGTACTAAAAGCGCCGGATATCCCGTCCATTCTGGTCGAAACGGCATTTATCAGTAACGTTGAGGAAGAGCGCAAACTCAAAACGGCGACCTTCCAGCAGGAAGTTGCAGAGTCGATTCTGGCAGGGATTAAAGCCTATTTTGCCGATGGGGCGACGCTGGCGAGAAGAGGATAACAAAAAAGCGCTGAAAAGCGCTTTTTTTACGGACCGCAGATACAAAAAAACACCCGTCAGGGTGTTCATAATGTTGGTTGCGGGGGCCGGATTTGAACCGACGACCTTCGGGTTATGAGCCCGACGAGCTACCAGGCTGCTCCACCCCGCGTC
>NZ_JAOWEE010000058.1:172196-253615 GCF_030334295.1 Citrobacter sp. Cf088
GACGACCTTCGGGTTATGAGCCCGACGAGCTACCAGGCTGCTCCACCCCGCGTCCGTGGATGCGCACTATACTCTGCTCGCATTTTCATGCAACCCTTTTTTCACCTTGATCACGTTTTTAGGGTGAAAATGAACAAAAACAACGCATTCTGGATTATTTTTTGCTCAAAATTTGCGTTCGGGTATGTATACGCATTTCATTAGGTTCGGGGGTTTGTTATCTTCGTCTCGCATTCAGGCAACATAAGACGAGAACAATGAAAGGACGTTGGGCAAAATATCTTCTGGCGGGAGCTGTAGTCGCGATGCTCGCCGCGTGTTCCTCAAAACCCACCGATCGTGGGCAGCAGTATAAAGACGGGAAATTTACCCAGCCTTTCTCACTGGTGAACCAGCCTGATGCGGTTGGCGCACCAATCAATGCCGGTGATTTCGCCGAGCAGGTTAATCAAATTCGTAGCGCTTCGCCACGTTTGTACGGTAACCAGAGCAACGTCTACAACGCTATCCAGCAATGGTTACGCGCGGGCGGTGATACGCGCAGTATGCGTCAGTTTGGTATTGATGCATGGCAAATGGAAGGGGCTGATAACTACGGTAACGTCCAGTTTACCGGTTACTACACGCCGGTTATCCAGGCGCGGCATACGCGCCAGGGCGAGTTTCAGTATCCTATCTATCGTATGCCGCCAAAACGTGGGCGCTTACCATCCCGTGCCGAGATCTACGCGGGCGCGCTAAGCGACAATTATATTCTGGCATACAGCAACTCCCTGATGGATAACTTCATTATGGATGTTCAGGGCAGTGGTTACATCGATTTTGGCGATGGCAGCCCGCTCAACTTCTTTAGCTATTCCGGGAAAAACGGCCACGCCTATCGCAGTATCGGTAAAGTGCTTATCGACCGTGGCGAAGTGAAAAAAGAAGATATGTCGATGCAGGCTATTCGTCATTGGGGTGAAACGCACAGCGAAGCCGAAGTGCGTGAGCTGCTGGAGCAGAACCCATCGTTTGTCTTCTTTAAACCACAATCTTTTGCTCCGGTGAAAGGGGCCAGCGCGGTACCGTTGATTGGCCGCGCATCCGTGGCTTCTGACCGCAGTATCATTCCTGCGGGCACAACGTTACTGGCGGAAGTCCCGTTACTGGACAATAACGGCAAGTTTACCGGCCAGTACGAACTGCGTCTGATGGTGGCGTTGGATGTGGGCGGGGCGATAAAAGGGCAGCACTTCGACATCTATCAGGGTATTGGCGCAGACGCCGGACACCGTGCCGGGTGGTATAATCATTACGGTCGCGTATGGGTACTAAAAACAGCGCTGGGTGCGGGTAACGTGTTCAGCGGTTAATTGCCGGATGGCGCTTCGCTTATCAAGCCTGAATTATTGAGTAGGCCTGATAAGGCGTAGCCACCATCAGGCAGTGATGCAGTCATCAAGGGCGGTATTTGTCCGCCCTTTTTGTTTTCTATATCTGAGGTTCTATGTCTGTGGTTATAAGTGATGCCTGGCGTCAGCGTTTTGGCGGTACGGCGCGTCTGTATGGCGAAAATGCGCTGCAACTGTTTGCTCAATCGCACGTTTGCGTGGTTGGGATTGGCGGAGTGGGGTCATGGGCGGCGGAAGCGCTGGCGCGAACCGGCATTGGCGCCATCACGCTCATCGATATGGATGATGTGTGTGTCACCAATACTAACCGCCAGATCCATGCTTTACGCGATAACGTCGGCCTGGCAAAAGCTGAAGTGATGGCTGAACGTATCCGCCAGATTAACCCGGAGTGCCGGGTGAACGTGGTCGATGATTTTGTCACGCCGGATAACGTTGCTGAATATATGAGTGCGGGATTTTCGTATGTCATTGATGCGATTGATAGCGTGCGCCCAAAAGCGGCACTGATCGCGTACTGTCGGCGTAACAAAATTCCGCTGGTGACCACCGGTGGTGCGGGCGGACAGATCGATCCTACGCAGATTCAGGTCGTTGATTTGGCAAAAACCATCCAGGATCCGTTGGCGGCCAAGCTACGTGAGCGGCTGAAAAGCGATTTTGGCGTGGTGAAAAACAGCAAAGGCAAGCTGGGCGTGGACTGTGTGTTCTCGACCGAAGCGCTGGTGTACCCGCAGGCAGATGGCTCGGTGTGTGCGATGAAAGCGACGGCGGAAGGGCCGAAACGTATGGATTGCGCATCCGGGTTTGGCGCGGCCACGATGGTGACCGCCACCTTTGGTTTTGTTGCCGTCTCCCATGCGCTGAAGAAGATGATGGCCAAAGCGGCGCGCCAGTCCTGATTGTATTGGATGGCGCTATGCTTATCCGACCTACGGTTTGTGCGGTGTTATAAGCCGGATAAGACGTATTAGCGCCGTCATCCGGCTTTCTGAGCAACCTCAAGAATCGCCTCGTTAAGAGCATGTAGCCCCTGGCTACGCGAGGCGCTAAGCTGCGCGCGTAAACCCAGCTCGTCAAATAATTCCATTGGTGAATGCGCCAGTAACTCGGCGGCCGTTTTACCTTCGACCGCGGTGAGTAATACCGCCAACAGCCCGCGTACTATTCGACCTTCGCTGTCACCAAAGAAATGCAGAGTGCCATTCGCATGAAGAGTATGCCCCAGCCAGACGCGGTTTTCACAGCCCGCGATTTCTTTGGCCTGTGCTTTTAGCGCATCCGGAAGTGCCGGCAACTGCTTACCCAGCAGTATCAGCTGACGATATTTATCTTCCCACTGAGTGAGCGGGATGAAGGTATTGCGTAACGTCTCTTCGGTTACGGTTGTGCCAAACGGGTGTCCGGCGAACAGAGGGCTTGTCATTAATCCACCAATATTTCCAGCGCGCGGTCGACGGCTGCGACCAACGCATCCACATCGCTTTGTGTATTATAAGGGGCAAATGAGGCGCGTAGTGTCCCGGATACGCCCAGTTCTGCCAGCAGCGGTTGCGCGCAGTGTTGCCCCGCGCGCAGCGCAATGCCATATTCGGCCAATAGCGTAACCATATCGCTGTGATGAACACCCGAGAAATCAAAGGCTAACAGACTGGAATCCTGGCAGCGGAAGGACCGAAAGCCGGGGCGTTTCGCCAGCGCATCTTCTGCCAGCGTCGCCAGACCCCGGCTCCACTTTTCGGCCTGTGCAACGTCGACGTCCGCCAGCCATTCGAGCGCTGCGCTTAGCCCGATAACGCCAGCAACGTTAGGCGTACCGGCCTCCAGCTTCCATGGGGCTGCCTGGGTGGTGAAACCGTCGAAGCTGACTTCGCTAATCATCTTTCCGCCGCCGAGCCACGGTGACATAGCTTCCAGTAATTCAGGCTTACCGTACAGCACGCCAATACCGGTTGGGCCATACAGCTTGTGGCCCGAGAACGCATAGAAATCAATATCTAACTGTTGTACGTCGGCAGGAAAATGGACAATCCCCTGGGCACCATCAACCATCACCACCATGCCAGCCGCATGGGCGAGCGTGATGGCGCGGGCCAGATCCGGGCAGCCACCGGTGACGTTCGACATTTGCCCGAGTGCCAGAATGCGGCTGCGCGGGGTAATAAGTTGCGTAAGGCGCTCAACGTCTGGCAATAAATCGGGGGTGAGTGGGAGTTTGACGACCTTAGCCCCCGTTTGCTCCGCGACCATCAGCCAGGGCACGAGGTTGGCGTGATGTTCCGCTGCGCTAACGATAATCTCATCACCCGGCTGAAGGCGTGGACGCGCATAGCTTTGAGCAACCATGTTGATCGCTTCCGTTGTGCCGCGGGTCCAGACGATGGTTTTGTCATCCGGCGCATTAATCAGGCTTGCGACTTTTTCCCGCGCGGCTTCATAGCGTGCGGTCAGGCGCAGGGCTTCAGCAAACTGGCTGCGATGGACGTTTCCGGCGCTCAGGCTATAAAACTGGTGGGTAGCCTCAATTACCGCCTGTGGCTTCAGCGCCGTAGCAGCGCTGTCGAGATAGACGCCAGCATCGTTGAGTGCGGGAAATTGTGCGCGAAACTGCGCGGGGTTAAAAGCGTTCATGGTATTCCTCAGTTCAGTAAACCGATCGTGGCGCAAAAAGGGCATTGATACAAGGGTTGCGCTAACCATCGGAATACTCTGGATATCCTGGCAAAGCCCGCTCAGTGTCTTATGCTAAATAGCGTTAGGTGAACAATTTTGCCTGTTACGGAGTGTGTTTTTAATAGCATAAATCGCTTTAAGGAGAAGAAGATGAAAAAGACTGCCGCCATAATTTCTGCCTGTATGCTGACTTTTGCCCTGAGCGCCTGTTCCGGTTCGAATTACGTGATGCACACCAACGATGGTCGATCAATCGTAGCTGACGGTAAGCCACAGACCGATAGTGAAACGGGGATGATTTCGTATAAAGACGCTAACGGCAACAAACAGCAGATTAACCGCACTGACGTGAAAGAGATGGTAGAACTGGATAACTAACCGGTCATCCATCGACAAAGAGTCGGACAAAAAAAAGCACCGCAATTTGGCGGTGCTACATTAATCACTATGGACAGACAGGGTAAATGTACAGGAAGTGAAAAAGGGTAGCTTTGCTACCATGGTCTGAATCGCAGACCAATTGCAAACACAACAACACAACATCACAACCGTAAGCCAAAAGCCCACCAGAACACGCATTCCGATAAAACTTTTCGTTCCGGCTTCAGGAAGTGCCGCCACTATAGGTATTTGCTGGTAGAACCTCAACGGACAATTTATAATGGCTCAGATAAAAAAAACTAATAGGTTACAGCCTGTTAGCTAATTGTTAAATTCATTTAACATCAAAGCCTAAAAGTCATGTCAAAACGATTACCACCCTTAAATGCGTTGCGTGTTTTTGATGCTGCAGCGCGTCATTTGAGCTTTACTCGCGCAGCAGAAGAGCTTTTTGTGACGCAGGCCGCAGTAAGTCATCAAATCAAGTCTCTTGAGGATTTCCTGGGGCTGAAGCTGTTTCGTCGACGCAATCGATCTTTGCTGTTAACGGAAGAAGGCCAAAGCTACTTCCTCGACATCAAAGAGATTTTTTCGCAATTAACCGACGCGACGCGTAAACTTCAGGCACGTAGTGCAAAAGGTGCACTTACCGTCAGTTTATTGCCCAGTTTTGCGATCCAATGGCTGGTGCCCAGACTCTCTAGCTTTAACTCAGCTTATCCGGGAATCGATGTCAGGATCCAGGCGGTGGACCGTCAGGAAGACAAACTGGCGGACGATGTAGATGTGGCGATTTTCTACGGACGCGGCAACTGGCCGGGTCTGCGCGTTGAAAAATTGTACGCAGAATATTTATTGCCGGTCTGCTCGCCGCTATTACTCACCGGTGATAAACCGTTGAAGACGCCCGACGATCTGGCTAAACACACATTATTGCACGATGCGTCGCGCCGTGACTGGCAAGCCTATACGCGCCAGCTTGGCCTGAATCATATCAACGTACAGCAGGGACCTATCTTCAGCCATAGCGCCATGGTGCTACAGGCTGCTATCCACGGACAGGGGATTGCGCTGGCGAATAACGTCATGGCGCAGTCCGAAATAGAAGCCGGACGTCTGGTCTGTCCGTTTAACGATGTTCTGGTCAGCAAAAACGCATTTTATCTGGTTTGTCATGACAGTCAGGCAGAACTGGGTAAAATAGCCGCCTTCCGTCAGTGGATTTTGGCTAAAGCGGCCACGGAACAAGAAAAATTCCGCTTTCGTTATGAACAATAATTTACGTAGGGTATTCACATGACCAGCCGTTTTATGCTGATTTTTGCCGCCGTAAGTGGCTTTATCTTTGTGGCGTTGGGTGCCTTTGGGGCACATGTTCTGAGTAAAACCCTCGGTGTCGTTGAGATGGGGTGGATCCAGACTGGCCTTGAGTATCAAGCGTTCCATACGTTGGCTATCTTTGGCCTGGCGGTCGCCATGCAGCGACGCATTAGCATTTGGTTTTACTGGAGTAGCGTGTTTCTGGCATTAGGAACGGTGCTGTTTAGCGGCAGCCTGTATTGCCTTGCACTCTCTCATTTACGCCTGTGGGCGTTTGTTACCCCCGTCGGCGGTTTCAGCTTCCTTGTGGGCTGGGCGCTGATGTTAGTGGGTGCTATTAGATTGAAACGTAAGGGCGTTAGCCATGAATAAGGTTGTGTTGTTGTGTCGCCCGGGTTTTGAAAAAGAGTGCGCCGCAGAAATTACGGATAAAGCAGGGCGCCGGGAAATCTTCGGTTTTGCCCGCGTGAAAGACAATGCGGGTTACGTCATCTTCGAATGCTATCAGCAGGATGATGCCGAAAAGCTAGTGAAAGAGCTGCCGTTTAGCTCACTGATTTTTGCCCGTCAAATGTTTGTGGTGGGCGAACTGCTGCAATATTTACCGCCGGAAGACCGCATTACGCCGATCGTTGGCATGCTGCAGGGCGTGGTGGAAAAGGGTGGCGATCTGCGTGTCGAAGTCGCCGACACCAATGAAAGCAAAGAGCTGGTTAAGTTCTGCCGTAAATTTACCGTACCGCTGCGCGCGGCGCTGCGTGAAGCGGGCGTACTGGCAAAATATGAAACGCCGAAACGTCCGGTGGTTCATGTTTTCTTTATCGCCCCTGGCTGTTGTTATACCGGTTATTCCTGGCCTGACAATAACTCACCGTTCTACATGGGTATTCCGCGACTGAAATTCCCGGCCGATGCGCCGAGCCGCTCAACGCTGAAGCTGGAAGAAGCGCTGCACGTGTTTATCCCTGCCGATGAATGGGATGAGCGTCTGGCGAACGGAATGTATGCGGTGGATTTAGGGGCCTGCCCGGGCGGATGGACCTATCAGCTGGTTAAACGCAACATGTGGGTTTACTCGGTGGATAACGGTCCAATGGCTCAAAGCCTGATGGATACCGGACAGGTCACCTGGCTGCGTGAAGACGGATTTAAATACCGTCCGAATCGCAACAATATTTCGTGGATGGTCTGCGATATGGTGGAGAAGCCGGCGAAGGTCGCCGCGCTGATGGCACAATGGCTGGTCAACGGCTGGTGTCGTGAGACAATATTCAACCTCAAGCTGCCGATGAAAAAACGCTACGAAGAGGTATCACAGAACCTGGCTTACATTCAGGCCCAGCTTGATGAACATGGCGTAAATGCCCAAATTCAGGCGCGTCAGCTGTATCATGACCGTGAAGAAGTAACCGTTCACGTGCGCCGTCTGTGGGCTGCCGTCGGTGGTCGTCGCGACGAGCGATAAGTTAACATTGCAGGCCGGATGAAGCGTCAACGTCTTATTCGGCCTGAATTGTTTCAATCAGCGGCGTATCTGAAACGATATGCGTCACGTCATCCAGATGCCCAATCCGGGCCTCCCCCGAACGATTAAACTTACTTTTATCGATCAGCAATAAAGATTGCGATGCGCGCTTAAGCAGAATGGACTTGAAGTCGGCGTTGGTGGCATTGGAGTCCCAGAGCGCGCCGTCGCTGTCGATCCCTTCGCAGGAAAAAATAAACAGGTCAATATCGAGGGATTTTAGCTGCGAGATAAGTGAGGGATTAACGTAGCAACCGTATTTGCGCTCGAGGCGACCGCCGGAGCTGATAAGCTGAATGTGTTCACGTTTAGCCAATTCCTGGCAGATGGGCTGGCTGTTGGTAAAAACGTGAATGTTGATGTCCGGTAGCTGTCGCGCCAGATACCAGCAGGTTGAGCTGGCGTCTAAGGCTATCACCATACCTTCTTCGATCCATGCCAGCGCTTCGCGGGCAATATCCGCTTTGTGGGCATAGTGGCTTTTGAGTCGCATATGAAACGGATCGCCGCTGTCCTTGTTTTCCCGGTGAATAACTTTCGCCCGCCCGTGATTACGTAGCACTTTTCCCTGGGTCTGTAACTCACTGAGATCGCGGCGGATGGTCTCTTTGCTGACGTTCAGTTGCAACGCCAGAGCTTCGGTTGTCAGGCTTTTATGGTTAGTAAGCAGATCTACGATTGCCTGCTGGCGCGCCGCTTTCATGTTCTGATCCTCATTATATGATGAATGCCCGTACCAGACGGGCATTCTGACCAGAGATTACGGCGTTACCCCTTTTTTTAAAAGAATATTCCCGTACTTTGCCCGCTCTCCTGTGATAACGATCGCAAACGCCTTTTGTGCGCGTTCATAGAAGGCGTAGCGATCAATACGCGTAATGTCCGGGCAAGGGGTCTGTAGTGAAAGCGCCTGACGGTAGCGAGCCTCGACGTCGGGATCGAGGGCGTCTCCTTCAACAGCGGCCATCATCACCAGCGGTGGGGCATAGCTGTCCAGTTCAAAGAGTGGAATAACCGCCTGCAGCAGGTCGCTGACTATCAGGCCGTCAGCGCGAATAACCTGCGGCCCCATGCTGTGGGCCGGGAAGTGGGCATCGGAAAAGATAATCTCATCGCCGTGGCCCATTTCAGCCAGCACCTTCAGCAGGTCGGGCGAAATTAAGGGAGATATCGTTTTGAGCATGTTACTCGACTCCTGTGTGTTCGGATTCGGTTTGCGGATAAAAGTAACGGTACTGATACCGCACCTGCGCGCGCGCCTGTTCCGGTGAGGTAAATTCCCTAATGCCTGACCAGGCAAACATCGCGGCACCCGCTACGGTGGTTTCGGCATCATCCAGCACTTTGACCGGCATTTTGAGCACGTTCGCTTTGATCTGATTCCACAATGCGTTGCGGCTTCCCCCGCCAACCAAAAGCAGCTCGGTCGCCTGGAAGTGACCGATTTTTTCCAGCGTGTGCAGATTTCGCTGCAGTTGTTCTGTCAGCCCTTCCAGCGCGGCGCGATAGAAGTGTCCGCGGGTAGTATTGAGCGTGACGCCTTGCCAGCCCGCATTTTGACAGGCCAGCAGGTCGCAATGCATCTTCACGCCTTCGGCACCTGCCGGGATTGCCCTGGCTTCGTCAATCAGGGTTTGCCATGGGGTATCAGCAGTCCACAACAACTTGCGTACCCATTCGAGGACTCCGGAAGCCAGCCACTGCATACCGGGGTTATTCAGTCCGGGCTGGCTATCCAGTTCACAGGTTGAACCCGCATAATGGCTAAGCTGGGAGGTATCCACCTGCGCACTGCGCACCATCAGAATTTCCCATGTACCGGAAGAGAGCACCGGTTCATTTGGTTGGGCTCCAGCGCCAAATAGCGCAAACTGCGTGTCGTGTCCGGCAGATATGACCGGAATACCCGCCGTAAGCCCAAGCAGGCTGGCGGCCTCCTGTTGCAGAACGCCTATTTGTTCTCCCGCTTCAACCAAACGTGGGAACAGACGACGCGGTATACCCGTTGCCTGTAAGATGTCATGACTAAAATCGCGCTGCTGGATGTCCAGCATCTGGCTGGTGCCCGCCATGGTGATATCGGTGGTGAACTCGCCGGTTAAACGGTGGTTAATGAGCGACGAGATGAATAGCCAGGCGTGCGCCTGTTCCAGTAGTTGCGGATGGTTTTCTTTTAGCCAAACCAGTTTATACAGTGTGTTGAAGCTAAACGCGCCGACGCCGGAAATTTCCTGCAGCTGCTGCGGTGACATGTAGCGGTGGATATTCTCCATTACCGCCGTGGTGCGTGGGCATTTCCAGCTGATCACCGGATAGAGTTGTTTGCCATTTTTATCAACCAACGCGCCGTCTACGCCAAAGGTGGTGACGGCGATCGCACGAACCTGGCAGGCGGCCAGTTGCGCAGAGAGCCGCTGACTGCAGTCGGCAAAACGTTGCAGAATGGCCTCCAGCGACCACTGATGCCAGGTGCTGTTTTCAGCAGCGATGTCACTGGCGTTTGGGGTCGACGCACGAGCGACAATCTTTCCCTGTCGGTCAACGGCGATAGCCCGTACGTTGGTCGCGCCACAGTCGAGGACCAGGATAACGTCTTGTTTCATAAAAACTCCTGAAACGTTGCCGGATGATGGGGTTAAAGCCGTATCCGGCCTACAAAAGCCACTGCTGTAAGGCCCGGTAAGCTTGCGCCACCGGGCTGAGTCGCATTAACGCTTATAAAGCGGGCCATAGTTCTGGCAGGCGCGGTAATCCTGGCCTTCAGTATCCATACCATGGGCAGCCCAGGAGGAAGGGCGGTAAATTTTCTCATCGATCACGTTGTGCATACACACCGGGATACGCAGCATGGCGGCAAGAGTGATGAAGTCCGCACCCACGTGACCAATCGTCAGTACGCCGTGGTTTGCGCCCCAGTTAGCCATCACGGAATAGACATCGCTGAATGGACCTTTACCGGTTAAGCGCGGGGCAAACCAGGTGGTCGGCCAGGTGGAGTTGGTGCGCGCATCAAGCTGGTCATGCATGTCTTTCGGCAATTCCACGCTCCAACCTTCGGCGATTTGCAGCACCGGTCCCAGGCCCTTGATGATGTTGATGCGGGTCATGGTGAACGGCACGCCGCCTTCGGTCAGGAAGCGAGAAGAGTAGCCGCCCCCACGGAAGTATTCGTGAATAGCAGGACACCATTCGGTTGCCGCCAGGCAATCATCCGCTTCTTTCTGCGAGATTTCCCAGTGCGGTTTCATGGTTGGTTTCCCTTCGCCGTCGCGCTGTTTGCAGGAGCCGTCCAGTGCTGCCGAGCCGGAGTTAATCAGGTGAATAATGCCGTGCTCAGCAAGGCCGGTCAGCGGTTTACCCGTGACGCGCTCTACCGCTTCTGGCGACCAGTAGGTGCGCACATCGGCAAAGACCTGCGCCGTGCCGGTGAGTTGATGGCCAAACAGCATCGCCACGCCGTTCAGGCTGTCGTTTTCGGTGGCGACAACGAACGGTTCGCGTATGCCATTCCAGTCAAAGGAGCTGTTGAGCAGCGCTTCGGCGGTATCACCATTCGGATATTGATCCGTCCAGTGACGTTGACCCTGAAAGCCTGCGGCAATCGCGTTGTAACCCAGAGATTCTTCGACCAGACCTTTGTCTGCCAGCTTCTGGTTACCCTGCATCATGTCGCGAATGCACATGGCCATCAGCAGACTCTCTTTCAGCACCGCGCGGCTCTGTTCTGCATTGCGTTTATATTGCTGCGCGTTCTGATCCTCGCCGTAGCGGAAGTTTTTGTCCGCCCACGCCAGCGCCATTTCCAGCTCGGTTTCATCATATATTTTCTGGTCAATACGACGACGCAACTCGGTCATATCCACCGCCTGCACCTTCATGCCCAGCCAGGATTCAAAGAAGTTATGGTCGACGATAGAACCTGCAATACCCATAGACACGCCACCGACAGACAGATAGCTTTTGCCTTTCATATTGGCAACGGCTAAACCCGCGCGGGCAAAGCGCAGCAGTTTTTCTTCAACATCAGCAGGAATCGAGGTGTCGTCCGCGTCTTGTACGTCATGACCATAAATGGAGAACGCAGGAAGACCTTTCTGGTTGTGGGCTGCCAACGCGGCCGCCAGATAAACGGCCCCCGGACGTTCCGTGCCGTTGAAGCCCCAGATAGCTTTCGGGCGCATCGGATCCATATCGATGGTTTCGCTCCCGTAGCACCAGCATGGGGTAACGGTAATTGTCACGCCCACGTTTTGACTGCTGAATTTTTCTTCACAAGCGGCAGATTCAGCCATCCCGGCGATGCAGGTGTCGGCAACCACACATTCAATTTGTGCGCCACAGGCATGCCGAAGTTTTTCCGTGATCAGCGTGGCGGTGGCTTTAGCCATATTCATGGTTTGTTCTTCGAGAGACTCACGTACACCCATACGACGTCCGTCAATAACCGGGCGAATACCAATTTTTGGTAAGCTGATTTTTTTCATCACAGATTCCTCACGTTATTCGGATAAATATTTAGTTGGCTGCCGTTTGTGAGCGGAAGCGGGCAAAAATAAAGATGATGGCGAAGCAAAGTGCTGGGACCAGTTCTGCTGTAGGGATATTGCCAGCGGCGTCGCTGACAAAACCCATTACTGGCGTCACAATGCCGCCGCCAATAATGGTCATGACAATAAAAGACGAGCCGTATTTAGTGTCCTGTCCCAGGTTTTTGATCCCCAAAGAGAAAATGGTTGGATACTGAATCGACATAAATGCGCTGCATAACGTCAGAGCCAACAGGCCGATTTGACCACCGGTGAAGGCGGAAATCAGGCACAAGACCATGGCGAGCAGGGCATAAGCGGCCAGCACTTTATGCGGCGCGAAGCGGCTGATAAGCCATGTGCCGGAGAAACGACCGATAAAGAAGCACACCATGGTGCCGGTCAGATAGTTAGCGGCGAAACCTGGGGTCATGCCAGGGATCTCTTCGATAGCGTAACGGATCAGGTAGCTCCAGCAGGCAGTTTGCGCGCCGACGTAGCAGAATTGCGCCAGCACAGCCCAACGCCAGTGACGAATACGCACCAGACGGGAAAGGGATGCGGAGAATGAACTCTGAGCGTTGTCACTGTGGTCGTCACTTTGCAGGGTCGGAAATTTTGTAAACATAATCAGCAGGGCGACCAGTAAAACGACCGCGACGATGATCATATAAGGGGTTTGTACCGATAAAACCAGGCTGTGCTTGTAGGCACTCAGTTGTTCCGGAGCCATTTTATCGAGTACGTCCTGAGATTGATGCGGCACATTAGACAAAATAAGACTTTGCCCAAAAACGACCGCAATAATGGCACCAAATGAGTTAAAAGTTTGTGCCAGATTGAGTCGGAAGTGGCCGCCGCTTTCCGGGCCCAGTACCGTTACAAACGGGTTGGCTGCAGTTTCAAGGCAACCTAAACCAGCAGCGATAATAAATAAACCAATCAGGAATAGGGTGTAATTCATTACCTCGGCTGCGGGCCAGAATAATGCCGCGCCGACGGCGTATAAAAATAATCCGGTAATAATCCCTGCTTTGTAACTTAATTTTTTCATCAGGATCCCTGCCGGGATTGGAATGATGAAATAACCAAAATAAAAAGCAGATTGAATCAGGCCAGCTTGAAAGTTAGTCAGTGTAAAAGCTTGCTGAAACTGTGGTAATAAGATGTCATTAAGATTATTAGCAACAGCCCAAAGAAAAAACAGAGAGCAGAGTAACGCGAAGGGAATGAGATAATTTTTTGTCTGCCCCCGGTCTACTGCACGAAAACTTTGCGTTTGTATTGATGTGTTTCCCATAGCATCCTCATCAGTTCATAAGCATGTTCAACAGCTTAAGAGTAAGGCGGGTGATTTCACCAACCTGCTAATCCAGGTGAGTTCCGGTAATCTGCCAGCCAGAATTGGCCTTCACAAATGAACTCATGAATTCATTTTCAAATAAAAAACGGCTATTAATATGATGACGGTCACACTTATGCTCAGGGCGCGAGTTTATGTGATTATCATCACTTTAATTTCTGTAAAACAATGACCGTTTGAGAAATAAGTTATTAAAACCCACAGAGTAAATGCCCGAATTAATTAGTTGGGAAGAAAACGGGCAGCTTTAACAAATTATTCGCAAGTGACCGTTTTATAATGCTTTCATTAAGAACGGACATTTTTACAATATGATATTTATCCTGCTTTTTTTTATTCTGTGTTATTAGTTGATGAAGGTCACAAAATCCAGTGCTAAAAATTCCCTTCTCTTTATTCAGCATGATGATAGTTAGCAAATAGCCGCCTAATTCAACAGAGCGCCGAGGTATTAGCAATGTTCTGTTGTCGCATTTTGACTCACTGAGAGAGGTAAGTAATGGAACGAAATACGCTGGCACGGCAGATTATCGATACCTGCCTGGAAATGACCCGTCTGGGGTTGAATCAGGGGACTGCGGGTAACGTAAGCGTGCGCTTTCAGGACGGGATGTTAATTACCCCGACGGGCATTCCATATGAAAAACTCACTGAATCCCACATTGTCTATATCAATGCTGAGGGACAGCACGAAGAAGGGAAGTTACCTTCCAGCGAGTGGCGGTTCCATATGGCAGCCTATCAAACACGTCCGGATGCTCAGGCGGTGGTTCATAACCACGCCGTACATTGCACGGCTGTTTCTATTCTCAATCGTCCAATCCCGGCAATCCATTACATGATTGCGGCGGCGGGGGGAAACTCTATTCCGTGTGCGCCTTATGCGACGTTTGGCACACGAGAGCTGTCAGAGCACGTTGCGGTAGCGTTGAAAAACCGTAAGGCAACGCTTTTACAGCACCATGGGTTGATTGCTTGCGAAGCGAATTTGGAAAAAGCACTGTGGTTGGCGCATGAAGTGGAAGTTCTGGCCCGTCTGTACCTGAGCACGCTGGCGATTGTTGACCCGGTGCCGGTGCTGGATGACGAGGAGATCGCTATTGTGCTGGAGAAATTCAAATCTTACGGATTACGCATTGAAGAGTAATTTCGCATAGCGAAAAGGAGAAATACAATGGCGAACAGAATGATTCTGAATGAAACGGCATGGTTTGGCCGGGGGGCTGTTGGCGCATTAACCGATGAAGTTATTCGTCGCGGTTATCGCAAGGCGTTGATTGTGACTGATAAAAATCTGGTGCAGTGCGGCGTTGTTGAGAAAGTGACTTCCCGAATGGATGCTGCAGGTCTGGCATGGGAAATCTATTCAGGCGTTATTCCTAATCCAACCATTGCGGTAGTGCAGGAGGGATTGAGTGTCTTTCAGCAAAGCGGCGCAGACTATCTGATAGCCATCGGCGGAGGCTCCCCGCAGGATACCTGTAAAGCGATTGGCATTATCAATAATAACCCGGAGTTTGCGGATGTACGCAGCCTTGAAGGGTTATCGCCGACACGCTTCCCGAGTGTGCCAGTTATGGCTATCCCAACCACCGCGGGAACAGCGGCGGAAGTGACCATTAACTACGTGATCACTGACGAAGAGAATCGGCGTAAGTTTGTTTGTGTCGATCCACATGACATCCCGCAGGTGGCGTTCATCGATGCTGATATGATGGACGGCATGCCTGCTGCATTAAAAGCGGCTACTGGGGTAGATGCACTGACTCATGCCATTGAAGGTTACATCACCCGGGCAGCGTGGGCGCTTACCGATGCGCTGCACATTAAAGCCATCGAAATTATTGCCGGGTCATTGCGCGGTTCCGTTGCGGGTGACAGCCAGGCGGGTGAAGCGATGGCCCTGGGCCAGTACGTTGCCGGGATGGGCTTCTCCAACGTTGGTCTGGGATTAGTGCATGGCATGGCACACCCGTTAGGCGCGTTCTACAACACGCCGCACGGCATCGCGAATGCCATTTTGCTGCCGCACGTGATGCACTACAACGCCGAATTCACTGGGGAAAAATTCCGCGATATTGCCCGGGTAATGGGGGTTAAGGTTGAAGGGCTGACGTTGGCGCAAGCACGCAAAGCGGCAGTGGATGCTGTCTTCGCCCTTAATCGCGATGTAGGGATCCCCCTGCACTTACGCGATGTTGGCGTCCGTAAAGAGGATATTCCTGCGCTGGCGCAGGCCGCATTTGACGATGTTTGTACCGGGGGAAATCCGCGTGAAGCGAGCCTTGGGGATATCGTCGAGCTGTACCATACTGCCTGGTAATCACCTGGCGTTTATCTGGCCTACAGGGTTATACGTTAAGTAGGCCGGATAAGCGCAGCGCCATCCGAAAATAAGACTACCGTGCCAGCCGTAGCTGCTGTAGGTTTCCGTCGATATGTAAGTTCGTTTGCAGCCGCGCGATATCGCGGCACAAAAACGCCATCTCACGATGTTCTTCGAGTTTCTTGCGCCATTTCTCCGGTACGTCATCCAGATGTTCATACAGTGCTTCCAGCGTTGGAAACTGCGTCAACAATTGTGTGGCGCTTTTAGGACCAATACCGGCAACCCCAGGTATCTTAGAACTGCTGATCCCTGCCAGTCCCCAGTAATCAGGCAACTGTTGCGGCAGTACGCCGAACTCTTTCTCGATAAACGGCGCATCCAGCCAGCGTTTCTGGAAATAATCGCGAATACGCAGCGTTGGGGAGAGTAGCTGACAATAGCCTTTATCGGTTGAGACGATGGTTGCCTGATGTCCGGCCTGGCTAACTTTCACCGCCAGAGTTGCGGCTAAATCATCGGCTTCATTCCCGCTGGATTCCCAGCAGCAGACACCGCGCTGTTCAAAAGCGGCGCGTAAGGCGGGCATTTCCTTGTGTAAATCGTCAGGCATTGGCGGGCGACCGGCTTTGTAGTCAGGTAAGCGTTGGTGACGCCAGCCGCTGTTGCGCGCTTCGTCATCAAATACCGCCACGGCGTGTGTGGGCTGACTGTGCACAATCAACTGATCGAGCGCGTGCTGGCACGTCTCCACGCAGGGTGAGCCCTGTACGGCGTGAATTCGGCGGATAAGATTCAGTGCATCGACAATGAGCAGATGGACGGCCACGGTGTTCTCCCTAACAAATCAGTCTGTAGGGTAACATTCACGGCGAGTGGAGGCGAAGATCTGATACAACATTTTGCCGGATGGCGGCTGAAGCCTTATCCGGCCTACAAATGAATACGGCACTGTAGGCCGGATAAGCTTGCGCCATCCGGCAATGGGGTGGGACTTAATCGCAGGTGACAATTTTCATTGCCAAACCGCCGCGAGATGTTTCGCGGTATTTGGCATTCATGTCTTTACCGGTTTCGTACATGGTCTCGATAACTTTATCGAGGCACACGCGTGGCTCACTGGTACGGCGCAGCGCCATACGTGCGGCGTTCACCGCTTTCACGGACGCGATCGCGTTACGTTCAATGCACGGTACTTGTACCTGGCCGGCAACCGGATCGCAGGTCAGACCCAGGTTATGTTCCATACCGATTTCCGCTGCGATGCACACCTGCATTGGACTACCACCCAGCAGTTCAGCCAGACCAGCCGCTGCCATGGAGCAGGCCACGCCAACTTCACCCTGACAGCCGACTTCGGCACCAGAGATAGAGGCGTTCATCTTATACAGTGAACCAATGGCGCTCGCGACCAACATATAGCGTGCCAGAGAGTTAGCGTTCACTTCACGGATAAACTTGTCGTAATACGCCAGTACGGCAGGAACAATCCCGCATGCACCGTTGGTTGGCGCGGTAACTACACGTCCACCTGCTGCGTTTTCTTCGTTCACGGCCAGCGCGAACATGTTGATCCAGTCAACAACCGCCATCGGGTCAGTGGTGGTTTTGTCGCTGCTGACCAACATACGACGCAGCGCAGCAGCACGACGCGGAACGCGCAGTTTGCCCGGCAATACACCTTCGGTGGTGATGCCGCGCTCAATCCCGCTACGCATCACTTCCCAGACGTTAGCAAAGTGCTGTTCCAGCTCTTCTTTACTGTGCAGGGCCAGTTCGTTTTGCATCATCAGACCGGAAAGTGACAGGCCGGTTTCCTGGCAATGACGTTGCAAATCAGCTGCGGATTTATACGGATACGGCACGTTTACCGGAGAGTTGTTCGGTAAACCAAAATGTTCTTCATCAACGATGAACCCACCGCCAATGGAATAGTAAGTCTGGCTGTAAATGGCTTTTTCGCCCGCCAGTGCGGTAATACGCATCCCGTTTTCGTGCAGGGACAGATTGTCCGCATGGAAATTCATGCACTTGTCGACCGGGAACTCGACCTCATGTTGACCGTCTGCCAGCAGCAAACGCCCATGAGTATTCACATCCTGGATAAAGGAAGGGATGGCATCAATGTCTACGGTATCCGGCAGATTACCCGCCAGGCCCATAATAATCGCGATGTCGGTATGGTGACCTTTCCCCGTCAGAGACAAGGAGCCATAGACATCAACCACTACGCGGGTTACGTCAGTGAGAATTCCGCGTGCAATCAGGTCATCCGTGAATTGTTTGCCTGCTTTCATCGGGCCAACAGTGTGGGAGCTGGAAGGGCCAATGCCGATTTTGAAAATATCGAATACGCTAATCATGAGGCGTCCATTGTGTATCGAGATGCGCCGCCCCGAAGAGCGGCGCAGGGGAATTAACTGAACAGAGAGTAGAAAATAGCGGAGATAGCGATCAGGCCCATAATCACAACGAAGACGTTGCTGATATGGCCGCTGTACTTACGCATTGCCGGTACTTTCTGGATGGCATACATCGGCATCAGGAACAGAATCATCGCGATGATTGGGCCACCCAGGGTCTCAATCATACCGAGGATGCTCGGGTTCAGTGTCGCCACAATCCAGGTGGTTACCAGCATGAACAGTGCAGTGATTTTGTTCAGTTTGTTGATTTCGATGGATTTGCCTTTGCCGCGCAGAGACTTAATCACCATCCCGTTGAAGCCTTCACGTGCGCCCAGGTAGTGGCCGAGGAAGGATTTGGTGATAGCGATAATCGCGATGATCGGTGCCATCCAGGCAATAATCGGCGCGTTAAAGTGGTTCGCCAGGTAAGACAGAATCGAGATGTTCTGCTCTTTTGCTGCTGCCAGGTCCGCCGGGGTCAGGCTGAATACGCAGCTGAAGACGAAGAACATAACGGTCAGTACCATCATGATGTGAGCGAATGCCAGAATCTTGGAGCATTTCTTCTCAGCTTCATCACCGTACTCTTCACGCTTCGCCACGGCGAAGGAGGAGATGATCGGGGAGTGGTTGAAGGAGAACACCATTACCGGAATCGCCAGCCACAGGGTCAACAGCAGGCCGTTGCCGGTGGTTGCCGCAGAGTCAAAAGACATGGTTTCCAGAATCGCACCGCTCCACTGAGGGATCAGATACAGCGCCAGCAGCATCAGAGCCGCAACGAACGGGAATACCAGGATGCTCATCGCCTTAACGATCATCTGCTCACCGAAGCGCACGATGGTCATCATGCCGACAATCAGGATCAGAGACAGGATTGCACGCGGCGGAGGAGTAATCGCCAGCTGATGGGTCAGGAAGCTTTCAACGGTATTGGTGATTGCTACGCTGTAAACCAACAGAATCGGGTAGATAGCGAAGAAGTAGAGCAGGGTAATCAGTTTACCTGCGCCAACGCCGAAGTGTTCTTCTACAACTTCGGTGATGTCTTCACCCGGATTTTTACCGGACAGCACAAAGCGAGTCAGACCGCGGTGTGCAAAGAAGGTCATTGGGAAGGCAAGGATCGCCATGATGATCAGCGGGATCATACCGCCTACGCCTGCGTTGATCGGCAGGAACAATACACCCGCGCCAATCGCCGTGCCGTAAAGGCCCAGCATCCACATGGTGTCTGTCTTGCGCCATGCGCTGCGGGTCTGGCCCGTAACGATAGTGCTGGTTTGAGTGTTTTCCATCTATTTCTCCTGGAGGAAGCTTAAAAAGCCGGGTTTGAGGTCAATCCAATGAGAAAGTACCCGGCTGTAAATCGAAATTCGTTGAGCGATTTTTATATAATTTTTCGCCGTAATAATTTTCGGGCGGAAAGATACATTTTAGTAATGAATGTATCAGTGATCGGGATCCCAAATGCAATAATCCACCTTTTATGTGGATAAATTTGGGCCATTAATCTGTTAAAAAATAGTCAAAGCGAATTTACGGGCGCGAAGGCTAACATTAACGACATATCTCATGAAAGCGAAGGCGCGAAGATAGGCGTGTTCAGCTGTAAAAACTGTTGTTTTTAGATGATTTCGGCGACTAATAATAATTTACTAAGATAAATCACGGTTGGTTTTTCAAGGTAATCGTTTGCGTGGCGCGCTGTTTTTAATGAATCATCACTGGTATTTATGTGATTGTCAGAGCTATGTGACTGGTATCACTAAAAAAAGCCGGGAGGCAAATGCGCCAAACCCGGCTTTGATATGGACAAAACTGTCATCGCTATAGTGCTGCTAGCGGGTGTAGAAGGTTAGGCGCAGATCTCGTAACAAGGGATATACGCAGTGCCCGGTAACTTCATACGATGTTGTGCAACAAAGCCCTGCAGGAGATCGTCCATGCGGCGCATCATTTCGCGGTCACCGTGGATTTTGTACGGGCCAAACTCTTCAATAGCGCGGATGCCGACTTCCTTCACGTTACCAGCCACAATACCGGAGAATGCGCGACGTAGATCGGCCGCCAGTACTTCAACGGGCTGATCCGGGTACAGCTTCAGGTTGGCCATGTTTTCATGGGACGGTTCGAACGGCATCTGCAGATCGGGCGCGATACGAATCGACCAGTTAAAGCTGTAAGCATCACCTGTGTCGCGACGGTTTTCTTTCACCAGCGGCATCGCTTTTTTCATCAGGCGCGCCACTTCCGCTGCATCGTCAATGATAATGCGATAGTGGCGACGCGCATCTTCTCCCAGCGTGTGCACGATAAATTCGTCCAGCACGCGGAAGTAATCCGCACTCTCTTTTGGTCCGGTCAGGATCAGTGGTAGAACCTGATCTTTGTTGGCCGGATTCATCAGGATCCCCAGCAGATACAGCAGCTCTTCCGCTGTCCCTACGCCACCCGGGAAGATGATAATACCGTGGGCGATACGCACGAACGCTTCCAGACGTTTTTCAATGTCCGGCATGATGATCAGTTCGTTTACCAGCGGGTTAGGCGGTTCAGCGGCGATGATTGACGGTTCGGTCATGCCAATAAAGCGGCTGTCTTTGTATCGCTGCTGGGCGTGGCCTACCGCAGCGCCTTTCATTGGCGCTTCCATCGCCCCTGGACCGCAGCCGGTACAGATGTTCAGTTCGCGCAGGCCCAACTGGGTGCCGACGCGACGAGCGTACAGGTACTCATTTTCGTTGATTGAGTGACCGCCCCAACAGACGACCATGTTCGGCGCTTCACCGACGTGCAGCGCCCGGGCATTACGCAGGATCGAGAATACCAGGTTGGTGATATGGACCGAGCTTTCGAGATCCAGATGCTGAAAACGACCGGCGTTATGGATCTGGCCATTGACGAACAGAATGTCGCGCAGCACGGCAAACAGGTTAGCCTGTAGCGCACGAATAATGCGTCCATCAACAAACGCATCTTCAGGTGGGTTGATCAGTTCCAGCTTCACGCCCCGTTCGCGGCGCAGTACGTTAATATCGAAACTTTCAAAGCGTGACAGCAGTTCTTTACTGTTGTCGGTCAAACTGCCGGAGTTCAGAACGGCAAGCGAACAGTTACGAAACAGTTGATACAGGTCGCTGCTGGCCGTGCGTTTAAGCATATCGACTTCCAGCTGCGACAACATGTCCATTGAGCCAAGCGGGCTAATATGTGTAATCAAGTAAACTCCTTATGGGACGCAACACGTCATTCCCTGTGATTACAATAGCCCTGGCTTATGACCTTTCACAACCTTGAGCGCGGAATCCGACACGCAAAATTGAGAAAAAAGATTACTGACGTACCAGACGACCGGTTGCCGGAGTGAAATCGGTGTTGGTGCGCCATGGGTTAATGTCCAGGCCACCACGTCGCGTGTAGCGTGCGTAAACGCTCAGTTTCTCCGGCTGGCAGAAGCGCAGAATGTCATTGAAAATGCGTTCCACACACTGTTCATGAAACTCGTTATGGTGGCGGAAGGAGACCAGGTAACGCAGCAGCTTCTCTCTGTCGATTTTACGTCCGCGATACTGAATTTGTATGGAGCCCCAGTCTGGCTGGTGGGTGATTAAACAGTTGGACTTCAGCAGATGGCTGACCAGTGTCTCTTCCACTGCCTTTTCACCGCTCACGGCATTTTCCAGATACGCAGTGCTGAACTGGTAGTTATCGATGACGATATCCTGATTGTCGATACAGGTGCCGTTAAAGTGGGCTATAGGCTGCCCTTCCAGTTCGTCAAGGCGGTACAGCGCCAGGCTGACATCGCCCTGAGCGCAGGCGCGAAGATCGTTTTCCAGTGTCTGACGTACCGCATCCCAGGAATCAAAACGCGTCTGATTAAAACTGTTCAGGTAAAGCTTAAAGCTTTTCGATTCAATCAGATTTACGCTGGTGTAATCCAGTTCCACGTGACCGACTGCGACCTGCGGTAAGCCGTTGGCATTTAGCCACGACAGTTCATACAGCGTCCAGATATCCGCACCGTGAAAAGGCAGGGCATCGGCCTTTAAATCCAGCGGATCGCGGTTCAGGCTGCGCGGAACACCCTGCAACAGACTTGCATCGTAATTGTCTCGGTAATCCGTTGATTTACCTAGAGTCAGGCCATCAAGCGCCTGATGATTTTCATAAGAGGACATGTTTCACCGTCATAAACCAGATACACTATGCGACAAGTGTATCCTGGCTTTTGTGAAGAGAGAAATCAGTGGACGAATTGACAGCGCAGGCGTTGGTAGCCTTTACGACGCGTTATTGCGACGCATGGCATGAAAAAAACAACAGTTGGCCACTCAGTGAAGAGCTGTATGGCGTACCTTCTCCGTGCATCATTTCTTCCACAGACGATGCGGTATTTTGGCAGCCTCAACCTTTTGTCGGCGAAAAAAACCTCAATGCGGTTGAACGGGCATTTGATATTGTGATACAACCTGCCGTTCACGCTTTTTACACCACCCAGTTTGCCGGGGATATGCACGCGCAGTTTGCGGATGAAAAGCTGACGCTGCTGCAGACCTGGAGTGAAGATGACTTCAGGCGTGTTCAGGAAAACCTGATTGGTCACTTGGTTACGCAAAAGCGACTTAAGCTTTCGCCTACGCTTTTTATTGCCACACAAGATAATGAGCTTGACGTCATTTCGGTGTGCAATCTGTCCGGTGAAGTGTGCAAAGAAACGCTGGGAACCCGTAAACGAACGGTGCTGGCGGCCTCACTTGCGGAATTCCTCACTCAACTTAAGCCAGTTCTGTAATCCTGTTTGCCCTGAATCTTGTGAGATATCTCTTACAAACCCTGTAGGACATTGCCAGGTGATAAGTAAAGACTTAATGAATTAATAAAATAATAATTGATTATTATTCAATTGGTTAGTCTTTTATTGTCAACTTTCATACGAAAATAATCGTAAGGGTAAGCCTGTAAGCATCTTGTAAGACAAAGCGAAACAGGCGATTCTATATCTGTCGACAAGGAGTCGCACAACGAAGAGAACATCAGGATGATGGCTCTTCACCTGGACACACCAGGATGGTGTTGCAAGGACAGGCTTCAGGACGAAGCAAAGAGGAAGACGCTGGATGCGTTAAAGGACACCTCCAGGACGGAGAATGAGAGCCGGTCAGGATGTTCGGCGGGTCAGGATGGCCAGGATACTTCAGGATGAAGTTTTCACATCGGGGTGATGTGAGCAGGATGCAAAAGTTCAGGATGAACAAGGTCGCAAGACCACAGGAAAAGTTGTCACGGATGAGCAGGGAGCACTAAAAGTAGCTGGAATGCTGCGAAACGAACCGGGAGCACTGTTTTTTTTACAGTGCTCCCTTTTTTTATTTCCTTCCACTAGTGCTATTCTTCGCGCCAGATTTTTCATCATTGAGGTTTATTTCATGACGACTCATGACCGTGTGCGCCAGCAGTTACACGCACTTGAAGCGCTACTGCGTGAACATAATCACTGGCGGATGGATGAGCCAGCAGAGCATCTGTTTACCAGTACGCAGCCTTTTTGTATGGATACCATGGAGCCGGTCGAGTGGCTGCAGTGGGTGTTGATTCCCCGCATGCATACGCTACTCGATAACGCGCAGCCGCTTCCGCAGGCTTTTGCCGTTGCACCGTATTACGAAATGGCGCTAGCAGCCGATCATCCGCAACGCGACATTCTCCTGGCGGCATTGCAGGAGCTGGATGCGCTGTTTACCAGTGATAACGCCTGATGCTGGAAATTCTTTATCAGGACGAATGGCTGGTTGCCGTCAATAAACCTTCGGGCTGGTTGGTTCACCGCAGTTGGCTCGACCGGGATGAGAAAGTGGTGGTGATGCAAACGGTGCGAGACCAAATTGGTCAGCACGTTTTTACCGCCCATCGACTCGACAGACCAACCTCCGGTGTGCTGCTGATGGGACTGTCCAGCGAAGCCGGGCGTTTGTTGTCTCAGCAGTTTGAACATCATCAAATTCAGAAACGCTATCATGCGATTGTGCGTGGCTGGCTGATGGATGATACCGTGCTGGATTACCCGTTGGTCGAAGAGCTGGATAAGATTGCCGATAAGTTTGCCCGCGATGATAAAGGCCCGCAGCCTGCCGTCACCCATTATCGCGGCCTGGCAACGGTAGAAATGCCGGTAGCGACCGGACGTTATCCGACCACCCGTTACGGGCTGGTGGAGCTGGATCCTAAAACCGGTCGGAAACACCAGCTCAGGCGCCATCTGGCCCACTTACGCCATCCGATAATTGGCGACAGCAAGCACGGTGATTTACGGCAAAACCGCAGCGCCGCAGAGCATTTTGGCTGTCAGCGGTTGATGCTGCATGCCAGCCAGCTTGCGCTGACGCATCCATTCACCGGTGAGCCGCTGGTTATTCGCGCCGGGCTGGATGACGTCTGGATGCAGGCATTGTCACAATTTGGCTGGCGTGGACTTCTCCCTGAGAATGAAAGGGTTGAGTTCGTCGAGCGGTCAGGTCAGGATGAGCAGATAGATTCTTAAGTCCCAGGAGATTACGGTTATGGCGGAAATTGGAATTTTTGTCGGCACGATGTACGGAAACGCACTGCTGGTTGCTGAAGAGGCCGAGGCCATTTTGACGGCACAGGGTCATAAAGCCACGGTGTTTGAAGATCCGGAGCTCAGCGACTGGCAGGCATATCAGGATAAATATGTGCTGGTGGTGACCTCAACGACCGGGCAGGGCGATCTGCCCGATAGCATTGTGCCGCTGTTTCAGGGGATCAAAGATAATCTCGGTTTCCAGCCAAATCTGCATTATGGGGTAATTGCGCTGGGCGACAGCAGCTACGTTAATTTCTGCAATGGTGGCAAACAGTTTGATGCGCTGTTACAGGAGCAAAGCGCACAGCGCGTGGGTGAAATGTTGCTGATTGACGCCAGCGAACATCCTGAACCAGAAAGCGAATCCAACCCCTGGGTAGAAAACTGGGGAACCTTGCTCAAATAATCTCTCGCCCGGCGGCGATTTGCTAGCACGGGCCTGTAACAAATGATGGACATGGAGAGAACAATCTGATTATAAATAAGGAAAAATTGCTTTAATTTATCTGTATTATAAATACAATCGCATGGTTTTATTTGTAACCCGAATTTATATAAATTAAATTCGGGTTTTTTATTATTTATGAGATCAAAAGCACAAACAAGTAACCCAGTCATCATGTTTTAATAAAAAGCAGACTCAAACAACTGAGAGTTATGAATGAATTAATGAGATGAATAAATGAGATAAAATGATAATAACGGAAATTATTAAGCTAAGGAGGGGAACTTGTTTACTTTATATAACACTCGGGATTTTAGCCAAAGTGCCAGATTAGAGGTCTTTGAAAAAATAGTGTCACCTAAAGAAGGTCTTAGGTTAGCAAGGATATATTATGAACTTGATGATAATAAAAATCAGCGCTCAGCTATAGTTGGCCTGCCACAGAGAAAATGGAATGTAAACCGATATTCTTCCGTTGCGTATGAAAGACCCCCCATTGGTAGATGTAATCCCATTTATGATGAGATACAACACAAATTATATGTGGGCGGGATAATAGCGATTGATTGTGGTGAGCATTGGTCCTGGGACAGAAATCCTTTTTATTTTGATGAGGACGGAGAGTTAGTTTATGAACCATTTATGCCCGATATATTCGACAGCATCTTCGAAGAGAGCGTAAGGAGAGCTTATCAGGAAACGCTCGACAGGGAGCAGGGGAGAAAACCCAGACCTACTCAAAAGATTGAGTATGGCGCACCAGGTTATATTGCACCCACACTAAAACCTCTTACCGTAGTACCAGGGCCTTCATGTCCGGTTGAAGAGGATAAATCGTCCCGTGAACCTGTAGATGCGGGATTTTGCGTACTGCCCTATGAGGCCACACCGTCATCTTTCGAATCCAGGTTTTTTATTAATCCTCCGGATGGTACACGTGAGTTATATCACAAGCTCAATCCAGATATAAAAAAACAACCGGGTTCAATTCTGCTTGTAGTTGATCCTGAAAAGCAAGATCAGCAACAGATTGAAACATTGCAAAAAGCGCGTGATAGAATTGATAAAGCGCTTGCACCATTAACACTGCCAGAAGCCCGTGTGTTACACGAAAACAGAGCTTCCGTGGATATTTTTTCTTCACAACTATACAGTGATGCTTTAGGACAAAGTGGGGATATCTTAGGTTACATAAAGGATGCTGGTGGTGGATATTATAAAGAAATAAATAAAACACTCAATGAAATACAGGAGCTTTATAAGAAAACATATAGTAGTAATTCTGGTCGTATTTCTGGAGAGGAGTTTTTTGGTCAACGAGAACGGCTATTTAAAAAATTAGACGGTATTTTGAATAAATTCTCAAAAGAACGGCTAAATTTAAAACAATATGAAGATATAAAGCAGGCATTAGGTTTATCAACCAAATCGATTATGCATAAGTGGGATCAAACAGGTGTAAAGGATATTGAGGGGTATGCAAGCTACATAGAAACATCAGCGAAACTGATAAAAATAATGAGAACAACAGGCTATATAGGTATTGGTCTTGATTTTACGAGTTATACCACTAACGTTTATGAGGCTTGCGCAAAAGGACGTGAAAGCGAATGTAGAAAGGCAGCGATAACGGAGTACAGTAAATTTGGTGGTAAACAAGCAGTGGGTATTACTGTGGGAGGTGTCGCTGGACCAGCAGCAAGAGCAGTTTGCATGTGGGCTTTGGGTCTTCTCACATCAGAGATTGGTGCAGTTGGAGCGGGGTTGTGCCTGGCAACTGGAATCAGTACAGGAATTGTAGCGGGAAAAGTAGCCGAGAAAGAAGGTGAAGGATGGGGGGGATTCTTAGGAGAAGCTATTAATGATGTTATTGAAAATAATCCAGATAAATTAACCCATTATCCCGATACGTTTAATGAAGAATCAGGTCTATTAATTTATGAAAAACTTTTTGATAGAAAATTACCATGATTTAAAATTTTTATTAATAATAGCTATTATGTTTGGATTTGTTATCTTGATTTTTATTTCATATGTGATTAATAAATGCAATTATGAACAAATAGTAAAATTATATGAGAAGAAATTTGATCGTCTACCGCAAACAGCACGTATGGCAAAGGGGGCAAGTTTAATTAGTTCGCCGGCTGCATATCATGCGAAAATTGGGTTTATAATGGGTAGCCTCATATTTCCATATAATCGCATTACAAATAATGATATGAGTGTCGAAGGGTATAATTTTATCCGGAGTTTACCTGGTTATCTGATTACAGGATTTAGGGTGGAAGCGGTTGTTTGGTTCATATTGATTATCTTAATATCTTGCTTGATTTTCATGGAGAATATAGTGTAAAAATAAAGAAGGGATTCTTGTAGAGTTCCTTCTTTACTTTTATTTCAATTCGCCATGTATTTAATCAACAATCCAGGTGTACCAAAACTGCTACACATTATCTGGCTATGATCTACCCTACTGCAGGGCTTCGTCAATGTCTTTGGCGACTTCGGTATAAACTAGGGAACCTTGCTTAAATAATCTCTCGCCTTGTGGTGTTTTGCTTGTACGGACCTGTAACAAATGATGGACATGAAGTGATCAATAAGGAAAATTTGCTTTAATTTATCTGTATTATAAATATAATTGCATGGTCTTATTTGTAACACTAATTTATAAAAATTAAATTCTGGTTTTTTATCATTTATGAGATCAAAAGCACAAACAAATAACCCAGTTATCATGTTTTAATAAAAAACAGGCTCAAAAAACTGGATTTTGTGAATGAATTAATGAGATGAATAAGTGAGATAAAAGAAGGCATTAGGTTTATCAACCAAATCGATTATGCATAACTGGGATCAAACAGGTGTAAAGGATATTGAGGGGTATGCAAGCTACATAGAAACATCAGCGAAACTGATAAAAATAATGAGAACAACAGGCTATATAGGTATTGGTCTTGATTTTACGAGTTATACCACTAACGTTTATGAGGCTTGCGCAAAAGGACGTGAAAGCGAATGTAGAAAGGCAGCAATAACGGAGTACAGTAAATTCGGCCTCAAACAAACAGCAAGTATTGCTGGCGGAGCTGCCAGGGGAATTATGGGAAGAGCCGCTTGTACATGGGTTTTGGGATTGATTACATCAGAAGCTGGAGGTATTGGCGCAAGTGTATGTCTGGTAAGTGGCATTGCTTCAAGTATTGCAGGAGGTATATATTTTGAAAAAGTGGGTGAGAAACTAGGTGATAGGTTTGGTGGATTAGTGAATGACGAACTTGATAATTCAGAATTCAAACTATATGACCCAGATTCATTTAATGAAGCAGCAGGTATTCTAATATATGAAAAAGTTTTTAACAGATAATCTAGATGTCATTAATATTAGCCTTGGCATAATGCTGGTTATTATAACGTTGATTTTAATACTTATGTCTTATGTGATAAATGATGAGAAGTATAAAAAAATAGTAATATTATACGAGGGCAAACTTGGTCGTCTTCCTATCACTGCAAGTTTGGCGAGAACAGCAAGTTTAATTGGTACTCCCGGTATCTACTTTGCAAAGATAGATTTCATTATGTCTAGTCTGATTTTTCCCTATAATAGGGTTTTTAATAATGATATGAGTATTGAGGCATATCATTTTATTCGTTCCTTACCCAAAGAGTTAACCACGGGGTTTAAAGTTGAAGCGGCGTTCTGGTTTGTTGAATTTATTGTTCTGGCTTTTTTGGCGATCCTTTATTATTTTTTCTGAGAAACTGAATGTTAATAGTGGCTCGAATAAACTAGAGTCCTTTTTTATTTCAATGCTCCATATTCCTGAACAACAATCTCATCATAAGTAGTGGCAGGTGATAACCCACTAAAAAAATTTGAGTTCACGTTAGGAGTTGGCGCGCAATCTAAGAGATCAGCTTCCCAAACTGTTAGTCATCATAAGCAGTAGCGCCTTAAACCCAGATGGGTACCGCCGGTTAGATGTTGCCGCCACGCGGCAACAAAACGCCCACCAAACGCCAATTTCGTGAAGCATCTTCCATTCCATTAGGCTTATGCCATAAACAACCTCATTCACCTCTCGCAATGTTGTGTTTTTGCACGGTGAGGGTAAGTGGCACTCCTTCATATACTTTTCCCGTCAGTTCCCGAAAAGGCAGCGAGTCAGAATAAAACGGCCCTGAGCTGTACCAAAACTGCCACACACTAACCTCTCATTCTGATCACCCTACAGGTGCTGTACAGAATGAACTGGCGACAGCCAAGATTCAGGAGTGCAACAATGAGTTCATTAAGTCAGGCGGCGAGCAGCGCGGAAAAACGCACTAACGCTCGCTACTGGATAGTGGTGATGTTGTTTATCGTCACATCCTTCAACTACGGCGATCGCGCCACCTTATCCATTGCCGGTTCGGAGATGGCCAAAGACATTGGTCTGGATGCGGTAGGGATGGGTTATGTATTCTCCGCTTTCTCATGGGCCTATGTTATCGGCCAGATCCCTGGCGGCTGGTTGCTCGACCGCTTCGGTTCAAAACGTGTTTATTTCTGGTCCATCTTTATTTGGTCCATGTTTACCCTGCTGCAGGGCTTCGTCGATATCTTTAGCGGCTTCGGCATTATCGTTGCGCTGTTTACGTTGCGATTCCTTGTCGGTTTAGCTGAAGCTCCTTCCTTCCCCGGCAATAGTCGTATAGTTGCGGCATGGTTCCCGGCACAGGAGAGGGGCACGGCGGTCGCAATCTTTAACTCTGCGCAGTACTTTGCCACCGTTATTTTTGCGCCAATCATGGGGTGGCTGACCCACGAAGTGGGCTGGTCGCATGTGTTCTTCTTTATGGGCGGCCTCGGGATTGTTATCAGCTTTATCTGGCTGAAGGTGATTCATGAACCAAACCAGCACCCGGGCGTAAACCAAAAAGAGCTGGAGTACATTGCTGAAGGCGGGGCGCTGATCAATATGGATCAGGCGGCCGCCAAAGCTAAAGTGCCGTTCAGCGTGAAGTGGGGGCAAATCAAACAGCTGCTGGGCTCACGGATGATGATCGGTATTTACATCGGGCAATACTGCATTAACGCGCTGACCTACTTCTTTATCACCTGGTTCCCGGTTTATCTGGTGCAGGCTCGCGGTATGTCGATTTTGAAAGCAGGTTTTGTCGCTTCGGTCCCGGCCATTTGCGGATTCGCCGGCGGCGTGCTTGGCGGCATTATTTCCGACTGGCTGATGCGCCGTACCGGTTCGCTAAATATCGCCCGTAAAACGCCAATCGTACTCGGCATGCTGCTGTCGATGGTGATGGTGTTCTGTAACTACGTCAACGTGGAGTGGATGATCATCGGCTTTATGGCGCTGGCCTTCTTCGGCAAAGGTATCGGTGCGTTGGGATGGGCGGTGATGGCTGATACTGCACCTAAAGAGATCAGCGGTCTGAGCGGCGGTTTGTTCAATATGTTTGGCAATATCTCCGGTATCGTCACGCCAATTGCTATCGGCTACATCGTAGGGACCACCGGCTCGTTTAACGGCGCGTTGATTTACGTCGGGGTGCATGCGTTGATTGCGGTGGTGAGCTATCTGGTACTGGTGGGCGATATTAAACGTATCGAACTGAAACCTGTCGCAGGACAATGATGATGACAACACAATCGAGTCCCGTTATTACCGATATGAAGGTCATCCCGGTGGCCGGTCATGACAGCATGCTGCTCAATATTGGCGGTGCGCACAATGCATATTTCACCCGCAATATTGTGGTTCTTACCGATAACGCCGGCAATACCGGCTTCGGTGAAGCGCCGGGCGGCGAAGTGATTTATCAGACGCTGGTTGACGCTATCCCGATGGTATTGGGTCAGGAGGTCGCGCGCCTGAATAAGGTGGTTCAGCAGGTGCATAAAGGCAACCAGGCCGCTGATTTTGACACCTTTGGCAAAGGCGCCTGGACGTTTGAGCTACGGGTAAACGCAGTGGCGGCGCTGGAAGCTGCGCTGCTTGACCTGTTGGGCAAGGCGCTCAACGTACCTGTCTGTGAACTGTTAGGGCCGGGCAAGCAGCGCGATGCGGTCACCGTACTCGGCTATCTGTTCTACGTGGGCGATCGCACAAAGACCGATTTACCGTATCTGGAAAGCACGCCGGGAAACCATGAGTGGTATCACCTGCGTCACCAGCAAGCGATGAACAGTGAGGCGGTGGTACGTCTGGCTCAGGCTTCGCAGGATCGCTACGGCTTTAAAGATTTCAAACTCAAAGGTGGTGTACTGCCTGGCGAGCAGGAAATCGACACCGCTCGTGCGCTGAAAAAATGCTTCCCGGATGCGCGTATTACGGTTGATCCCAACGGAGCCTGGTTACTGGATGAAGCCATCTCCCTGTGTAAAGGGCTGAACGATGTTCTGACCTACGCCGAAGATCCATGTGGCGCTGAACAGGGTTTTTCTGGCCGCGAAGTGATGGCCGAGTTCCGCCGTGCAACCGGTCTGCCGGTAGCAACGAACATGATAGCCACCAACTGGCGTGAAATGGGCCATGCGGTGATGCTGAACTCAGTAGATATTCCGCTGGCCGATCCGCACTTCTGGACCCTTTCCGGCGCGGTGCGCGTGGCACAGTTATGCGATGACTGGGGCCTGACCTGGGGCTGCCATTCTAACAATCATTTTGATATTTCGCTGGCGATGTTTACCCACGTCGGTGCGGCTGCGCCGGGTAATCCAACGGCTATTGATACCCACTGGATCTGGCTGGAGGGTGATTGCCGCCTGACCAAAAATCCGCTGGAGATTAAAAACGGAAAAATTGCGGTACCCGATGCGCCCGGTCTGGGCGTGGAACTGGACTGGGATCAGATACAGAAAGCGCATGAGGCTTATAAGGCGCTGCCCGGCGGCGCGCGTAATGACGCAGGCCCAATGCAGTATCTGATCCCCGGATGGACTTTTGACCGTAAACGTCCCGTTTTCGGCCGCCACTAATTTTGAATAAGGACTTAATTATGAGCGCACAATTTTCTACCCCATTGGTTACCTCTATGCAGGTTATTCCGGTTGCGGGTCATGACAGTATGCTGATGAACCTGAGCGGCGCACATGCTCCATTCTTCACGCGCAATATTGTGATTATTAAAGATAACTCCGGTCATACCGGCTTGGGTGAAATTCCCGGCGGAGAAAAAATCCGCAAAACGCTGGAAGATGCTATCCCGCTGGTGGTAGGCAAAACGTTAGGTGAATACAAAAACGTGTTGAATGCGGTACGCAATACTTTTGCCGATCGTGATGCGGGCGGTCGCGGTTTGCAGACCTTTGATTTACGTACCACTATTCATGTGGTTACTGGGATCGAAGCGGCCATGTTGGATCTGTTAGGTCAGCATCTGGGCGTAAACGTCGCCTCTCTGCTGGGGGATGGACAGCAGCGTAGCGAAGTTGAAATGTTGGGTTATCTGTTCTTTGTCGGTAACCGTAAGGCAACGCCGCTGCCGTACCAGAGTCAGCCGGATGAGAAGTGCGACTGGTATCGTCTGCGTCATGAAGAGGCGATGACCCCGGATGCGGTAGTGCGCCTGGCGGAAGCTGCGTATGAGAAGTATGGTTTCAACGACTTTAAACTGAAAGGCGGCGTGCTGGCAGGTGTTGAGGAAGCGGAATCTATCGTTGCGCTGGCGAAGCGTTTCCCGCAGGCCCGCGTCACGCTGGATCCGAACGGCGCGTGGTCGCTAAATGAAGCGATTAAGATCGGCAAATATCTTAAGGGTTCTCTGGCCTATGCGGAAGATCCGTGTGGCGCCGAGCAGGGCTTCTCTGGTCGTGAAGTGATGGCGGAATTCCGCCGCGCTACCGGTCTGCCGACCGCCACCAACATGATCGCTACCGACTGGCGTCAGATGGGGCATACGCTGTCGCTGCAGTCCGTGGATATCCCACTGGCGGACCCGCACTTCTGGACCATGCAGGGTTCTGTCCGCGTGGCGCAAATGTGCCATGAGTTTGGGTTGACCTGGGGATCGCACTCTAACAACCACTTTGATATTTCGCTGGCGATGTTTACGCATGTCGCGGCAGCGGCTCCGGGCAAAATTACCGCGATTGACACCCACTGGATCTGGCAGGAAGGTAATCAACGCCTGACCAAAGAGCCATTTGAAATCAAAGGCGGCATGGTGCAGGTTCCGGCAAAACCGGGTCTGGGCGTGGAGCTGGATATGGATCAGGTCATGAAAGCGCATGAGCTGTACCAGCAACATGGACTGGGGGCGCGTGATGATGCGATGGGAATGCAGTATCTGATCCCGAACTGGACGTTTGATAATAAGCGTCCGTGCATGGTACGCTAAGTGAACTGGGACCGCTCCCATTGAGGGGCGGTTTTTATCCTGGTATATGCTTAACACAGTCAACATGCGTAAGGATGCTTTATGAAAATAGTAATCGCACCGGATTCCTATAAGGAAAGTTTGAGTGCGCTTGAAGTGGCAACGGCTATTGAGCAGGGGTTTCGTGAGATCTGGCCCGATGCGGATTACGTGAAGATTCCGGTTGCAGATGGCGGTGAAGGAACGGTCGAAGCGATGGTTGCCGCAACGCAAGGTCACCTTGTGCATGTTGATGTTACCGGCCCTTTGGGCAACACAATTCAGGCATTTTATGGTTTATCCGGTGATGAGCGCTCGGCGTTTATCGAAATGGCGGCTGCCAGCGGACTGGAACAGGTTCCTGCGGGGTTACGCGATCCGCTGAAAACGACATCCTGGGGAACCGGGGAGTTAATCCGTCATGCGTTGGACGCTGGCGTTGAGCATATCATCATTGGAATTGGCGGAAGCGCCACCAATGATGGCGGTGCCGGGATGGTGCAAGCGCTGGGAGCAAAATTGCTGGATACGCAAAATAACGATATTGCCCATGGCGGGGCTGGCCTCGAATCGCTCGCTCGGATTGATATTTCTCAGTTAGACCAGCGACTTGCTGCGTGTCGTATTGAAGTGGCTTGCGACGTGACTAATCCGTTGACCGGTGAAGAGGGCGCTTCTGCGGTTTTTGGCCCGCAAAAAGGGGCGACGCCGGAGATGATTACCCGCCTGGATCGGGCACTCACGCACTATGCGCAACTCATTGCCCGCGATCTGGACGTCAACGTGCTGGATCTGGCCGGCGGTGGCGCCGCTGGTGGTATGGGGGCGGCGCTATATGCGTTTTGCGGCGCACAGTTGCGCTGCGGTATTGAGATAGTAACGGATGCGTTGCACCTTGACGCCTGCGTTGCGGATGCGGATTTAGTGGTCACGGGTGAAGGACGCATTGATAGTCAGACCATTCACGGTAAGGTTCCGGTTGGCGTGGCGAAGGTCGCAAAGCGTTACAACAAACCGGTTATCGGCATTGCCGGTAGCCTGACGGCGGATGTCGGTGTGGTCCACGAGCATGGGCTGGATGCGGTTTTCAGCGTCATCTATACCATCTGTACCCTGGATGAGGCGCTAAAGAACGCGAGCGACAACGTACGAATGACGGCGCGAAACGTGGCCGCAACGCTTAAAGCCGGGCAGCAATTACGCTGAGTTGTAGGTTGGATAAGGCGGTCACGCCGCCTTCCTGCGAATATCACCCCAACAACTTCTTCGCTTCGCGCGCAACGTTGTCCATTTCATCCAGAAGCTCTAAAAACTCAGGCTCCAGCTCTTCTTCCTTGGTCCCGCTACGTAATTGCTGCTCAATAAGCTGACACAGGTTTTTCATGCGGGGAACGCCGCTATAACCACAGCTGCCGTGCAGCTTGTGGATCATATCTACCAGCCCTTCAGGGTTTTCACCGACCAGCTGTTCTTCAATTTTGTTACGTACTTCGGGCAGAAAATCGAGCAGCATTTGCAGCATATCCCGCGCCAGATCGTTTTTGCCTGCGGCTTGTCTTAATGCTAACTGCCAGTCGAGTGTGGTATTCGGATTGACTACCGGCTCAACGGGTTCAACGGCGATCGCCCTAAGGGCTGTGCTTGCGCCGGGTTTGTAGCGTAACAGCAGATTATGCAGCTTATCTTCCTCGATAGGCTTCGCCAGGTAATCGTTCATCCCGGCGCTGAGCAGCTTCTCTTTCTGCCCGGCCATGGCGTGTGCGGTGACCGCAATGACCGGTGTCTGCTGTTGATGAGGAAGCTGGTGGATTAGTTCACAAGCGCGAATGCCGTCCATGTCTGGCATCTGAATATCCATCAGGATCAGATCAAATTGCATTTGTCTGGCGCGATCCACCGCTTGATGCCCACTGTCGCAGAGCACGACGTGCTGCACCTTATCTTCCAACAGTGCGCCAATCAGCTTGAGGTTCGCAGGGTTGTCGTCTACCGCCATAACGGTCATCGCGATTTTGCTATCGTCTAACAGCAGCGGATCCGCGCTGTGATTTAACTGACAATACTCTGTCAGCGCAGGCAGTAAGCGAGTTGAGGTGAGAGGTTTCAACAGACACGCCGCCGCGCCGCCCTGTTTTAACTTCTCGGCGTTAATCTGCGCATGGCAAGGCAGGGCCAGTAACAAAAAGTCGGTCATCGCCGCAGCGTTTGCCAGCCGCTCATGCTGCATGGTGAGCGGTTCGCGTAAAGTGACCGGAATGCCGAGCAGCAGAATATCGTAGTGATCCTTCGGCAGCCCAGAGAATGAAGGGCTGTAAATCACCTCCAACGGCGTTTCGCTCAAGATATCTAACGTGCACTGTGCGGCAGTGGCGTTCGGTTCGACGTAGGCCAGTCGTTTACCGGCCAGGCAGAGCGTGGTTGAGCGGTCAATGAGAACGTTAGGGTTAAGATCGAGGCTGATATGGAACCAGAACGTGGAACCCCGGTTCGGTTGACTATGGAAGGAGATATCCCCGCCCATTTCGTTGACCAGTTTTTGCGTAATGACCAGGCCCAGTCCGGTACCGCCGTGGCGGCGGGAAATACTGGCATCCGCCTGGCGGAAGGCCTGGAACAAGCGTGACTGATCGCGCTCAGGAATACCAATTCCGGTATCGCGGATTTGTACTTCAATCTGCACTTTCGTATTACTAAGGGCGCGCTTCTCGACCAGAATGTCGATATTGCCGCCTTCGGTAAATTTGATGGCATTGCCAACCAGATTAGTGATTACCTGCTGTAAGCGCAGCGGATCGCCGATGACGTTGTCCGGCACGTCATTCTTAATATTTAGCGTCAGCTCAAGCCCTTTATCATGGGATGAATGCGCTAACAGCGTAACGACGTCATCCAGCGTGCTGCGCAGCGGGAAGGGAATGCTTTCCAGAATCAGCTTGCCCGCCTCAAGTTTGGAGAAGTCGAGTACATCATTGATGATAGCCAGCAGATTGTTAGCCGAGCGTTCAATGGTATTCAGGTGATCGCGCTGCGTGGTGTTGAGCTCGGTTTTTAGCGTAAGACGGGTGAAGCCAATCACGCCATTCAGCGGTGTTCGCAGTTCGTGCGACATGTTAGCCAGAAACTCAGACTTAATACGCGCCGCTTCCTGGGCGCGTTTCTTCGCCAGATCCAGTTCGACGTTCTGGATTTCCATCTGCTCCAGCGTTTCACGCAGGTCAGAGGTGGCCTGATCGATGTTGTGCTGCATCTCTTCATGGTAAGCCGCAAGTGACATCGCCATCGAGTTGATACCATTTTTGAGCATATCCAGCTCGCCCAGCATGAAACCTTCCACGCGGCTGTCGAGCTGTCCTCTACGTATTCGGTCAACGGTATTCACCATATTGCGAATCGGGCCGGTTACGTCGCGCATCAGACGCCAGCCAAAAATTAACGCAATACCAATACAAAACAGCATCATTACGCTGGAGATAAAGATCTCTTTGTACTGCTGCAATCGCACGGACTTAAGATCCAGCTCAAGCGCCACATACCCCAGCATATTTTTGGTGTTTTTCGCATCGCTTACGGCGGATTCATCTGGTGAATAGCTTTCCGATATAATCGGGGTACGCAGGATCATGATATCCCCGTGCCGGGTGACGCTCAGCTTACGGGGAAACGGTGAACCTGTCGCCAACTGCATTTCAGACGGATCGAGATGAAAATTAGAGGTGACGAACAGTCGGTTATTTTCGTCATAAACAGAAATTGCCCGCACGATATCGGAATGGCGACGATGCAGCACGCTGATAAGCTGGCCGATGGATTCCCTGTTTTGCAGGTTCATGCCATATTCGCTGGAGACCGCGAGTGGTTCTATGATGCTGGCACCAGCATCTTCCAGTTGACGCTGCAAGTCGTTATAGCGATGCACAACAAAAAAGATACTGAGCAACAAACCTATCAGGACGGTCGGGGCCAGGATCAGAATCATCATGCGTGCGCGCAGGCTGTAGTTGGTCATGGAGTTCCGTTATGGGACAATTAGGGTCACACTGTTAAATAGAGAAATATCTCGTCGATGGCGCAATTCTACTCTGCAAAACGACGCGTGACGACGCGTCAGATCATAACCGTTACCGTCAATGACCTCGATCCTTTTGGTCAGGGCGTCGCTCGCCATAACGGAAAAGCGTTGTTTATACCGGAATTGCTACCCCAGGAAAGCGCCGAGGTGGTGATTACCGAAGATAAAAAACAGTTCGCCCGCGCGCAAGTAAAACGACGTTTGAACAACAGCCCTGAGCGTGAAGTGCCACGTTGCCCGCATTTTGGCGTATGCGGCGGTTGCCAGCAGCAGCATGCCAGCATCTCGTTACAGCAGCGTAGTAAAAGCGCGGCGTTGTCGCGTTTAATGAAATGTGACGTGTCAGATGTTATAGCTGATACGCCGTGGGGCTATCGTCGTCGTGCCCGATTGAGCCTGAACTATCGGCCAAAAGAACACAAATTGCAGATGGGGTTTCGCAAATCAGGCTCCAGCGACATTATCGATGTCAAACAATGCCCTGTTTTGGCGCCCCAGCTTGAAGCGTTATTGCCCCATCTCAGGGCGTGTCTGGAAAGTCTTCAAGGGTTACGCCACCTTGGACATGTTGAACTGGTGCAGGCAGGGAGCGGAACCCTGATGATTTTGCGCCACACGGCGCCATTAAGTGCAGCGGATAAAGAAAAACTGGAATGCTTTTCGCATTCTCTGGGGCTGTCTTTGTTTCTGGCCCCGCAAAGCGAGATACTGGAATCAATATCAGAAGAATCGCCCTGGTATGACTCAAATGGACTACGGTTAACCTTCAGCCCGCGCGATTTTATTCAGGTTAACGAAGGGGTAAACCAACAAATGGTGGCTCGTGCGCTGGAATGGCTCGATGTGCAACCTGAAGATCGCGTACTCGATCTGTTCTGTGGAATGGGTAATTTTACCCTGCCGCTGGCAACTCGAGCAGCAAGCGTGGTTGGCGTGGAAGGTGTTCCGGCGCTGGTTGAAAAAGGCCGGGAGAATGCGCTGAATAACGGATTACACAATGTGACATTCTTTCATGAGAACCTTGAGGAAGATGTTACCCGGCAGCCGTGGGCGAAAAACGGATTCGACAAAGTTTTGCTCGATCCTGCGCGTGCGGGGGCTGCTGGTGTGATGCAACATATTATAAAATTAGAACCTATACGCGTTGTTTATGTATCCTGTAACCCGGCAACGCTGGCTCGTGACAGCGATGCTTTGCTCAATGCGGGATATGCCATCCGGCGGCTGGCGATGCTCGATATGTTCCCGCACACTGGACACCTGGAATCAATGGTCCTGTTTGAGCGTTTGTAATGAACTTAATACCCATTGGATTTCGCCTTGTAATGCTGTGTGAAAGACAATGGGTTCGGCTTGTCGACTTCGACAGGCCATGCCCCTTAAGGAGAGGACGATGGTTGCGGTAAGAAGTGCACATTTAAATAAAGCTGGTGAGTTTGATCCCAAGAAATGGATCGCGAGTCTGGGGATCTCCAGCCAGCAGTCGTGTGAACGCTTAGCCGAAACCTGGGCGTACTGCCTCCAGCAGACACAGGGGCATCCGGATGCGGATCTGCTGCTGTGGCGTGGCGTGGAGATGGTAGAAATTCTCTCCATGTTGAGCATGGATATCGACACGCTGCGTGCAGCAATGCTGTTCCCACTGGCTGATGCCAACGTGGTAAGTGAAGACATCCTGCGCGAGAGCGTGGGCAAATCCATTGTTCATCTTATCCACGGCGTGCGTGATATGGCGGCGATACGCCAGCTTAAAGCCACGCATACCGATTCAGTTTCTTCCGAGCAGGTCGATAACGTCCGCCGCATGCTGCTGGCAATGGTGGATGACTTTCGCTGTGTGGTCATCAAGCTGGCAGAGCGGATTGCCCATCTGCGTGAAGTGAAAGACGCGCCGGAAGATGAACGCGTTCTGGCGGCAAAAGAGTGCACCAATATCTATGCACCGCTGGCCAACCGTTTGGGAATCGGGCAATTAAAGTGGGAGCTGGAAGATTATTGCTTCCGTTATCTGCACCCGGCTGAATACAAACGCATTGCCAAGCTGCTGCATGAACGTCGTATCGACAGAGAGCATTACATTGATGAGTTCGTTAGTCATTTGCGCTCAGAGATGAAAACGGAAGGCGTCAAAGCTGAAGTGTACGGACGTCCGAAGCATATCTACAGCATCTGGCGCAAAATGCAGAAAAAGCAGTTGGCCTTCGATGAACTGTTCGATGTGCGCGCAGTGCGTATCGTGGCAGAGCGTTTACAGGACTGCTATGCCGCGCTCGGGATAGTACATACTCACTATCGCCATCTGCCGGATGAGTTTGATGACTACGTCGCGAACCCGAAACCCAATGGCTACCAGTCAATCCATACGGTTGTGCTGGGGCCGGGCGGGAAAACCATTGAAATTCAGATCCGTACCAAACAGATGCACGAAGATGCCGAACTGGGCGTCGCGGCGCACTGGAAGTACAAAGAGGGCACCGCTTCAGGCGCGGCGCGCTCTGGTCATGAAGATCGCATTGCATGGCTGCGTAAGCTGATCGCCTGGCAGGAAGAGATGGCAGATTCCGGTGAAATGCTGGATGAAGTTCGTAGCCAGGTCTTTGATGACCGCGTGTATGTCTTTACGCCGAAAGGCGACGTTGTGGATCTGCCTGCAGGCTCCACGCCGCTCGATTTTGCTTACCACATTCATAGTGATGTGGGGCATCGTTGCATTGGCGCGAAAATTGGTGGACGCATCGTACCGTTTACCTACCAACTACAGATGGGCGATCAAATTGAAATTATCACCCAGAAACAGCCAAACCCAAGCCGCGACTGGTTGAACCCTAACCTTGGCTACGTAACCACCAGTCGTGGGCGTTCGAAGATCCACGCCTGGTTCCGTAAACAGGATCGTGATAAGAACATTCTTGCAGGTCGCCAGATCCTCGACGATGAACTGGCGCATTTAGGCATCAGCCTGAAAGAAGCTGAAAAACATCTGCTGCCGCGCTACAGTTTCAATGAGCTGGATGAACTGCTGGCGGCGATTGGTGGAGGAGACATCCGCCTCAACCAGATGGTGAATTTCCTGCAGGCGCAGTTTAATAAGCCAAGCGCTGCCGAACAGGATGCCGCCGCGCTGAAACAGCTTCAGCAGAAAACGCACGCACCGCAGAGTCGCCGTAAAGACGACGGTCGTGTCGTGGTGGAAGGGGTAGGTAACCTGATGCACCACATCGCTCGCTGCTGCCAGCCGATTCCAGGCGATGAGATTGTCGGGTTTATTACCCAGGGACGCGGTATTTCCGTGCACCGGGCGGATTGTGAACAGCTGACTGAGCTGCGTTCCCATGCGCCGGAACGTATTGTTGATGCGGTCTGGGGCGAAAGTTACTCTGCAGGGTATTCGCTGGTGGTTCGCGTCCAGGCCAACGATCGCAGTGGCTTGTTACGTGATATCACCACGATTCTCGCCAACGAGAAGGTGAATGTGCTGGGAGTTGCCAGCCGGAGTGATACCAAACAACAGCTTGCCACCATTGATATGACCATCGAAATCTACAACCTGCAGGTGCTCGGGCGCGTGCTCGGCAAGCTGAACCAGGTACCGGATGTGATCGACGCGCGTCGTCTACACGGTAATTAATCATTATGTAGGCCGGATAACCTTGTAGGCCTGATAAGACGCGTTAGCGTTGCCATCAGGCATTGCTATGTTGCCTGATGTCGCCTTGTCCGGCCTACCGTATTGAAATTTCAGGATATTCCAATGAATCAAATCGACCGACTGCTCGGTATTATGCAGCGCCTGCGCGACCCGGAGAACGGCTGTCCGTGGGACAAAGAGCAGACATTCGCCACTATTGCTCCTTACACCCTCGAAGAGACTTATGAAGTGCTGGACGCGATTGCGCGAGAAGACTTCGACGACCTGCGTGGAGAGTTGGGGGATCTGCTGTTCCAGGTGGTGTTTTACGCCCAGATGGCTCAGGAAGAAGGGCGCTTCAACTTTGATGATATCTGCGCAGCGATAAGCGATAAGCTTGAACGCCGCCACCCGCATGTTTTTGCTGATGTTTCTGCAAGTAACAGCACCGAGGTGCTTACCCGTTGGGAGCAAATCAAAACCGAAGAACGTGCTGAGAAGGCACAGCATTCCGCGCTCGACGATATTCCCCGTAGTTTACCGGCATTAATGCGCGCCCAAAAAATCCAGAAACGCTGCTCAAATGTTGGCTTCGACTGGAAAACATTAGGACCGGTTGTCGACAAGGTTTACGAAGAGATCGACGAAGTCATGTTTGAGGCGAAGCAGGCTGTTGTCGACCAGGCTAAACTGGAGGAGGAAATGGGCGATCTGCTGTTTGCCACGGTCAATATGGCCCGGCATTTAGGCACTAAAGCAGAGACTGCTTTGCAAAAAGCGAACGAGAAATTTGAGCGACGTTTTCGTGAGGTTGAGCGAATTGTGGCTGCTCGCGGTCTGGAAATGACTGGTGTTGATCTGGAAACTATGGAAGAAGTCTGGCAACAGGTAAAACGGCAGGAAATTGATCTCTAAGGGATTTCGTCGGTCAAGGGCGATTTGTGTGATTTTTTAAATAACAAGCGCTTGATTTACGTCAAAAACATTTACCCCAAAGGGGCTATTTTCTCACTCCCGATGTTAATGTGAGCCTGGTGAAGAGGAGGAATAATGAAAGTTTGTGGCGCTCGTCATGTTCGGGTATACTACTTTCCCGTCTTGGTAATTCCATCGTTTCACCCTAACTTCTCAGGTCCAGCATGACAACGAACTATATTTTTGTGACCGGCGGGGTCGTATCCTCTCTGGGAAAAGGCATTGCCGCAGCCTCCCTGGCAGCCATTCTTGAAGCCCGTGGCCTCAATGTAACCATGATGAAACTGGATCCGTACATCAACGTCGATCCAGGTACTATGAGCCCAATCCAACACGGGGAAGTGTTCGTTACCGAAGACGGCGCTGAAACCGACCTGGACCTGGGTCACTACGAGCGTTTCATTCGTACCAAAATGAGCCGCCGCAACAACTTCACTACGGGTCGTATCTACTCCGACGTTCTGCGTAAAGAACGCCGTGGCGACTACCTGGGCGCGACCGTTCAGGTTATCCCGCACATCACGAATGCCATTAAAGAGCGTGTTCTGGAAGGCGGTGAAGGTCATGATGTTGTTCTGGTTGAAATCGGCGGAACCGTTGGGGATATCGAATCTCTGCCGTTCCTTGAAGCGATTCGCCAGATGGCCGTAGAAATTGGTCGCGAGCACACGCTGTTTATGCATCTGACGCTGGTTCCGTACATGGCGGCGGCAGGTGAAGTCAAAACTAAACCGACTCAGCACTCTGTAAAAGAGCTGCTTTCTATCGGTATTCAGCCAGATATCCTGATTTGCCGCTCCGATCGCGCAGTTCCGGCTAATGAACGTGCAAAAATTGCATTGTTCTGTAACGTTCCGGAAAAAGCGGTGATTTCTCTGAAAGATGTCGATTCCATCTATAAAATTCCGGGCCTGTTGAAATCTCAGGGCCTTGACGATTATATTTGTAAACGATTCAGCTTGAACTGTCCGGAAGCTAATCTGTCAGAATGGGAACAGGTTATCTACGAAGAAGCTAATCCGGCAGGCGAAGTGACTATCGGTATGGTCGGCAAGTACATTGAACTGCCGGATGCCTATAAGTCAGTTATCGAAGCGCTGAAGCATGGCGGTCTGAAGAATCGTGTCACCGTCAATATCAAGCTGATCGACTCACAAGATGTCGAAACGCGTGGCGTTGAGATCCTGAAAGGTCTTGATGCCATCCTGATCCCTGGCGGCTTCGGCTACCGTGGTGTTGAAGGTAAAATCGCGACGGCGCGCTTTGCGCGTGAGAACAATATTCCTTATCTGGGCATTTGCCTGGGTATGCAGGTTGCGTTGATTGAGTTTGCACGTAACGTAGTGGGTATGGACAACGCCAACTCCACGGAATTTGTGCCAGACTGTAAGTACCCGGTGGTGGCCCTGATTACCGAATGGCGCGATGAAGACGGTAACGTCGAAGTCCGTACCGAGAAGAGCGATCTGGGCGGCACTATGCGTCTTGGTGCGCAGCAGTGTCAGTTGAGCGACGATAGCCTGGTTCGTCAACTGTACGGCGCGCCGACAATTGTTGAACGCCACCGCCACCGTTACGAAGTCAACAATATGCTGTTGAAACAGATTGAAGCTGCGGGTCTGCGTATTGCAGGCCGTTCCGGTGATGATCAGTTGGTCGAGATCATTGAGGTACCGAATCATCCGTGGTTCGTGGCCTGTCAGTTCCACCCGGAATTTACTTCCACGCCACGTGATGGGCACCCGCTGTTTGCCGGCTTTGTGAAAGCCGCCAGTGAACATCAGAAGCGTCAGGCGAAGTAAGAAGTAAATAAGTTAGAACGGCAATGCACCCATCAGGGTGCATTGTTTGTCTGGAGTTTTAGTTTAACTTGTACTGAGGAAAATCTAATGTCCAAAATCGTTAAAATCATCGGTCGTGAAATCATCGACTCCCGTGGTAACCCGACTGTTGAAGCCGAAGTACACCTGGAAGGTGGTTTCGTTGGTATGGCAGCAGCTCCGTCAGGTGCTTCTACTGGTTCCCGCGAAGCACTGGAACTGCGCGATGGCGACAAATCCCGTTTCATGGGTAAAGGCGTACTGAAAGCTGTTGCAGCTGTTAACGGCCCAATTGCTCAGGCTCTGCTGGGTAAAGATGCTAAAGATCAGGCTGGCATCGACAAGATCATGATCGATCTGGACGGTACTGAAAACAAATCCAACTTCGGTGCAAACGCCATCCTGGCTGTGTCCCTGGCGAACGCCAAAGCAGCAGCTGCTGCTAAAGGCCTGCCGCTGTATGCACACATCGCTGAACTGAACGGTACTCCGGGTAAATACTCCATGCCGGTTCCGATGATGAACATCATCAACGGTGGTGAGCACGCTGACAACAACGTCGACATCCAGGAATTCATGATTCAGCCGGTTGGCGCTAAGACTCTGAAAGAAGCCGTTCGTATGGGTTCTGAAGTGTTCCACAACCTGGCTAAAGTTCTGAAAGCTAAAGGTATGAACACTGCAGTTGGTGACGAAGGCGGCTACGCGCCGAACCTGGGTTCCAACGCTGAAGCTCTGGCTGTAATCGCTGAAGCGGTTAAAGCAGCTGGCTACGAGCTGGGCAAAGACATCACTCTGGCGATGGACTGTGCAGCTTCTGAATTCTACAAAGACGGTAAATACGTTCTGGCTGGCGAAGGCAACAAAGCATTCACCTCCGAAGAATTCACTCACTTCCTGGAAGAACTGACCAAACAGTACCCGATCGTGTCCATCGAAGATGGTCTGGACGAGTCTGACTGGGACGGTTTCGCATACCAGACTAAAGTACTGGGCGACAAAATCCAGCTGGTTGGTGACGATCTGTTCGTAACCAACACCAAGATCCTGAAAGAAGGCATCGAAAAAGGCATCGTTAACTCCATCCTGATCAAATTCAACCAGATCGGTTCTCTGACCGAAACTCTGGCTGCGATCAAAATGGCGAAAGACGCTGGCTACACCGCTGTCATCTCTCACCGTTCTGGCGAAACTGAAGATGCTACCATCGCTGACCTGGCTGTTGGTACCGCTGCAGGCCAGATCAAAACTGGTTCTATGAGCCGTTCCGACCGCGTTGCTAAGTACAACCAGCTGATTCGTATCGAAGAAGCTCTGGGTGAACAAGCACCGTACAACGGTCGTAAAGAGATCAAAGGTCAGGCGTAATCCTGTTCTTTAACTCTTAACGTAAAAACCCGCTGCGGCGGGTTTTTTTATGCTTTTAAAGCAGTAGAGGAAGTGTTGCGCTGGCGGTTTGCTGGCTCACATCACTGTACTTTTCATCCAGCGCAATCAGCGACGTGGTGAGAAGTTCTACCAACAGCATCACACCCACCTTGGCGTTTAGCGCACCAGCACTCAACGGACCTTCTGGTTTGGCTGCGACCAGTTGAATATCGCTCAGCGAAGCCAGCGGACTGCGTGGTGTATTACTTAGCGCCAGTACGCGCACGCCTTGCTTACGCGCCAGTTTCACGACATGCAGCAGATCGCGCGTGGAGCCTGAACTGGAGATCGCTACCACAAGCGTATTTTTGCTAAGCGTAGTGGCGTTCATGGCTGCGCGGTGCATGTCGCTGAACAGTTGCGCGGGTTTGCCGAGGCGCAGGAGTTTGTAATGTAAATACTCCCCCAGAATAGCGCTGGCCGCTACGCCATAAATCTGTACCGACTGAGCCTGATGTAGCGCCAGAGCGGCGGATTCCAGTAATGTCCTGTCGAGTAACTTTGCTGTGTCCTGCAGCGCTTGCACGGATTCATTGACCACATTGTCAATTTCATCCCCGCTGTGCTCTACCGGCTGTCCTTGCTGGAGATCGAGAGCCAGCGCCATTTTGAATTCGTTATAACCCTTACACCCAAGCGTGCGGCACAGACGTGTGACGCTCGCCTCGCTGGTGTCGCTTTCACGCGCCAGTTCGGTAATCGTCAGGTAGACAACTTTTGCCGGATCACTAAGCACAAACTCTCCCAGCTTCTGCTGTGTTCGGCTATATCCGTCAACGCCCTGGCGCAATCTCAGCAGCAGGTTTTCATTTTCTGACATGCAAAATCCTTAATGCGTTTCTCTGCTGATAGTGTGGCGGAAAGCAGGGGAGAGATGCCAGTCATTTTAAAAAAGTATGATCGGCTTCCTGGTTTTTGATGATAATTTTCATTTATAAAATTAATTATGGTAAAAATTTTCATCATTAATCGGGGAGATGAAAAAATGATGCAAATGTTTAGCGGCGCCTCATCGGGCGCATGGTTTGAAAAGGCACAGCGGTTCGGCAAATCGTTCATGCTGCCGATTGCGGTACTGCCCGCTGCGGGGCTGTTGTTAGGGATTGGCGGTGCACTGTCGAATCCAAACACATTGACGGCGTATCCGTTTTTGGACGTTGACTGGTTACAGGCAATCTTCACGATCATGACCAGCGCAGGTTCTATTGTGTTTGCCAACCTGTCGGTGCTTTTTGCGGTGGGTGTGGCAGTAGGATTGGCGAAAACGGACAAAGGCACCGCCGGGCTTGCTGCATTGCTGGCATTTCTGGTGATGAACGCCACCATCAACGCTTTATTGACACTCAACGGAACGCTGGCGCACGAGAATCCCGGTGCCGTAGGCCAGGGGATGACGCTGGGTATTCAGACGCTGGAAACAGGCGTATTTGGTGGGGTGGTGATTGGGCTTGTCACCTGCGCGCTGCATAGCCGTTTCAATAAAGTCTCGCTGCCTCAGTTCCTTGGTTTCTTCAGCGGTTCGCGCTTTGTGCCGATTATTAGCTCCCTTGCCGCGATTGTAGTGGGTGCGGTCATGACGGTGGTTTGGCCGCATTTCCAGAAACTCATTTTTGGACTGGGTGGTCTGGTGGATGCGACCGGTTATCTGGGTACGCTGTTGTACGGCTTCATCCTGCGTATGCTTGGCCCACTGGGGTTACACCATATCTTTTATTTACCGTTCTGGACCACAGCGCTTGGCGGGAGTGAAATCGTCAACGGCCAGTTGGTTGAAGGCACGCAGCGTATTTTCTTCGCGCAACTTGCCGATCCGAATACGCAGCAGTTCTATGCGGGCACCTCGCGCTTTATGTCCGGGCGCTTTATCACCATGATGTTTGGCCTGCTTGGCGCATGTCTTGCGATGTACCATACTGCAAAACCAGAGAACAGAAAGCTTGTCGCTGGTCTGCTGTTGTCGGCGGCCCTGACCTCTTTCCTGACGGGGATTACTGAGCCTATCGAGTTCTCCTTCCTGTTTGTCGCACCTGTGTTATACGTCATTCACGCCTTCTTCGATGGTATGGCGTTTATGATGGCACATATTTTACATATCACCATCGGGCAAACCTTTTCGGGTGGGCTTATCGATTTCCTCCTCTTCGGTGTGCTACAGGGGGAAGCTAAAACCAACTGGATGTACGTCCCTATGGTGGGGATCCCGTGGTTCTTCCTTTACTACTTCACCTTCCGCTATTTGATTAACCGCTTTAACTGGTTGACGCCTGGTCGTGAAAACGCAGCACCGACTGAATCCGGCCTGCCGCAAAGTGAGCGTGCTGCGGCTGTGATTGCCGGACTGGGAGGTAAAGAGAATCTGGAAGAGGTGGACTGTTGCGCCACACGTCTGCGCGTGACGGTAAAAGAGAGTAGCAAGGTCGATGAAGCGGCGCTGAAAGCGACCGGAGCGCGTGGCGTAATTATTCGCGGCAACGGGGTTCAGGTGATTTATGGCCCGCATGTCACCATCATCAAAAACGAAGTCGAAGAGATCTTATCGTAATGAAAACTGTACTGGATTCCCTGAAAGGTAAATTAATCGTCTCCTGCCAGGCGCTGGAAAATGAGCCCCTGCACAGTCCGTTTATTATGTCGCGTATGGCGCTGGCGGCAGCGCAGGGAGGTGCTGTAGGTATTCGTGCGAACAGCGTGGTGGATATTCGCGCGATCAAAGAGAGCGTCTCCCTGCCGGTGATTGGGATTATCAAGCGTGATTATCCGGGTAGCGATGTGTTTATCACGGCCACGCTCCAGGAAGTGGATGAGCTAATGACCGTTGAGCCGGAGATTATTGCTCTGGATGCGACAGCGCGCCCGCGCCCAGGTGGACAAACGCTGGAAGAATTAGTTATGCAAATCCGCGCTCGCTACCCGTCTGTGCTGCTGATGGCGGATATCGCCACCATAGACGAGGCGGTGACAGCTGAGCGTCTGGGTTTTGACTGCGTGGGCACCACGCTCTACGGCTATACCGCTGACACTGCCGGGCATGTGCTGGCGGAAAACGACTGCGGTTTTTTACGTGAGGTATTGGCGGCGGTCAGCGTACCTGTCGTGGCAGAAGGAAACGTCGATACTCCGGAACGTGCCGCACGATGCCTGGAATTAGGTGCCTATACCGTGGTGGTTGGTGGCGCAATCACGCGTCCGCAGCAGATAACGGCACGCTTTGTCGCGGCGATCGCCTCGTAAAGCATCGATGGGGCATGATACTTTGGCGGGGATCTGCGATAATTATCGTTTATCCCCATATTGAGAGCGCTATGCAGTACCCGATTAACGAGATGTTCCAGACCCTGCAAGGTGAGGGTTACTTTACCGGCGTCCCCGCCATTTTTATTCGTTTACAGGGATGCCCGGTTGGCTGTGCCTGGTGCGATACCAAACACACCTGGGATAAGCTTGAGGATCGGGAAGTCTCCCTGTACAGCATCCTGGCCAAGACCAAAGAAAGCGACAAATGGGGGGCGGCGAGTAGTGAGGATCTGCTGGCGGTCATTTCGCGTCAGGGGTATACCGCCCGTCATGTGGTGATCACCGGCGGCGAGCCCTGCATTCATGACCTGATGCCGCTGACTGACCTGCTGGAAAAGAACGGCTTTAGCTGCCAGATTGAAACTAGTGGTACCCACGAAGTACGCTGTACGCCGAATACCTGGGTGACCGTATCGCCGAAGGTAAATATGCGTGGCGGTTATGATGTGCTGTCGCAGGCGCTGGAGCGCGCGAATGAAATCAAACATCCGGTTGGTCGCGTTCGCGATATTGAAGCGCTGGATGAACTGCTGGCGACGCTGAGCGACGACAAACCACGAATCATCGCCTTACAGCCAATCAGCCAGAAAGAAGATGCGACGCGTTTGTGTATTGATACCTGTATTGCGCGCAACTGGCGTCTGTCGATGCAAACCCATAAATATCTGAATATTGCCTGATAACTGTGCCGGGAGCGTTTCGCTTACCCGGCCAGAGTTTGTTGCTCGTTGCAGGCCGGATAAGACGCATTGCCATCCGGCAAGCCTACAATCACTCGCCGCGGTACACGCAGCCTGCTGTGCAGGTTTCTTTCACCATTACAGCACTTAGCAGAGGGACCACAGGTTTAATCTGATCCCAAATCCATTTGGCCAGCACTTCACTGGTTGGATTTTCTAAGCCAGGAATATCGTTCAAATAGTAGTGATCGAGTCTGTCGTAAGTCGGCTTAAACGCGGCTTTTAACTCAGCAAAATCCATGATCCAACCGGTATGCGGATCGACTTCACCGGTAATTTCAAGACGCACCATAAATGAGTGACCATGCAGGCGGCCACACTTATGCCCTTCCGGTACGTGCGGCAGGCGGTGAGCGGCTTCGAAGGTGAAATCTTTAAACAAGGTGGTGGACATTATTTACTCTCAAGAATGCGAAAAACCGCCGTAGGGTACCGTAAAGCACAATTTTTATCATTAGTTAAAAGGGCGCTAAGCATCAGAACGTCATATTTACGCTGTTAATGTTTGATAACTATTTATATATCATATAGTTATTAAATCGGTTTTGTCGTTAATGACTATAACTAAAACAGGTTAGTCCATTTGGTTATTTGTTATTTCTATCCCTTCTTTAATTGTTACTATCCCCGCCGTTAACCTTATCTTCAGTTTGGGTTTTATTGCTGAAATCCGCTTTGCTTACTGGAACATGACAACGCATGACGACACAGGCCCCACCTTCCGCTCTGCTACCGCTAAACCCGGAGCAACTGGCACGCCTTCAGGCAGCCACGACCGATTTCACTCCCGCACAGCTTGCGTGGGTTTCTGGCTATTTTTGGGGCGTGCTGAATCAGCTGCCTGGTAGCAATGCAGCGGCGCTTGCGCCTGTCGCTGAAATGCCAGGCATTACGCTTATCTCCGCCTCGCAAACCGGTAATGCGCGTCGTGTGGCGGAAGCCCTGCGCGATGATCTGATCGCCGCGAAGCTCAACGTCACTCTGATCAACGCTGGCGACTATAAATTCAAACAAATCGCCAATGAAAAACTGCTGATCGTGGTGGCGTCGACGCAAGGGGAAGGTGAACCGGCGGAAGAAGCCGTGGCGTTGCATAAATTCCTGTTCTCGAAAAAAGCGCCAAAGCTCGATAACACCGCTTTTGCCGTGTTTGGTCTTGGCGACACCTCCTATGAGTTTTTCTGTCAGTCAGGAAAAGACTTCGATGCGAAACTGGCTGAGCTGGGCGGTGAACGTCTGCTCGATCGTGTAGATGCCGACGTCGAATATCAGGCCGCCGCCGCGCAGTGGCGTGCCCGTTTGATTGATGTCCTGAAAGCACGTGCGCCTGCAGTACCGTCTGTGCAAGTTGCCGCGAGCGGTGCGGTAAATGAAGTACACACCAGCCCGTACACCAAAGAAGCGCCGCTGACGGCGTCGCTTGCGGTGAATCAGAAAATTACCGGCCGTGACTCTGAAAAAGACGTACGCCATATTGAAATTGATTTAGGCGATTCCGGCCTGCGTTATCAGCCGGGCGATGCCTTGGGCGTCTGGTATCAGAATGACCCGGATCTGGTTAAAGAACTGGTTGAACTGCTGTGGCTGAAAGGTGATGAACCGGTGACGGTTGAAGGCAAAACCTTGTCGCTCGCTGAAGCGTTGCAGTGGCATTTCGAGCTGACGGTGAATACCGGCAATATCGTGGAGAACTATGCCACCTTAACCCGCAGCGAAACATTGCTGCCGTTAGTGGGTGACAAAGCACAGTTGCAGCATTATGCCGCCACCACGCCCATCGTCGATATGGTGCGCTTTTCCCCAGCGCAACTGGATGCTCAGGCGTTAGTTGATCTTCTGCGTCCGTTGACGCCGCGTTTGTACTCCATTGCCTCTTCTCAGGCGGAAGTGGAAAGCGAAGTGCACGTCACCGTGGGCGTGGTGCGTTATGAGATAGAAGGCCGCGCCCGTGCTGGTGGTGCTTCCAGTTTCCTCGCCGACCGCGTGGAAGAAGAAGGTGAAGTTCGCGTGTTCATTGAACACAACGACAATTTCCGCCTGCCGTCAAACCCGCAGACACCGGTGATTATGATTGGCCCGGGTACGGGAATTGCACCGTTCCGTGCTTTCATGCAGCAGCGTGCGGCTGATGGAGCCGAAGGCAAAAACTGGCTGTTTTTCGGTAACCCGCACTTTACCGAAGATTTCCTGTATCAGGTGGAATGGCAGCGTTACGTCAAAGAGGGCGTACTGAGCCGTATCGATCTCGCCTGGTCCCGCGATCAAAAAGAAAAAGTCTACGTACAAGATAAACTGCGCCAACAGGGCGCGGAACTGTGGCGCTGGATTAACGACGGTGCCCACATTTATGTCTGCGGCGATGCCAATCGTATGGCGAAAGACGTTGAGCAGGCGTTGTTGGAAGTGATTGCCGAATTCGGTGGTATGGATATCGAAGCGGCGGATGAATTTTTAAGTGAGCTGCGCATTGAGCGCCGTTATCAGCGAGATGTCTACTAATGAGCGAAAAACATCCAGGACCATTGGTGGTCGAAGGCAAACTGTCCGACGCTGAGCGTATGAAGCTGGAAAGCAACTATCTGCGCGGTACCATTGCCGAAGATTTAAACGACGGCCTGACCGGCGGGTTTAAAGGCGACAACTTCCTGCTGATCCGTTTTCACGGTATGTACCAGCAGGACGACCGCGATATCCGCGCCGAACGTGCCGAGCAAAAGCTGGAACCGCGTCACGCGATGCTGCTGCGCTGTCGTCTGCCGGGTGGAGTGATCACCACCAAACAGTGGCAGGCGATCGACAAGTTCGCCCATGACAACACCATTTACGGCAGCATTCGTCTGACCAACCGTCAGACCTTCCAGTTTCACGGCATTCTGAAGAAGAACGTTAAGCCGGTACACCAGATGCTGCACTCCGTCGGCCTGGACGCACTGGCGACCGCCAACGATATGAACCGTAACGTGCTGTGTACCTCCAACCCGTATGAATCTGAGCTGCACGCCGAAGCCTACGAGTGGGCGAAAAAGATCTCCGAACATCTGCTGCCGCGCACCCGCGCCTATGCAGAGATCTGGCTTGATCAGGAAAAAGTTGCGACCACTGACGAGGAGCCGATCCTCGGTCAAACCTATCTGCCGCGTAAGTTTAAAACCACGGTGGTGATCCCACCGCAGAACGACATCGATCTGCATGCCAACGACATGAACTTCGTGGCGATTGCAGAAAACGGCAAGTTGGTGGGCTTTAACCTGCTGGTGGGCGGCGGTTTGTCCATTGAGCATGGCAATAAGAAAACTTACGCCCGGACGGCAAGCGAATTTGGTTATCTGCCGCTTGAGCATACACTGGCCGTGGCAGAAGCGGTGGTGACGACTCAGCGTGACTGGGGTAACCGTACCGATCGTAAAAACGCCAAAACCAAATACACGCTGGAACGCGTAGGCGTTGAGACCTTTAAAGCTGAAGTTGAGCGCCGCGCGGGGATCAAGTTTGAGCCTATCCGCCCGTACGAGTTCACCGGTCGCGGCGATCGTATCGGCTGGGTGAAAGGGATCGACAATAAATGGCATCTGACGCTGTTTATTGAAAACGGCCGTATCCTGGATTATCCGGGCCGTCCATTGAAAACCGGTCTGCTTGAGATCGCGAAGATCCACAAAGGTGAGTTCCGTATTACCGCGAACCAGAACCTGATCATTGCAGGTGTTCCTGAGAGTGAAAAGGCGAAGATCGAGAAGATTGCGCAGAAGAGTGGCTTAATGAATGTGGTCACTCCGCAGCGTGAAAACTCGATGGCCTGCGTGTCGTTCCCAACCTGTCCGCTGGCGATGGCGGAGGCCGAGCGCTTCCTGCCAGCGTTTATCGACAACATCGACACGCTGATGGCGAAGCACAGCCTGAGTGATGAAAATATTGTCATGCGTGTGACTGGCTGCCCGAACGGTTGCGGCCGCGCGATGCTGGCGGAAGTTGGTCTGGTGGGGAAAGCGCCCGGACGTTACAACCTCCATTTAGGGGGCAACCGTATTGGAACTCGCATTCCCCGGATGTTTAAAGAGAACATCACCGAGCCGGAAATTCTGGCATCGCTGGATGAACTGATTGGGCGCTGGGCGAAAGAGCGCGAAGCGGGTGAAGGCTTCGGTGACTTTACGGTGCGTGCGGGCATTATTCGCCCGGTGCTCGATCCTGCCCGGGATTTCTGGGAATAATGTGAAATTGATTTATCGGGTCTGCTGAATCGGCAGACCTGATAAGCGCAGCGCCATCAGGCAAGGCAAACAGTGAGGAACTTATGTCCAAACTCGATCTCAACGCGTTGAACGAACTGCCGAAAGTTGAACGCGTTATGGCGTTGGCGCAAACCAACGACCAACTGGAAAAATTGAGCGCCGAGGATCGCGTGGCGTGGGCGCTGGAAAACCTGCCTGGCGAATATGTACTGTCATCAAGTTTTGGTATTCAGGCGGCAGTGAGCCTGCACCTGGTAAATCAGGTTCGCCCGGATATCCCGGTGATCCTCACCGATACCGGTTATCTGTTCCCGGAAACCTACCAGTTTATTGACGAGTTAACGGACAAGCTCAAGCTTAATCTGCAAGTCTACCGGGCGAAGGAAAGTGCGGCCTGGCAGGAAGCGCGCTATGGCAAACTGTGGGAGCAGGGCGTTGAGGGCATTGAAAAATACAATGACATCAACAAAGTCGAGCCGATGAACCGGGCGCTACAGGAGCTCGACGCGCAGACCTGGTTTGCCGGTCTGCGCCGTGAGCAATCGGGCAGTCGTGCGCATTTACCGGTGCTGGCTATTCAGCGTGGTGTGTTTAAAGTTCTGCCGATCATCGACTGGGACAACCGTACGGTTTACCAGTATCTGCAAAAGCATGGTCTGAAGTACCATCCACTGTGGGATCAGGGCTATCTGTCAGTCGGCGATACCCATACCACCCGCAAATGGGAGCCGGGAATGGCGGAAGAAGAGACGCGGTTTTTTGGGCTGAAAAGAGAGTGCGGGCTGCACGAAGGCTAACTGTTAAAAGCCCGGTAACGTTTACTTATTACCGGGCTTCTTCTTCAGGATTTACCTGCTTTCGCCAGTTCTTTTACCAGCGGCAGCATAATGCGTACTACGTCGCGGCTACGGCGCTCTATCCGGCCCGGTAAGGCTTTATCGATATGCTGCTGGTTATCCAGTCGCACATCATGCCAGCTGTTGCCAGACGGGAACGAGGCGCTTTTGGCGCGCTGTTGGTAGCCATCTTTCTTGCCCAGGTTCCAGTTGGTCGCTTCAACGGAGAGCACAGCAATACCCGCGTCGTCGAAGACCTCCGCATCGTTACAACATCCTGTTCCCTTCGGATAGTCTTTGTTCAGGCCTGGATTGGTGCTGGCTACAATGCCGCGACTATGCGCGATAGCCAGTGCCCGGTCGCGCGTCAGTTTTCGCACCGCTTCCGGGGTTTTCTTACCGCTGTTGAAATAGAGCTTATCACCGACAATCAGGTTATCGAGGTTGATAACCAGCAGCGTGTTTTTCTTCTCGGCGGCGCTCATTCGCTTCAGGATGTTCTCCGCGCCCAGTTTGCCTTCTTCCTCGCCGCTGGTGGCGATAAATCGGATGCCGTACTGCGTCGGCACGTCTTTGAGTTTTTCCGCTAGTTCCAGCATCACGCCAACACCTGCAGCGTTGTCGTCGATCCCTTGCAGGGTTAATCCACCCAGATTGGCATCTGAATCGGCATCGCTTTGTGCGGCGTAGGTGTCGAGGTGCGCCATAATAATAATCTGCTGCGGCGCTTTGCCTTCATGTGCTGCAATAACGGTGCTTCCCGTTACGTTATGCCAGTTTTTTCGGTTATCTTTGGCGGTATAAACATAACGGCTATTAAACGTCCGAATATCACTGCTGTAGCCCATCTGCTGAAATTGCTGACGTATATAATCAGCAGATAACATTTCAGCCGGAGATCCCGTCACGCGGCCCGGGAAAAACGTTGCGATATATCGAGCCTGGGTATTTGCGATATCGCCAGGTTTGGAGGATGTTGCCTGTGCAGGAAGGATAAAACACGCGCCGAGCGCCATGGCAGCAATAAGGTGGCGCGTTGCGGAAAACATAATGAGTCCTTAAATACCAAGCAGAAATTTTCAGCCGCTAGTATGAAACTGTGATCGAGGTAAAACAATTTCATTTGCTCCTAAATGCCCGAAATCCGGTAGCTTAAGCACTTTTTGATATTTGCTTTTCCGGATCGTTATTCCTTTGAGGAACTACTCATTCCAATTCGTAATTTCATTCGCCCTCTTGCCCTCCCTATAGTCAGGTTATCTGAGCATCGTTAGCAAAATAACGGCATTACATAGGAACGGTTATGGATCAAAAACGACTTACCCACCTGCGGCAACTGGAAGCGGAAAGCATCCATATCATTCGTGAGGTGGCCGCCGAGTTTTCTAATCCGGTGATGATGTATTCCATCGGCAAAGATTCCAGCGTAATGCTGCATCTGGCGCGTAAAGCGTTTTATCCTGGCACGCTGCCGTTCCCATTACTGCACGTTGATACCGGCTGGAAATTCAGCGAAATGTACGAGTTTCGTGACCGTACGGCGAAAGCCTACGGCTGCGAACTGCTGGTGCATAAAAACCCGGAAGGGGTGGCGATGGGCATCAACCCGTTCGTCCACGGCAGCGCCAAGCATACCGACATTATGAAAACCGAAGGGCTGAAGCAGGCGCTCAATAAATACGGTTTTGATGCCGCGTTTGGCGGTGCTCGTCGTGACGAAGAGAAATCGCGTGCCAAAGAGCGTATTTACTCTTTCCGCGATCGTTTTCATCGCTGGGATCCTAAAAATCAGCGCCCGGAGCTGTGGCACAACTACAACGGACAAATTAACAAAGGCGAAAGTATTCGCGTCTTCCCGCTCTCCAACTGGACCGAACAGGATATCTGGCAGTACATCTGGCTGGAAAACATCGACATCGTGCCACTGTACCTGGCGGCGGAGCGTCCGGTGCTTGAACGCGACGGCATGTTGATGATGATTGATGACGACAGAATCGATCTGCAACCCGGGGAAGTGATTAAAAAACGCATGGTGCGTTTCCGTACGCTCGGTTGCTGGCCACTGACAGGCGCGGTGGAGTCGAATGCGCAGACGCTGCCGGAAATTATCGAAGAGATGCTGGTCTCAACCACCAGTGAACGTCAGGGCCGCGTGATTGACCGCGACCAGGCGGGCTCCATGGAGCTGAAGAAACGTCAGGGGTATTTCTAAGGAGCCGCCATGAACACGACACTTGCACAACAAATTGCTAATGAAGGCGGCGTTGAAGCCTGGATGGTTGCCCAGCAACACAAAAGTCTGCTGCGCTTTTTAACCTGCGGTAGCGTGGATGACGGGAAAAGCACCCTGATTGGTCGCTTGCTGCATGACACGCGTCAGATTTATGAAGACCAGCTTTCATCGCTGCACAATGACAGTAAACGTCACGGCACTCAAGGCGAAAAGCTTGATCTGGCGTTATTGGTTGACGGCTTGCAGGCCGAGCGCGAGCAGGGCATCACCATCGACGTGGCTTACCGTTATTTCTCTACCGAGAAGCGTAAATTTATTATTGCGGACACACCCGGGCATGAACAGTACACCCGTAACATGGCGACCGGTGCGTCGACCTGCGACCTGGCGATCCTATTGATCGATGCGCGTAAAGGCGTGCTGGATCAGACTCGTCGTCATAGCTTTATCTCCACGCTGCTTGGGATCAAACACCTGGTGGTGGCGATCAACAAAATGGATCTGGTGGACTTTAGCGAAGAGACATTTAACCGCATTCGCGAAGACTATCTTACTTTTGCTGAACAACTGCCGGGCAACCTGGATATCCGGTTTGTGCCGCTCTCTGCGCTGGAAGGCGATAACGTGGCTTCGCAAAGCGCCAGTATGCCGTGGTACAGCGGTCCGACGCTGCTGGAAGTGCTGGAAACCGTTGAGATCCAGCGCAGTATTGATACTCAGCCGATGCGCTTCCCAGTGCAGTATGTGAACCGACCGAATCTGGATTTTCGTGGTTATGCCGGAACGCTGGCCTCCGGTAGCGTGAAGGTCGGGCAGCGCGTCAAAGTGCTGCCGTCCGGCGTTGAGTCCAGCGTAGCGCGGATCGTGACCTTTGATGGCGATTTACAGGAAGCGCATGCAGGTGAAGCGATCACCCTGGTGCTGAAAGATGAGATCGATATCAGCCGGGGCGACCTGTTACTTGATGCCGGTGAGGCGTTGCCGGCGGTACAAAGCGCAGCCATTGATGTGGTTTGGATGGCGGAACAACCGCTGTCGCCTGGACAAAGCTACGACATCAAAGTCGCAGGCAAGAAGACCCGCGCACGCGTTGATAATGTGCAATATCAGGTCGATATAAACAACCTGACCCAACGTAACGTTGAAGCGCTACCGCTGAACGGCATCGGTCTGGTTAATCTGACCTTTGATGAGCCGCTGGTGCTGGATACCTATCAGCAGAACCCGGTGACGGGCGGGCTGATAATTATTGACCGCCTGACCAACGTTACCGTTGGCGCGGGACTGGTGCGTGAGCCACTTGTTCAGGAGCACGCCGCGGCTTCTCAGTTCAGCGCGTTTGAGCTGGAGCTTAATGCACTGGTGCGTCGCCACTTCCCACACTGGGGTGCGCGCGATCTGCTGGGAGGAAAATAATGGCGCTGCATGACGAAAACGTCGTCTGGCATGCCCATCCTGTTACACCGCAACAGCGGGAACAACGCCACGGTCATCGTGGTGTTGTACTGTGGTTTACCGGGCTGTCAGGCTCCGGTAAATCCACGGTAGCAGGGGCGCTTGAAGAAGCGTTGCATAAGCTGGGGGTGAGTACTTATCTCTTGGATGGCGATAACGTGCGTCACGGCTTGTGCAGCGATCTTGGATTTAGTGATGCCGATCGTAAGGAGAATATTCGCCGGGTTGGTGAAGTGGCTAACCTGATGGTGGATGCGGGTCTTGTGGTGTTGACCGCCTTTATCTCACCGCATCGCGCTGAGCGCAAAATGGTTCGTGAGCGAGTTGGCGAAGGGCGTTTTATTGAAGTTTTTGTCGATACGCCATTAGCAACGTGTGAAGCACGCGATCCAAAAGGGCTGTATAAAAAAGCGCGGGCGGGTGAGTTACGCAATTTCACCGGAATTGATTCGGTATACGAAGCGCCTGAATCGCCAGAGATTCATCTTGATGGTGAACAATTGGTAACAAATTTGGTACCCCAATTATTAGACCTGCTGAGGCAGGAAGATATTATCAGATCCTGAGACACCCGAGCTCACATGCCCGGTCAGTCACGGTCACAGGATTAGATATGCGTAACAGCCATAACATTACAATTACAGAGTCAGATACCTTCGCCGCCGACGACGAAACCACCTGGTCACTACCGGGGGCCGTGGTCGGTTTTATCGCATGGTTGTTGGCGCTGGGATTCCCGTGTCTGATGTATGGCCCTAATACACTGTTTTTCTTCATTTATACCTGGCCCTTTTTCCTCGCGTTGCTGCCCGTGGCGATTGTCGCGGGTATTGCCTTGCACTCGCTATTGAAGGGGAGGTTGCTGCTGAGCATTACCTGTACCCTGCTGGTGGTTGGGGCGATGTTTGGCGCACTATTTTTATGGTTATTGGGTTAGGCAAACGCTTTTTTTTAACAATCGCCGACGTTGTTCACTCTCTGGTCATAATTCAAACCGTAACCAACAATGAGATTGTGTTCTCCTTACACGGGGTATACGTAACAACGGGCAAATGTGGTACATTTGCCCGCGTTGTCGCGGCATTCCCGACCGTTGATGTAAAGTTGTCTGCGGAAGTTATGGGATATTAATGCCGTTTTTCAGGGGGCAGGATGGGTAAACTAACGCTGCTGTTGCTGGCTTTATTAGTCTGGCTGCAGTATTCGCTGTGGTTCGGTAAGAACGGCATACATGACTATAGTCGCGTCAACGATGATGTTGCTGCGCAGCAAGCTACAAACGCGAAACTTAAAGCGCGTAACGATCAGCTCTTTGCCGAAATTGACGATCTCAATGGCGGACAAGAGGCTATTGAGGAGCGTGCGCGCAACGAACTCAGTATGACTAAGCCGGGCGAAACTTTTTATCGTCTGGTGCCTGACGCGTCTAAACGCGCTCAGACTGCAGGGCAAAACAATCGATAAACCGTCCAGGGATTTAACATGGCAGCCACTTTATTGGACGTTTGCGCCGTGGTGCCGGCTGCCGGGTTTGGCCGCCGAATGCAAACAGAGTGTCCTAAGCAGTACCTCTCTATTGGCAATAAAACCATTCTTGAACACTCGGTTGATGCGCTGCTGGCTCATCCCCGGGTGACGCGAGTCGTCATCGCTATCAGCCCAGGCGACAGTCGCTTTGCCCAACTTCCACTTGCTGCGCACCCGCAAATTACGGTGGTGGATGGCGGCAACGAGCGTGCCGATTCTGTCCTTGCCGGTTTGCAAGCCGCAGGGGAGGCCCGTTGGGTGCTGGTGCATGACGCCGCGCGTCCGTGCCTGCACCAGGATGATCTGGCCCGTTTGCTGGCAATCAGCGAGTCCAGCCGTACCGGCGGGATCCTTGCCGCACCGGTACGCGACACAATGAAGCGCGCGGAGCCGGGGCGAACAGACATCGCCCATACGGTCGATCGCACCGATTTATGGCATGCGTTGACGCCGCAGTTTTTCCCGCGCGAGTTATTGCACGATTGCCTGACGCGTGCACTCAACGAAGGTGCAACTATTACAGACGAAGCTTCGGCGCTGGAATATTGCGGCTTTCATCCGCAGCTGGTCGAAGGGCGTGCTGACAACATCAAAGTCACCCGCCCGGAAGATCTGGCGCTGGCGGAATTTTATCTGACCCGAACTATCTAGATACATCATCCTTCAGGCTGCCTGGAGGACGCTGTGTATATCAGGAGAAGGCATAATGCGAATTGGACACGGTTTCGACGTACACGCTTTTGGAGGAGTTGGCCCAATTATCATTGGTGGTGTGCGCATCCCGTATGAAAAAGGATTGCTGGCGCATTCTGATGGCGACGTGGCGTTACACGCGTTAACCGATGCTCTGCTGGGCGCGGCTGCGCTGGGGGATATCGGTAAGCTATTCCCGGACACCGACCCGGCCTTTAAAGGTGCTGATAGTCGTGAATTATTGCGTGAAGCCTGGCGGCGTATTCAGGCCAAAGGCTATACGCTTGGTAATGTGGATGTGACAATTATTGCCCAGGCGCCGAAGATGCTGCCGCACATTCCACAAATGCGAGTGTTTATTGCCGAAGACCTCGGCTGCCATATGGATGATGTTAACGTGAAAGCGACCACCACGGAAAAACTCGGTTTTACCGGGCGTGGGGAAGGGATTGCCTGTGAAGCGGTGGCGTTACTCATTAAGGCAACGAAATGACTGCGTTTGAAGATCTGACGTATCTCCATGGCAAACCACAAGGCCATGGCATTCTGAAAGCGAATCCGGAAGACTTTGTCGTCGTCGAAGATTTAGGCTTCGAACCCGATGGCGAAGGCGAGCACATTTTGGTGCGTATCCTGAAAAACGGTTGTAACACCCGTTTTGTGGCTGACGCGCTGGCGAAATTCCTGAAAATTCATGCCCGCGAAGTGAGCTTTGCTGGCCAGAAAGACAAGCATGCGGTCACGGAACAGTGGCTGTGTGCGCGTGTGCCGGGCAATGCGATGCCTGATTTAAGCAAATTTGAGCTTGAAGGCTGTAAAGTGCTGGAGTACGCACGCCACAAGCGTAAGCTGCGTTTAGGGGCGCTGAAAGGCAACGAATTTACGCTGGTGCTGCGTGAAGTGAGCGAGCGAAATGATGTTGAAGCGCGTTTGCAGGCAATTAACGAGCGCGGCGTTCCGAACTATTTTGGCGCTCAGCGTTTTGGTATCGGCGGCAGCAACCTGCAAGGGGCGCTGCGCTGGGCGCAAAGCGATGCGCCGGTGCGCGATCGCAATAAACGCAGTTTTTGGTTGTCGGCGGCCCGTAGCGCGTTGTTTAATCAGATAGTCAGTGAACGCCTGAAAAAAACAGACTTTAATCAAGTTGTTGACGGCGATGCGCTACAATTATCGGGGCGCGGAAGCTGGTTTGTCGCCGCACAGGAAGAACAAACTGAATTACAGCGTCGCGTCGATGAGAAAGAATTGATGATTACAGCGGCATTACCGGGCAGCGGTGAGTGGGGAACTCAACGCGACGCGCTGGCGTTTGAAGAAGCCGCTGTTGCTGATGAAACCGCGCTGCAGTCTCTGTTATTGCGCGAGAAAGTCGACGCGTCGCGTCGCGCTATGTTGCTGTATCCACAACAATTAAGCTGGAACTGGTGGGATGACGTAACCGTTGAGTTACGTTTCTGGCTACCGGCAGGTAGCTTCGCCACCAGTGTTGTAAGGGAACTTATTAACACAATGGGTGATTATGCGTATATTGCTGAGTAACGATGATGGGGTTCACGCACCCGGTATACAAACGCTGGCGAAAGCGCTGCGTGAGTTTGCTGACGTACAGGTGGTTGCCCCGGATCGTAACCGCAGTGGCGCGTCCAACTCGCTGACGCTGGAATCCTCACTTCGCACGTTCACCTATGATAACGGTGATATCGCCGTACAAATGGGTACACCTACCGATTGCGTCTATCTGGGCGTTAACGCATTAATGCGTCCGCGTCCGGACATTGTCGTGTCTGGTATTAACGCAGGTCCTAATCTCGGCGATGATGTTATCTATTCCGGTACCGTTGCGGCGGCGATGGAAGGTCGTCACCTGGGCTTCCCTGCGCTGGCTGTCTCACTTGATGGGCATAAACACTACGATACTGCTGCCGCAGTAACCTGCCGTATCTTACGGGCGCTGAGTCGTGAACCGCTGCGCACCGGGCGCATTTTGAATATCAACGTGCCGGATTTACCGCTGGATCAGATTAAAGGTATTCGCGTCACCCGCTGCGGTAGTCGCCATCCTGCGGATCAGGTGATACCACAGCAGGACCCGCGCGGTAATACGCTGTACTGGATCGGGCCACCGGGCGAAAAGTGCGACGCCGGACCGGATACTGATTTTGCCGCCGTCGATGAAGGCTATGTTTCCATCACGCCGCTGCATGTCGATTTAACCGCATACGGCGCGCATGAAGTTGTTTCTGACTGGCTAGACAGCGTGGGAGCCGACACGCAATGGTAAGCAGACGCGTACACACTCTTCTTGAACAATTACGTGCGCAGGGCATCAGAGATGAGCTTGTTCTCGATGCACTTGCCGCCGTGCCGCGTGAAAAATTCATTGATGAGGCGTTTGAACATAAGGCCTGGGACAATATTGCCCTGCCGATTGGTCAGGGGCAGACGATTTCGCAGCCCTATATGGTTGCACGGATGACCGAGCTGCTGGAGTTAACGCCACAGTCCCGGGTGCTGGAAATTGGTACCGGCTCTGGCTACCAAACGGCGATTCTGGCGCACCTGGTGCACCATGTGTGCTCTGTTGAGCGCATTAAAGGTTTGCAGTGGCAGGCGCGTCGTCGACTTAAACAGCTTGATTTACATAATGTTTCTACCCGTCATGGTGATGGATGGCAAGGCTGGCAAGCGCGAGCCCCGTTTGACGCTATCATTGTTACGGCAGCGCCGCCTGAGATCCCAACCGCATTGATGATGCAGTTGGATGAAGGCGGCATTCTCGTCTTACCCGTGGGTGACGAGCACCAGTTTCTGAAACGGGTGCGTCGTCGGGGAGGCGAATTTATTATCGATACCGTGGAGGCCGTACGCTTCGTTCCCTTAGTAAAAGGGGAGCTTGCGTAGATACAGGCTCTGAATACCTGGAGTTTTCCTGGATATTCTGGAATTAGTAAGCGTATCGTGGTCACGTTTCCAGTGCCCAGTCCGATGCCTTGCACGGTGATTACGTCACTGGTTTTAACCAAATTTTCCTGGGGGATAAATGAGCGCGGGAAGCCACAAATTTACCGTTCGCCGCATTGCGGCATTGTCACTGGTTTCATTATGGCTGGCAGGTTGTTCAAATACCTCGAATCCACCTGCACCGGTCAGTTCCGTTGATGGCGGTGCATCAACGAACACCAATTCCGGTATGCTGATTACGCCTCCACCAAAAATGGGCTCGACGTCGACAGTACAGCAAACGCCGCAGATCCAGCCGGTGCAGCGTCCGACCACACAGTCAACACAGATCCAGCCTGTTGCGGAACAACCTGTGCAGATGGAAAACGGTCGTATTGTGTACAATCGTAAGTATGGGAACATTCCGAAAGGTAGCTATACGGGCGGCAGTACCTATACTGTTAAGAAAGGCGATACCCTTTTCTATATTGCCTGGATTACCGGGAACGATTTCCGTGATCTCGCACAACGCAATAACGTTCCGGCCCCGTATGGCCTGAATGTCGGTCAAACTCTGCAAGTGGGCAATGCGTCTGGCGCACCGATTACCGGTGGAAATGCCATCACCCAGGCGGATGCAGCACAGCAAGGAGTTGTGACCAACCCTGCACAAAATTCCACCGTTGCTGTTGCTTCGAAACCAACAATTACGTATTCTGAGGATTCAGGTGAACAAAGTGCTAATAAAATGTTGCCGAACAACAAGCCTGCTGGGACTGTGGTCACAGCGCCTGTAACGGCTCCGGCAGTTAGCGCAACCGAATCAACTGCAAGCTCAACGTCAACCAGCTCGCCAATCTCTACCTGGCGCTGGCCGACCGACGGCAAAGTGATCGAAAACTTTGCGGCTACCGAAGGTGGCAATAAAGGGATCGACATTGCAGGCAGCAAGGGACAGGCTATTGTCGCGACCGCAGATGGACGCGTCGTCTATGCCGGTAACGCGCTGCGTGGTTACGGTAATCTTATTATCATCAAACATAACGATGATTACCTGAGTGCCTACGCCCATAACGATACAATGCTGGTCCGGGAACAACAAGAAATCAAGGCGGGGCAGAAAATAGCTACCATGGGTAGTACCGGAACCAGTTCAACACGCTTGCATTTTGAAATTCGTTACAAGGGGAAATCCGTAAACCCGCTGCGTTATTTACCGCAGCGATAATTCGGCGGAACCAGGCTTTCACGTGCTAGTTCCGTTAGGGATCACGGGTAGGAGCCACCTTTATGAGTCAGAATACGCTGAAAGTTCATGATTTAAATGAAGATGCGGAATTTGATGAGAACGGAGTAGAGGCTTTTGATGAAAAAGCCTTGAGTGAAGAGGAACCCAGTGATAACGACCTGGCTGAAGAAGAGCTGTTATCGCAGGGGGCCACACAGCGTGTGTTGGACGCGACTCAGCTTTACCTTGGTGAGATTGGTTATTCGCCACTGTTAACAGCCGAAGAAGAAGTTTATTTTGCGCGTCGCGCACTGCGTGGGGATGTCGCATCCCGCCGTCGCATGATTGAAAGTAACCTGCGTCTGGTGGTGAAAATTGCTCGTCGTTATGGCAATCGTGGTCTGGCATTGCTGGACCTGATTGAAGAGGGCAATCTGGGACTGATCCGTGCAGTCGAGAAGTTTGACCCGGAACGCGGGTTCCGCTTCTCAACATACGCAACCTGGTGGATCCGCCAGACGATCGAACGGGCGATAATGAACCAAACCCGTACGATCCGACTGCCAATTCACATTGTAAAAGAGCTGAACGTCTATCTGCGTACCGCGCGTGAGTTGTCGCATAAACTGGACCACGAACCGAGCGCAGAAGAGATTGCTGAACAACTGGACAAACCGGTTGATGACGTCAGCCGTATGCTCCGACTCAACGAGCGTATTACCTCGGTAGACACCCCGCTGGGTGGCGATTCCGAAAAAGCGTTGCTGGATATTCTGGCCGATGAAAAGGAAAACGGCCCGGAAGACACCACGCAAGACGATGATATGAAACAGAGCATCGTCAAATGGCTGTTCGAACTGAACGCCAAACAGCGTGAGGTACTGGCACGTCGCTTTGGTCTGCTGGGGTATGAAGCTGCGACACTGGAAGATGTGGGCCGCGAAATTGGCCTCACCCGTGAACGTGTTCGCCAGATTCAGGTTGAAGGTCTGCGTCGTCTGCGTGAAATCCTGCAGACTCAGGGACTGAATATCGAAGCGCTGTTCCGCGAGTAAGCACAAGTTCTATCAAGAAAGGCCAGTCTCATTGAGACTGGCCTTTTTCTATGTTTGTTGCCTGATGGCACTGCGTTTATCAGGCCTATGGGGAGCCGGACTTTGTAGGCCGGATAAGACATTTATGTCGCCATCCGGCAGATTAGTTCATCATCTTACGCACCAGACGTGTGAACTGCTCACGTTCTTCATCAGATAATCGCCCCAGAAACTCATCATCCACGCTATCGCCTAACGGGGTTGCGCTGGCCAGTAATGCTTCTCCTTGCGCGGTCAAATAAACAAACCGCCGACGCTTATCTGCCGGGTCGTGTTCACGTCTGACCAACTCCCGTTTTTCCATCCGGCTCAGCATTTCCGCAAGCGTTGCCTTGGTACAGACTGCGGCTTCGGTCAGGGCGACCTGCTCAATGCCGGGATGCTCGGCAATGGCGCGCATCACCGCATACTGCGGTTTGGTCAGATCCGGTAATTCATGTTGCCAGCGAGCCGTATGTTGCTGAAAAAGCTGACGTAAAAGGTGAAAGGCTGTGTTTCTTAACGGCATGAGAGCTCCGGAATATCTGTCAGTCTCTATCTTAACGGGTAACGCGTCATAGTTTAACCATTGCTGCTTTAGCAATCTGTGCGAGGTGCTCTTGTCCGGAATGTATCGAGGGAGTATTTTAATAAAATGTTCGTACACGAACAAAATTGAGGGCGAAATGAGACTGATTGTAGGAATGACCGGGGCGACCGGCGCACCGCTTGGTGTGTCGCTATTGCTGGCACTGCGGGAAATGCCGGGGGTAGAAACCCATCTGGTGCTGTCAAAGTGGGCCAAAACCACCATTGAACTGGAAACACCATACAGCGTCCGTGATGTGTCGGCGTTGGCCGATTATTGCCACAACCCGGCGGACCAGTCGGCGACCATATCCTCAGGATCGTTTCGTACTGACGGCATGATCGTTATCCCCTGCAGTATGAAAACGCTGGCCGGTATTCGAGCAGGCTACGCGGAAGGACTGGTGGGGCGTGCTGCTGATGTGGTGCTGAAAGAAGGGCGCAAGCTGGTGCTGGTTCCGCGCGAAATGCCGCTCAGCACTATTCATCTGGAAAACATGCTCGCACTTTCCCGCATGGGCGTGGCGATGGTCCCGCCGATGCCCGCGTTTTACAACCACCCGCAAACGGTCGATGACATCACTCAGCATATCGTTGCGCGTGTGCTCGATCAGTTTGGTCTGGAGCATCCAAACGCCCGTCGCTGGCAGGGTTTACGGCAGGCGCAGAATTTTTCACAGGAGAATGAATAATGGCATTTGATGATTTGCGCAGCTTTTTACAAGCGCTGGACGACCAGGGACAATTGCTGAAAATCAGTGAAGAAGTCAACGCTGAGCCGGATCTGGCTGCGGCGGCTAACGCGACCGGACGTATTGGCGACGGTGCGCCAGCGCTGTGGTTTGACAATATTAGTGGTTTTACCGACGCCCGCGTGGCGATGAATACCATCGGCTCATGGCAGAATCATGCCATTTCATTAGGCCTGCCGCCCAATACGCCGGTGAAAAAACAAATTGATGAGTTTATCCGTCGTTGGGATAAATTTCCGGTTACGCCGGAGCGTCGTGCCAACCCGGCGTGGGCTGAAAACTGTGTTGATGGTGAGGAGATCAACCTGTTTGATATTCTGCCGCTGTTTCGTCTGAACGATGGTGACGGCGGTTTCTATCTTGATAAAGCTTGCGTGGTGTCGCGCGATCCGCTGGATCCGGACAACTTCGGCAAACAGAACGTCGGCATTTATCGTATGGAAGTGAAGGGCAAACGCAAGCTTGGCCTGCAGCCGGTGCCGATGCATGATATCGCGCTGCATCTGCATAAAGCTGAAGAGCGCGGTGAAGATCTGCCAATTGCCATCACGCTGGGTAACGATCCTATCATCACCCTGATGGGGGCCACGCCGCTGAAGTACGATCAGTCGGAATACGAAATGGCGGGAGCGCTGCGTGAAAGCCCGTACCCGATCGCTACCGCACCGCTCACCGGCTTTGACGTGCCTTGGGGTTCGGAAGTGATCCTCGAAGGGGTCATTGAAAGCCGTAAGCGTGAAATCGAAGGGCCGTTTGGCGAGTTTACCGGGCACTATTCCGGTGGACGTAATATGACGGTCGTACGTATCGATAAAGTCTCTTATCGCACCAAACCGATTTTTGAATCGCTATATCTGGGGATGCCGTGGACGGAGATTGACTACCTGATGGGGCCGGCAACCTGCGTACCGCTGTATCAACAGCTGAAAGCCGAGTTCCCGGAAGTGCAGGCGGTGAATGCCATGTACACCCACGGTTTGCTGGCGATTATCTCCACCAAAAAACGCTACGGCGGCTTTGCCCGCGCGGTGGGGCTGCGTGCAATGACGACGCCGCATGGCCTGGGTTACGTGAAAATGGTGATTATGGTTGATGAGGATGTTGACCCGTTCAACCTGCCGCAGGTGATGTGGGCGCTGTCTTCGAAGGTCAACCCGGCGGGCGATCTGGTGCAACTGCCGAATATGTCGGTGCTTGAGCTTGATCCGGGTTCCAGTCCGGCGGGGATTACCGACAAGTTAATTATTGATGCCACCACGCCGGTCGCGCCGGATAACCGTGGGCACTACAGCCAGCCGGTATGTGATTTACCGGAAACGAAAGCCTGGGCAGAAAAACTGACCGCCATGCTGGCCAACCGTAAATAAGGAGTAGCAGATGATTTGTCCACGTTGTGCCGATGAACATATTGAAGTGATGGCAAACTCGCCGGTAAAAGATGTCTGGACGGTATATCAGTGCCAGCATTGTCTGTACACCTGGCGTAATACCGAGCCGCTACGTCGTACCAGCCGCGAGCACTACCCGGAGGCGTTTCGTATGACGCAAAAAGATATGGATGATGCACCGATGGTGCCGAGTATTCCACCGCTGCTGGCGGAAGGTAAGCGCTAATACTGAAGGCCCGGGATTCCGGGTCTTTTTTGCGAGCAGACTCGTAACGTATTGATAAATTGATTTGTTACAGCGGCATCGGGAATAGAATAGCGGCGGGTGCTTGAGGCTTTTTGGGCTTTGAGCATTGTCAAGGTCCCGGAAAGACAAAAGCCCCAGGAGATAGTTCTATCAACCTGAGGCTAGCGTACAAACCTGAACAATTTGGATGTTAGTCTCTTCTTTGCAGGGAGGCAAGACATGCTGACAAAATATGCCCTTGTGGCAATTGTAGTGCTGTGTTTCACGGCGCTGGGATTCACGTTAATGGTGCGAGATTCGTTGTGCGAGTTAAGTATTAAAGAACGTGGTATGGAGTTTAAAGCTGTTCTCGCTTACGAACCGAAGAAGTAGCAACAACGCGGGGGAAACCCCGCGTCCTGATGGTCCGGTTTCGTCCTCTTGCACCCATTCTCGCGTTGCCGTAGGCCCGATAAGCAAAGCGCCATCGGGCACTTTCATACTACACCAGACTCTTCAACCGGTAGATCCATTCCAGCGCCTGGCGAGGCGTTAGTGAATCCGGGTCGAGGTTTTCCAGCGCTTCAACGGCGGGCGAGGTTTCTTCAGGCACTGAAAGCAGCGACATCTGTGTACCATCGACCTGGGTCGCGGCAACGTTTGGCGCAATGCTTTCCAGTTCGCGCAGTTTTTGCCGCGCGCGTTTAATAACCTCTTTCGGCACGCCTGCCAGGGCAGCTACTGCCAGACCATAGCTCTTGCTCGCCGCACCATCCTGTACGCTGTGCATGAAGGCGATGGTATCGCCGTGCTCTAACGCATCCAGATGCACATTCGCGACGCCCTCCATTTTTTCCGGTAACTGAGTCAGTTCGAAGTAGTGGGTGGCAAACAACGTTAATGCTTTGATTTTATTGGCCAGGTTTTCCGCGCACGCCCATGCCAGCGACAGGCCGTCGTAGGTGGAGGTGCCGCGTCCAATCTCATCCATCAGCACCAGGCTGTTCTCGGTGGCATTATGCAGAATGTTGGCGGTTTCGGTCATTTCTACCATGAAGGTAGAACGACCGGATGCCAAATCATCCGCCGCGCCCACGCGGGTAAAGATCCGATCGATCGGGCCTATTTCCACTTTCTGCGCCGGAACGTAGCTGCCGATGTAGGCCAACAGCGCAATCAACGCGGTCTGGCGCATATAGGTACTTTTACCCCCCATATTCGGACCGGTGATGATCAGCATCCGTCGCTGAGGCGAGAGGTTAAGCGGGTTGGCGATAAACGGCTCGGTTAGCACCTGTTCAACCACCGGATGACGTCCCTCAGTAATACGAATGCCGGGTTTATCGGTGAAGGTCGGGCAGGTGTAATTCAGGGTATAAGCGCGTTCTGCAAGGTTGACCAGTACGTCCAGCTCCGCCAGCGCGCTGGCGCTCTGTTGCAAATCAGCCAGATGCGGCAACAGCATGTCGAACAGCTCATCGTACAGCTGTTTTTCCAGCGCCAGTGCTTTACCTTTTGACGTCAGAACTTTGTCTTCGTACTCTTTCAGTTCCGGAATAATGTAGCGTTCGGCGTTTTTCAGCGTCTGACGACGCACATAGTTAATCGGCGCCAGATGGCTCTGCCCACGGCTGATCTGAATGTAGTAGCCATGAACGGCGTTAAACCCAACCTTCAGCGTATCCAGACCGGTGCGCTCGCGCTCACGGATTTCCAGTCTGTCCAGATAGTCAGTTGCGCCATCAGCCAGCGCTCGCCATTCGTCCAATTCTTCGTTATAGCCCGGGGCGATGACGCCACCGTCGCGAACCAGCACTGGCGGAGCTTCCACAACAGCGCGTTCCAGCAGTTCACGCAGCTCAGCAAACTCACCCATTTTCTCGCGCAGCATCTGCACGGGGGCACTGTCTACACTTTCCAGTTGCGCGCGCAGTTCCGGTAATTGCTGGAAGGCATGACGCATACGGGCCAGATCGCGCGGACGCGCAGTACGCAGGGCCAAACGCGCCAGGATACGTTCCAGATCGCCGACCTGACGCAGCACGGGTTGCAATTCACTGGTGGAATCCTGTAGCGCGCCAATAGTCTGTTGACGCTCGGTAAGGACTTTGGTGTCACGGACCGGCATATGCAGCCAGCGCTTGAGCATACGGCTGCCCATCGGCGTCACGGTGCAGTCGAGTACTGAAGCCAGTGTGTTTTCAACGCCGCCCGCCAGGTTCTGGGTAATTTCCAGATTGCGGCGCGTGGCGGCATCCATAATGATGCTGTCCTGTTGACGTTCCATGGTGATAGAACGAATATGCGGCAGCGAGGTGCGCTGGGTATCTTTTACGTATTGCAGCAGACAGCCAGCAGCACATAATCCGCGCGGGGCGTTTTCCACGCCAAAACCAATCAGATCCCGCGTGCCAAACTGCAAGTTTAGTTGCTGGCGAGCAGTATCGATTTCAAATTCCCATAGTGGACGACGACGCAATCCGCGACGCCCCTCAATCAGTGATGTTTCAGCGAAATCTTCGGCATACAGCAGTTCAGCGGGATTGGTGCGCTGCAATTCTGCGGCCATGGTCTCGCGGTCGGCCGGTTCGCTGACGCGAAAACGCCCGGAGCTGATATCCAGCGTGGCGTAGCCGTAACCTTTACTGTCTTGCCAGATAGCGGCCAGCAGGTTGTCCTGGCGTTCTTGCAACAGCGCTTCATCACTGATGGTGCCAGGCGTGACGATACGCACCACTTTGCGCTCAACCGGGCCTTTGCTGGTTGCCGGATCGCCGATTTGCTCACAAATAGCGACAGATTCCCCCTGATTGACCAGCTTGGCGAGGTAGTTTTCTACCGCATGGTGAGGAATACCCGCCATCGGGATAGGCTCGCCTGCTGATGCGCCGCGTTTGGTCAGGGAGATATCAAGCAGCTGAGACGCGCGTTTCGCATCGTCATAAAACAGTTCGTAAAAGTCGCCCATGCGGTAAAACAACAGTATCTCCGGATGCTGGGCTTTTAGCTTGAGATACTGCTGCATCATTGGGGTGTGGTTCGTGAAGTCCGTATCAAGTGACTCTTTCATATCGCTTTTGCTCTTTTTTTAATCTTTTTGGGTGCCTGGGCAGTCTCACGTGAGCCCCTGGAAACTCACATAAACCCACAAATTTGTCATTCGAAAGCCGCCTGAAGGGCAGTAACGACGAGCGTTGGCTCGGCCTGAATGGTCTATCTTATCACCGACAACGGCTGAGATTCATCCGTAGGTTTTGCCGCCAGAACGCTTATTGATTATTCATTTTCCGGCAAAGCATAATTCTGGCAATACAGATAGGGGATCCCCTCTTTGGTAATCAGGTATGTCTCGCTATTCAGCGCAAAAAAATCGACGTTGGATACGCTGGTGTTGGTCAGGAAAAAGTCGGGGAGGAGTTCCTGTATAAGGCTGGCGGGAGCCGTTTCGCGATTGGAAATTTGGATTTTCTGTGAAATCCAAACCGGGCTTGAGCCGTAGCTGGATTGTGTAAAAAGTACCATGCGTTGCACGGTCTGCTCATTATTTTCGGCATCTTTGATAATACCATCAATATTAACAATACCTTTACTGCCCCCGGTTTTGATATCAATAATCCCTCGGAACGAGCTTGTATTGCGTACAATTTCGATGGCAGAGCGGCAGGTAAGATCTTGTAACTCACCATTGTTCTTACTGTACCGATAGACGACAGTAAGAATTAGCGTAGCAAAACAAAGTAGCAGGATAATACCTGTCTGGATGCGGGAGGTTCGGGGATATAAATTCATTAGCTATCATACCGCGGGTAATATACCGGCTGACAGGCGTTTTCCTGCCTGGCTTTTATCGGCGAGCGACACACCAGCGCGGACAGTTTCTTAGACTCAGGATAGGTTGTGATATAAATAAATTTATGGATCTGACACAATCCTGGGTTTTTGTCGATAAACGCGGTATGCCGGGAAAAGTTACTGGCATCGCTATTGAAATAATACTGACAGTCTGTTGGTGTTTTGCTCGCGGCGATATAGCCGGAGAAATAATCATCACTGGCTTGCCACGGATATAATATAAGCACACAAATTATCAGGGTAAGTGCCAACATAATCGTTTCTGCTGTCGTTATCAAAGGTTGACGCGGCGTGTCAGACAAAAGTTCCTCAATGGTGGCATCTGGCGCTAATGGCGCTAAGGATTCTTCAACAGAAGCAGAGTTATTCTTCGGTGTATCAATGACCTGAATATCAAACTCTTCCTGAATGATCAGCCCTTTGCGGGGAATCGTTGTGATCAGCGGTTGTTCAAGCTCCAGCTGCAGCAAGCTTTTACGCAACGAGAGAATACTTTGATAAAAGGCGTTGAAACTTACCTGGCGGTGATTTTTACCCCAACCGAATTCTAGCAATTCGTTTTGAGAAACCACTTGCCCGCGATGTTGAATAAGTAATAAAAGACATAACGACGCTGAGTGTTTGAGTTTTATCCGCTGATTGGGGTGATCTACCCGCGCCAGACATTGTGCGGCTGGCGTAAATATTATTCTATTTTCAATCAGATAACTGACATTGCCAGTCTCAGACATATTGTCTCTACTCTTGATGATGCGTCAGATGGTTGATTAGTCATGATACCACTGAGCCTATAAAGACCACCAGCATGGACCTAATCCCACAGCGAGAACCGAGAAGTGTTGCAATTTAGTATCATGATATAACAAGAATGATAATTTTTTAATGAAAATAAAATCCATTGAAATCAATTAATTGTATCTTTTTTGCTACTATGCCAAGAACAGAAAGATGAAAAAATGTCGACAAAGATGATTGCCATTAATTCTTTATGGACAGCGCCATATACTGCCTGACACCACCACGCGAAAACAACATGAACCTTAACGCGTCAACGGCACCAGGGAATGCCGGTGGTAGATGTAGATAGGGATAAATGTCAGCTTGTTTGCGGGCTGACATTTATTTTTAGTGCTGAGTAAATTTAACCATCTTTTTGACAAAGCCATAATTTGCGGTAGAGAGTCCCATGTTCCAGAAAGAAATTGAAAATGCTGTAGTGCTCGTTGGCGATGAAATGAAGAAGTCGGATAATGCCTGGCTGTCGTTACGTAAAAAACGTCAGCGTATTGATTTGAAGACCGATGGACATATCTTGTTTCTGGAGAAAGGGACTGTCTCTGTTTATCGTGTGGAAAACGATTTAGTCACGGTGAGTATTTCTGCACCTGCCATTCTCGGCCTGCCACAAATGCGTACGGAAGTGGCCGGTCACTATTTACGTTGTGATACCGATTGCGAAATGTGGGCGATGAGCGTACAAAATGCCGATCTCCTGTTTACAGCTAAAAACTTATGGAAGCAGGCGTTTGATATCTTAACGCATCATCTTCAACGTTATTTCCAGCGTGAGGCGTTGCAGTCGCACCGCACTATACGTGAGCAGATTATTGAACACGTAAAATATATCTGGGCGATGGAGCCTGGGGTGCGTGAGAAAACGTCCGTGTATACTTTTATTTTGACCCGTAACCATATCTCTCGTAGCGCCATCCATAAGGTGTTACAGGAACTGGTTAATGACGGGAAAATCATCCTGAATCGTGGAAAGCTCTCTTTTTGCACGCCGTTATAAACCCATGCGCTCCCCGGCAATAATGAAAGGGAGCGCAATCGCTCAACGTTCTCTGAGTGCTTCCGCGCGTGCGCGAATAATCGGTTTTAACAGGTAGCTCAGAATCGTTTTCTTACCAGTGAGAATATCGACGCTCGCCACCATCCCGGGAATGATCAACATCGGATGCTCTTTTGTACCCAGGTAATTTTTATCCGTCTGCAAACGCACAATATAAAAGCTTCGCCCCTGTTTATCGGTAACGGTGTCCGGGCTTATTTGCACCACTTCGCCTTGCAGACCGCCATAGATGGTGTAATCGTAAGCGGTAAATTTCACCATCGCATGCTGACCCGGGTGGAGGAAGGCGATATCGCGCGGCTGTATTTTTGCCTCGATTAACAGCTTGTCATCCAGCGGAACGATTTCCACCAGGTCGCTGCCCGGCTGAATGACGCCGCCGATAGTATTCACCATCACCTGCTGAACGATACCCCGCACTGGTGAGGTGACCATGGTACGGTTCACCCGATCCTCCAGTGCTTTAACGCTGGCCTGCGTTTTGCTCAGATTCGTACGCGCCTCATTGAGTTGGGCCAGTGCATCACTCTGGAAACGGCCACGGCTTTCACCGATTTTATTCTCAATCTCTTTAATTTCTGACGTGGCCTTGGGTAGCGACAGGCTAATAGAATTGAGCTGCCCGGCGGTTTCCACTTCGGTACGACGCAGGCGCAGCAGCTCGACTTTTGAAATGGCGCCCGAGGCGAGCAGCGGCTCGGACATTTTGATTTCCTGACGCAGTAACCCGAGACTGTGCTTAAACTGTTCCTCCTTCGATTCAAAATCGCGCAGTTCCTGTTTTTTCTGCACCAGTTGTTCTTCAAGCCCGGAAATTTCGTTGTGAAATTGCTTCCGGCGGCTGTTGTACAGTTCGGTTTCTCCTCTGGCGACATCCGGCGCCTGGCTGGCAATCTCTGGTGAAATAACAAAGTCCCGGTTTTCGACTTCAGCCGTCAGACGTTCTACCTTGGCGCGCAGACCGAGTTTGTCGGCTTCCGTTTCGCCGACGTTGGAGGCGAAACGCGTGTCGTCGAGGTGCAGTAACGGCGTTCCGGCGTTAACAATTTGCCCCTCGTGCACATACAGCTCGGTGACAATTCCCCCTTCCAGGTTCTGGATTTTTTGCAGTTTGGATGAAGGGATTGCTTTGCCTTCGCCGCGGGTGACTTCATCAATTTTCGCAAAGCCGGCCCACACGAAAGACAGTACGACCAGGGCGAGGATCGTCCACAGCGTCAGTCGAATCACTCTTGGGGAGTCATCAATAATGGCCTGGCTGACCTCATTAATACTGTCGGTTTGATTTTCGTCACGACCACGAAAATAGTGCTGCATATAGCGGCGAGCGTGAGCCAGGAAATCAGCGAGATGCATTAATCTGCCCCTTTTTCAACGCATCCATCACCACAGCTTTCGGGCCATCCGCGATGATGCGTCCTTTATCAACAATAATCAGGCGGTCAACCAGCGACAGCATCGACGCGCGGTGGGTGACCAGCAATAACGTTTTTCCCGCGATGAAGGGAGCCAGCGCGTGTTTGATCTTCTCTTCGCTGGTGTTGTCCATCGAACTGGTGGGTTCATCCAGTAGCAGGAGAGGGGGATCTAGCAACAGCGCACGCGCGAGTGCCACAGCCTGCCGTTGCCCGCCGGAAAGCTGAGATCCGCGTTCGCCGACCTGCAGGTTATAGCCGTCGGGATGCAGGCGTGCGAAATCGTTGACGCCCGCCAGCTCCGCTGCCCGCAGCATGGTTTCGTCATCGATATAACGCGCCCCGCACAGCAGGTTATCGCGCAGTGTGCCATTGAATAGCTGGATATCCTGCGGCACGTAACCGATGCTGTGGCGCAGATCGTTCACATCCAGCTGACGAGAGTCGATACCATCGATCAGCAGGTTCCCGGCGCTCGGCTGGTATAAATTGACGATAAGTTTACTCAGTGAACTTTTACCGGAACCGCTGCGCCCGATAATGCCGATGCGCTCGCCAGGCTGAATGGTCAGGTTAATTTTGTGCAGAGACAGGTTTTGTTGCTCCGGATAGCTGAAATCCACATCGCGAAATTCAATGCTGCCCTGTAACTGTTCACGCTTGAGTGGGTTTTCATCCGCACGGCGCTCCTGCGCCAGCGACATCATTTTCTCAGTATTTTTGATGGTCAGCTTCGCCTGCTGATAGCGGGCGATAAGGCCGGTAAGCTGGCCCAGTGGCATGAGTGCCCGACCGTTGAGCATGTAACAGGCGATCAAGCCACCCATACTCAGTTTGCCGTCGATAATCATGTACACCCCGACGATGATCATCACCACGCCTGAAATTTGCTGGAACCAGCCGGTGAGGTTGCTGGCCAGGCTGGATAAGGTTTTCACCCGTAGTTCGAGGCGGCTCAGACTACCCAGCGTTTGTTCCCACTGGAACTGGCGTTCGCTCTGGGCATTATTTACTTTGATGGCATCCAGACTGCTCAGGGTTTCAATCAGTAGCGCCTGGCGTTCGCTGGCGAGGCTCATGGTTTTTGCTACCGCGGCGTTGACCGGCTTTTGTAGTGCCCAACTGCACAGCAGGGCAATCGGTAGCGTCAGCACGGGGATCCAGGCCAGCGATCCGCCGATAATGCCGATGACGATCAACAGCAGCAGGGTGAAGGGCAGATCGATAATTGTCGTCAGAGTGAGTGATGAGAGGAAATCACGCAGTGACTGAAACTCGTGAATGTTTTGTGCAAAGCTGCCCACGCGTGCCGGGCTCTCTTTCATCTCCATACCGATAATGCGCTCAAACAGGGTCGAGGAGATGATGAGATCGCTTTTCTTACCTGCAATATCAAGGCAGATACCGCGCAGCATTTTTAAAATCAGATCAAAGATAAAGGCCAGGCAGATGCCGATCGCTAACACCCACAGTGTGGCCGTTGCCTGGTTCGGCACAACGCGATCATAGACATTCATGGTAAAGAGCGGTGTGCCGAGCGCAATCAGGTTGATCAGCAGGCTGGCCAACACCGCATCCATATACAGAAAACGCGACAGTTTCAGCGTGTCTTTAAACCAGGATTTGGTACGCGGCAGAAAGGCCTCTGCCTGCAAATCGAATTCGTGGCGCGGATGCGCAAAAATGACTTTGCCCGCATAGTTCTGCCTGAGCGTGGGTAAATCAACGCAGATTTCCCCGCCTTCGCTTTCGCTGGGCATAAAGCGGGCGCTGCCGTCATCGTTCCAGGCCAACAACACCCCGGTTCCCCCAGAGTTCAATAACAAGACCGCTGGCAGCGACATCGCTGGAATTTTATCGAGCGTGCGCGTGACGACTCGCGCCTTTAAACCGGCCCTTGCCGCAGCGCGTGGAAATATATTCAGCGTGAGCCGATCGTTTTCTAATGGCAGGCCACTGCTTAATGTTGAACGACTCGCCGGTTTGCCGTGCAGAGAACACAGAATCAGTAAGCTATCTAATAACGGGTCGTCATTATGGCTACGTGGGTCGTGATGTTGAGAATTAGGGCTAGCGTAATTCTCAGGGACGTCATTTAATAATTCGGCTTGTGCACTCATTTTCGCAACCATTCTGACCGTGCACGGTTAAATAATAGCAAGCTAATTATAAGCGTGCAGGTCAGAGATTTATTGGGGATTAATAATTATTAATGAAGTTCCGGTAAGTTATTTTCTTCTGCTGAATCTACCGGTTGCCCCGAAGGCGGAGGTGTGATTTTTAGAATATTCATTAATTCACCGGTGCGTTCGCTAATACGATAGCCACTGGTCATAGCCAGATAACGTAATTCAACAAGACGGCGTTTAGAGGAAAACACTTCATTTTCACTATCGAGTAAATCCAGCAGCGTACGCTCGCCAAGACTAAATTGATCCTGATAAGCCGTGCGCACTTTGACGCTGCGGTCGGCGTATTCTTCTGCCGAAGGAAGCTGAGCGCGTGCGTTTTGCAGTGCGGTCCAGGCCAGGCGCAGCTCCTGATTCAGCTGGCGCAGCGTGTTATTACGTACATCCTGAGCCTGCTTGTGCAGATAAGCACGGGAGTTCATGTTGGCTTTGTCGCTGCCGCCCTGGTACAGGTTGTAATGCAGTTTTACCATCGCTTCCCACTCTTCGGTGTGGGCTTGGGTGGTATCGGTGTTATTGCTGATTCCGCGGGAAAGTTCAACGTCCACTCGCGGATAGAAGGTCGATTTCGAGGCTTCATACTGCTGGTGCGCAGCTTCTATATCCGCATTGGCGGACTTCAGTAATGGACTGTTTTTTTCCATCCGGCTTTTGGCATCTTCCAGCGAGGTTGGCAACTGAGAGTCAATACTCTCCGGCTGGCTTAAGTCCTGCGGATCCATGCCGGTCACGCTGACAAAGGTGGTTTTCGCATCTTCAAGGTTAGTCTGCTCGGTTAGCAGGTTGTTACGCGCCTGTGCCAGACGTGCTTCGGCCTGCATAAAGTCCCCGGAGCGCCCAACTCCCTGATCGGTACGCAGTTTTATCTGGTCGTAAATGCGTTCGTGGTTAGCCAGATCGTCTTCAGCAAGACGCACAAACTCTTCGCGTTGCAGCACATCAAAATAGGCCTGGATCACCGCATAAGCAGTGCTTTCGCTGGTGTTCATCACACCGTAGGCGCGTGAGTCAACGGTCGCTTTTTGCCGCGCCACTTCGCTGTTGGTCGCAAAGCCGTTAAACACATTTTGCTCGAGGCTGATAGTCGCCTCGTTAGGTGACTGAGTCAGACCGTTATTGCGGCCTGTCGCACGGGTAGTTGCATCATCAACATTTTTGCGCCCGGCCTCTGCATTTAAATTCAGTGATGGTAAATAGCCACCTTGTGCCGCTCGCAGTTCTTGCTCTGAGGAATAACGGCTATTTATTGCAGCATTAACTTCAGGATGATTCGCTAATGCATCTTTAACGGTATTTTGTAAGTCTTCTGCGTTAACTGCATTTATTGAAAAACATGAAAGCAGAAAAACTAAAAACTTCTTCATGACATGAATGCCTTATATCTCACGGTTATGACATCCAGTTGTCGTCGCTATCATCCATTTTTACAAACACGTTATATTAATTAACAAATGCGAATTATCTTGATTGATGGCTGTAATCAGCTATTCAGCGACATGTTTTGTCACATCGTGTTTTATTTTTGGTTATTTTTTATTATATTCATTTGCCAGTCAAGTCTCATGTAATTGCATTCTATAAAATGTGTTTTTTTCTACATTGAGATATTAATGTTTACATTAATTGAATGTGATATTTGTTCGTTAATATATTAACGAGTTTATAAAAATAATGATGGTAATTAAGTGAGGTTACGGTGAGCAAATTACTCGGTGTGATCAAAGCAATCATTGGACAGGTTTACGTTGTTGATGCCAATGGCGCACAACGACAGGTTCATGAAGGCGACAGGGTATATAGCGGTGAGGAAATTGTAACCGGAGTCAGCGGCGCGGTAAGTATCTCTTTACCAGACGGAAAAACGCTTGATATAGGCCGCAATAGCCATTGGGGTGAGCACGGTCTACGGGCCAGTCATAATCCGGAAAGTAGCGCTCAGGATATTGCTGCTGCACAAAAGGCCATTGCCGATGGTGCTGACCCGACGCAGGTGCTGGAAGCCACCGCGGCGGGTAATGAAGCACCGGTAACATTAGAAGGTGGCGGCGGTGGTCATACTCTGGTTCAGCTTGAATTAACCGGACAGGTGGTTGATCCGACTGCAGGTTTTAACACCAAAGGTCTGGGAAGCCCGAACTGGGATATCAACTTGCCAATTGGGGGGATTGATGCCGGTTCCGCGAGTGTTTTCCCGCCTGAGGTGCAAATTACCGAGTTTGCCGGCAACGACGGTTTCATTAACAAAAATGAATTCCACCAGACCCATTTAAGCGGCACCAGTAATCAAAATCACATCACACTCACCTTCACCGATAGCCAAAAAAACACATTTACCGTTACTGTTCCGGTGAGCAACGGGCACTGGAATATTGAGACTGATCTGGGGGGACTGGTTCCGGGAAATGTAACAGTGGTGGCAATCGCGACCGATGTGACGGGACGAACGGCTGAAAGTGTTGACCATGCGCTGATTGATATTACCGGGCCAAATATCAGTATTAGCGTTGAAAACGTCACGCCGGATAACCTCATTAACTACGAAGAGTCACGTCAGCCGCAAACCCTGATCCACGGGGTGGTCGGCGGCGATGCTAAACCAGGCGATATCGTCACTTTATTGGTTGATGGTAACGAATATACCGGCGTTGTTACCGACCCAGGTAATGGGGCTCTGACTTATACCATTCCGGTACTGACCAAGGGGTTACTGAATAACCAGAACATTCACGCCACATTAACCTCTACTGACGACGCAGGAAACACCACCATTGTTTCCACGGATCATCATGTCGATAACGATCTGTATGCGCAAAATGCCGTGACCATTGAAACGGTGGCGAATGATGATGTCGTAAACGCTAATGAGTTTCGTATGCCGACCATTATTTCTGGCGTTGCCAGCGGTGATGCCAAAGCGGGCGATCCGGTGACGCTGACTATTCAGGGCAACGTGTTTCACGGCACGGTTTTCGATGATCATGGTCAGTTACACTATGAAATCGCCGTGCCTTCTGCAACCCTGAAAGAGGGCGCAAATGCGGTGGTGGTGACGCTGGTCAGCCACGACGCGGCGGGCAATGAAGTAACCGCGCTTGAGCACCGGACCGTCACGCTGGACACCCAGGCGCACAACTCTCTGACAATTAATGATGTAGACGGCGATAACACCCTGAATCGTAGTGAGCTGTACACACGTAATCAGGTGATTTCCGGCACGGTAAGCGGGGAAGACGCCAAAGCGGGCGACCCGGTGCTGGTGGAGATTAACGGTCACCAGTATCGCGGAGAGGTTATCGATTTAGGCAACAACGCGCTGGGCTACCGTATTGCGGTGAACACTTCTGACTTCGCCGGTAACAGCCTTAATGTCGACGCCAGCGTGGACGTGAAGGTCACGGTCACCTCGTACGATGCGGCGGGCAACCTGGCGATTGCCACCGATACCCACAGCGTACACCTTGATAATCTCGCGACTAATCAGGTCAACATTGGCGCGGTAGCGACGGATGATGTGGTCAACGCCATTGAAAACAGTATGCCCACGCTGATTAGCGGCGTGGCGGGCGGTGATGCGAAAGCGGGCGATGCCGTTGTCATTAGCGTGCAGGGGCTTAAATTTGCCGGAACGGTGGTCGATGATAACGGCCAGATGCG
>NZ_JAOWEE010000058.1:253665-324138 GCF_030334295.1 Citrobacter sp. Cf088
CAGGTGATTTCCGGCACGGTAAGCGGGGAAGACGCCAAAGCGGGCGACCCGGTGCTGGTGGAGATTAACGGTCACCAGTACCGCGGGGAGGTTATCGATTTAGGCAACAACGCGCTGGGCTACCGTATCACGGTAGACACTTCAGACTTTGCTAACAACAGCGTACCGATTGACGGTAATGTGGACGTGAAGGTCACGGTCACCTCGCACGATGCGGCGGGCAACATGGCGATCGCCACCGGGACCCACAGCGTGCATCTCGACAACGTTGCCCAAAATGCTGTCACTGTCGAAACGGTGGCACATGATGATGTGGTCAACGCCATTGAAAACAGTATGCCCACGCTGATTAGCGGCGTGGCGGGCGGTGATGCCAAAGCGGGCGATGCCGTTGTCATTAGCGTGCAGGGGCTTAAATTTGCCGGAACGGTGGTCGATGATAACGGCCAGATGCGTTACGAAGTGGCATTACCGAAAGGAACGCTGCTGGAAGGTAAAAACGATGTGGTGGTGACGCTGGTCAGCCACGATGCGGCGGGCAATGAAGTCACCGCGCTTGAGCACCGGACCGTTACGCTGGACACCCAGGCGCACAATGCCCAGACCATCGACAACGTTACTGACGATAACACCCTCAACCGCGCTGAGCTGTACATGCGTAACCAGGTGATTTCCGGCACGGTGAGCGGGGAAGACGCCAAAGCGGGCGACCCGGTGCTGGTGGAGATTAACGGCCATCAGTATCACGGTCAGGTAGTCGATCTCGGCAACAACACGCTGGGCTACCGTATTGCGGTGAATACTTCTGACTTTGCCGGTAACAGCCTTAATGTTGACGCCAGCGTGGACGTGAAGGTCACGGTCACCTCGCACGATGCGGCGGGCAACCTGGCGATTGCCACCGATACCCACAGCGTGCATCTCGATAACTATGCTGAGAACAGCGTGCATATTGACGCTGTTGCTGGCGATAACGTTATCAATATCAACGAGTTTTCGGCAAACGGCGGTATTACGCAAATTACCGGTACCGTCAGTGGGGCGGATGCGAAAGCGGGGGATATCGTTACGCTGGAGCTGAAAGGCGGTACGGTGATTCAGGGCGTGGTTCTCGCGCTGGTCGCCGGCGGTCTGGGCTATAGTTTCCCGGTCAATACCAATATGCTGATGACTCACCCCGAGATGACCGTTTCGGTAACCTCCAGAGACGCGGCGGGGAACAGCATAACAAATCACGCTACCTTGACCGTGAGCAGCGATATGTACACCCAGTCGCATATCACCATTGATGGCGTAACGGCTGATAACGTTATCAATATTAAAGAATCTACCGATAACCACGGCAAGACGACCATCAGCGGCTCGGTCAGCGGCGATGCGAAGGCACACAATACTGTCGAGCTGGTGATTAATGGTCAGCACTATTCGGGGGAGGTGGTGACGCTGGCGAACGGCGGCCTCGGCTACAGTATTCCTGTTAACACCAGGGATCTGGTCAACGATCCGGTTATTCACGCGAGTATTCATACCCGGGATGACCATGGTAATGAAACCACCGCGACGGCAGATCGTCGCGTTGGCGTGGATCTGCATGCCGACTCCACCATCGGTATTGATACCGTTGCAGGGGATGACATTATCAGCAAGGTGGAATCCGACCAGCATATCGCCACTATCACCGGGCCGGTAGGCGGCGATGCGAAGCCCGGAGATGATGTCACTTTAACCTTCAACGGCAAAACCTATTCGGGTACGGTTATTGAACTTCCTGACCACTCGCTGGGCTACCGCATTGAGGTCAGCACCGACAAACTGCCTGATGGCAGCGATCAAAAAGTTCATGTCTCTATCTCAACCGTCGACGATCACGGCAACCCCTACACGGCAACGCATGACCAAATTGTGCATATCGATCTGCACGCTGAGGCGAGCATCACCGTTGATAAGGTGACGAGCGACAATGTGCTGAACCATTCTGAGCTGAATATGGCACAGCAAATCATCACCGGTACCGTTGGGGGGGATGCGAAAGTTGACGATGTGGTCACCCTGGAGATTAATGGGCGCATCTATACCGGCAAGGTCATTGCGCTTGGCAATAACCAACTGGGTTATCACATCCCGGTCGACTCTTCGGCATTCAGCAACAACCAGGGCAACCAGGATAAAAATGTGAACGTCAGGGCGACGGTCACCTCGCACGATGCGGTGGGTAATGAGGTCATCACCCCTATTGACCGTGACGTCCATATTGATAACCATGCCAGGGCTTCGATTACCCTCGATACCGTGGCGGGCGACAATATGATTAATGGCGCAGAATCCGTTAAGCCCACCACCGAAGTCATGGGGACGGTCTCTGGCGATGTGAAAGTGGGTGACAAAGTTGAAGTGACCGTTAACGGCACAACCTACGAGACCACCGTTCAGCGCTTACCTGAACATAACGGCGCGAAGGGCTATAAACTGGATGTCCCGACCAGCGACCTCGTCGCCGATCCGCATATTACCGCGCATATCACAGGTGTTGATACGGCTGACAATACTCAGGATGGGCAGGCGGATAAGGATTTGCAGGTTGATCTTAAGGCGGATGCAACCCTCACTATCGACCCGGTCACCAGTGACAATACGATCAACGGGGCGGAGTCTCTCCAGCAATTTACCCTGGTCACCGGCACAGTCGGCGGCGATGTGCATGTCAACGATACGGTGTATCTGACCGTTAATGGTCATGTGCTGACGGGGAAAGTGTTTGCTCAGGGCAATGGTGATTTAGTCTATAGCATCAAGGTCAGCACTGCCGATCTGCTGGCCGACCCGCATTTAACGGCAACCGTCAGCACCACCGATGCAGCAGGCAATCCGGCCACGGCCAATGCCCAGGCTACGGTAAACATCGATACCCGGGTGGTTGCCGCGATTACGGTCGACGACGTTACGCTTGATAACACGCTTAACTATGCTGAGCAGCATCAGCCCCATACCCTCGTTAGCGGCACCGTGAGCGGAGAGGTTAAACCTGGCGACCCGCTGCTAATGAAGATCAACGGTCATATTTATCATGGCGTTGTTGACGATCTTGGCGGCAATAAGATGGGCTACCATATCTCGGTCGACACGACCGATCTGCTCGCCAGCCCGCATATTGAAGTCTCCATGGATGTCACCGACGGCGCGCAGAACCACGCGCAATTCGTTGCGCATCATAACGTCAGTCTGGACGATAGCGCCGCTGCGACGATTACCCTCGAACGCGTAACGGGCGATGATGTTTTGAACGGCGTTGAATTACAGGCGCCGAAAACAACCATCAGCGGCACGGTCGGCGGCGATGCCCGGATAAACGATGTGGTACATCTGAACATCGGTGGTCATTTGGTGGATGCTAAGGTGATCCCATTGCCGCATTTGGGGGGCGCGTTAGGCTATTCGATCGATGTTGATACCCAGTGGCTGCAAAACGATCCGCATATCACGGCGACAATTACCACGACAGATCCTCACGACAACACCGCGACGGCGGAGGCGAAGAGTACGCTAACGATTGACGATAGCGCCGTGGCGAGCGTCCATATTGATCCGCTGGTGACTGACGACCATGACGCGGTAATCAACGGCAAAGAGGCGCATAACCCGCTGACCACCGTCACCGGAAGCGTTGGCGGCGATGTGCAGGTTGGCGATCTGGTCACACTCACCATCAACAATCAAACCTACTACGCGCAGGTACGGGATGACCATGGTCAGCATGTGTTCAGCACCGAGGTCTCAACGCTGGATCTGCTCATGGACCCAAATATTCAGGCGAAGGTCTCGGCAACCGATGCGGCAGGCAACGTCGCGAATGGGCAAGATAGCCTGCCGGTGGTGATTGATACCGTTGCTGATGCGGGGATTACCATTGACACTGCTTCCAGCGGACTGGTGCCCGGCCAAACCGTTGCGAATGATTTACAGCCGGGTTGGCGGCCTGACTTTATCTCCGTCACCGGGCATGTCGATCCCGATGCGGTTTTTGGCGACACGGTGACCATTACGGTGGGGCATGGCGTCGTTATAACCACTCAGGTAACAAAATTACCTGACGGTAAACTGGGCTATCAGGCCAATATCAGCTCCGATAAATTCGATAACGATGGCAATATTGTGGTGTCTATCACCACTCATGATAATCATGGCAACACGGCGACGGCGGCAGAGCATAAATTTATTAATCTGCCCTGGATGCACCATATGGCCGTAATCGGCAATACGCCTTACGGATTCGGTACACCGCCGGTCGTCACCACCCCAACCACCGGTACGGGAACGACGCAACCACCGCAGCCTCATGTCCATCTCACTGTTGATAAGGTGGCGGGTGACGACATTCTTAATCAGCAGGAGGCGCAAAAAAATACCACGCCAATACGTGGCCTGGTTAGCGGGGATGCGCATGTTGGTGATGACGTCATCGTCACTATTAACAACATTCCATATCACGGCAAAGCGATTGCGATTGCGGGATTGCTGGGCTATCAGGTGAATGTCCCAACGGATGTGCTGACGGCGCATCCGACGTTTGATGTATCAATTACCGTACACAATTCAGCGGGTAGCGACACGGCGAAGGAAACGAAAACGATCGCCGTCGACACCGATAATCCTGTTCATATCACGATGGATAAGATCGCGGGTGATGACGTTATCAATGGTCAGGAAGCGAAAACCGGCGTAACGACGGTACGCGGTACGGTCAGCGGTGATGGGATCCACGACGGCAGCGTGGTGACTTTGCAGGTGAACGGCAATACGTTAACTGCCGTGGTGCATGCGGATCACGGTCAGTGGGTCTGGTCGCAGGATGTCAGTATCAACGACCTGCGTAGCAACCCGGACATTGTCGCGACGGTAGCCGCCAGCGATGTGGCTGGCAATCCAGGGACGGATTCGACAAACCGCCATGTCGATGTCGACCTCAAGGCCGATGCGAGTGTGTCGATTGATAAAATCACCGCCGATAACGTACTGAATGCTCAGGAAACATTGCAACCGACGATCGCGGTGAGCGGGACAGTTTCGGGTGATGTACACCCTGGCGAAAGCGTGACGCTGATGGTGAATGGTCAAACGTATACCGCGGTTATCGATGCGAACAATCACTACGTTGTTGATGTGAACACGGCGGATCTGCTGGCCGATCGTTCCATTGACGCCTCGGTAACCGGCCATGACGTTCACGGCAACGTGCAGGACGCTACCTTTACCCAAACATTTGCTGTGGATACCACGGCAACGGGAACCGTGACAATCAACACCGTGGGCGGTGACAACACGCTTAATGCTGATGAGGTCAAGGCCGGTAAGGTTGAGATTAGCGGTACCGTTTCGGGTGATGTTCACAAAGGCGATACGGTGCAGATCACCGTTAATGGCGTTACGGTCGACGCTACCGTCATAGAATTACCGCATATGAACGGCCAACTGGGCTATAAACAGTTTGTCAGCACCACCGATCTTCAGGCGGATCCCACGATTCATGTCAGCGTGACGGGGCATGATGCAGCGGGCAATAGCCAAACGGCGGTCAACGACAAAACTGTGACGATTGATACCCATGCGGATGCGATGCTCGTTCTGGATCCGGTGTCCGGGGACGATGTGTTGAACAATGATGAAGCCGGGAAAGCAACCACGACCATCACTGGCCACGTGACCGGCGACGTTGAGGTTGGCGATCAGGTTACCGTCACCGTGAACGGTAAAGAACTGGTGGCTAAAGTCAGGGCCAACGGCAGTGACAAGGTATTCAGTGTTGAAGCCAGTACGGTTGATTTGGTGCATGACCAGCACATTACCGCCCGCGTCGTGGCGCATGATGATGCCGGTAACCGCCAGCAGATTGATACTGACAAGACGATTACTGTCGATCGCCTGGCTTCTGGAACCGTGGGGATTGATGACGTCAGCGCTGACAACATTCTGAACCATCAGGAACTGTCGGGGCCGAACGTCACGATCACGGGTCTTGTGGGCGGCGATGCGCAGGTTAATGATCCGATCAACTTAACCATTGGCGGGCATACGTTTCATGGCAACGTGACTAAGCTGAACAACGGTGATCTGGGATATCAGATCGCTGTGGATTCAGCCACTCTGCGCGCCAACACGTCAATCAAGGTTGAGCTTACCGGGCATGATGCGCCTGGGAATTCATTCACGGCACAGTCCACGCATACTTACTCGGTTGATGAGCACGCCAACGGCGCGATTACCATCCATGACAGTATCGCAGGCGACAACACCGTGAACCTGCAAGAATCGCAGTCGGACACGTTGATCCGCTTTACGGTTTCAGGGGACGCACATCCGACGGACGTTGTCACGGTCAGCATCAATGGTCACGACGCGGTGGCCACACTGATCCCCGGCACCTCCAGGGATTATCAGATTGCGGTTCCGGGCACGTACCTGCATGAAGGCAACAATAACGTTGAGGTGAAAACGACGTTACACGATGACGCCGGAAATACGCTGGAGGTGACGAATCATAAAAATGTGGTGCTTGATACGCATACCGATGCCAGCATCGTGGTGGACAAGATAACCGGGGATAACCATATATCCGCGGCCGAATCGCAGTCCGGCATTATGCACATCACCGGCAGCGTGACAGGTGATGTGCACGCTGGAGATCATATCAACGCGCTGGTTAACGGCCATGATCACGATGTGGTGGTGTATCTGGACAATAACGAGCTGCGCTACGACATTGTTGCAAACGTTTCTGAATTTCATGGCGGTCATAACAGGGTCATGGTGAGCATTGACGCGCATGATAATCATGGCAACGTGGCGCTATATGGGCAGCAGGTTGATGTCATGATGGACGATCCGCTTTCACACAAAGGGCACACGGCAGACAAGGGGCAACATGCTGCTTTTCAACAGGCGCTGCACAACCTGTTTGATGACAGTACGTTGTCACTGCCTTACGCGCCTGCGGCAACCGCGCACGGCCAGACGGCGGGCGCATTGAGTGCTGACGATAAAGCGCAGAGCATTCTCGCTAAGGTCGATCTCAGCGATCTGGCGCGAGAACTGCACGAAGGCGTCGATATTGCGAAGTACATTCAAAGCGGCGGCGATCACCAGTTTATCGCCAGCCCGGCGAAGGTCGCGCACGGGATGGCTCTTGCGCTTTCTACCCCGGTGAGCGGAGATTTACATTCTCCGTCCTATTCGCTGGATCACCTGATAGCTAAACCTGAGCAAAATCACAATCACTAGCGTATGTTCACTGCCCTGTGTCAACAGGGCAGTGGCATCTCATCGATAAGGCAACAATATGAATTCTGTTCCACCAAACGAAGAGAGCGGCAAAAGCTGCGAAAATGACCCGCAGCAGCCTTTAGCCATGCTGCAAAAAAGCGATCTGGAGATGGTGCGTGTACTCGATGATCTGATTTACCTGCTAATCCGCAAAGGCGTGATCGCCATTACCGATCTACCGCCGATGGCGCAGGTTAAATTGATGAATCGTGCAAACGCACGTCAGGAGCTTGGCGGGTTAGAACAACTGCTCGGTGGCGATGACAGTATTTTTTAGCTGACGCAGGCAGTCAGTTTCCTGGCCGGATAAGCGAAGCGCCATCCGGCAACATACAAGCGTATCAAGGCTTCCTGCGTTTATCACAGCGGCGCGGGTTCACCTAATAGTTGACCCATTGCGCCATCGACACCTAACTCCCGCAGCACCTTAAGTTCGCCTTCCGTTTCAACGCGTTCGGCAATTAGCGGTAAGTCAATATTGCGCGTGGCGTTGCATAACACTTCAATAAATAAACGTTTATCGTTTTCTTTATCAATGTTGCGGATATATCTGCTGTCTATTTTCAGGTAAGCAAGCCCCCACTGTGACAGATGACCGATCATATCGAAACGGCTGCCAAAGTGTTGCAGACCCAGCGCGCAACGATGCTGGCTTACGGCTTTCACAAACACCGCCATTTGATGTGGCACAGGCAGTTGGTTTTCATCCAGTTCCAGAATCAACTGGCTGGCTAATCGCTGTGAATACCGTAGCGGATGGAGCAGATCAGAAATGGTGACCGCGCTGGCGACAGAACTGCCAGAAATACTCAGCGCTAATTTTCCCGGCGCGGTTTTTAATTGGTTCAGCGTCAGCTTCAGCATTACTTTATCAAGGCGATGGCTCCAACCAAAGCGATGGATCCACGGCAGGAAGCGCCCGGCGGTAATGGTGTTGCCCTGCTCATCAATAATTCGCGACAGTACCTTGTAATGCAGGATTTTTTCCGGCTGGCGGCAATCCACCACAGGTTGATAAACCAACTGGAACTGCTGATTTTCCAGCGCATGCTCCAGACGAACAAACCACAAATGCTGGTCTTCAGTAGCTGCTGGTAACTCTGTGCCAGGCCCCACCTGGTGGTCGGTATGTGTTTCTGCTTCCACCAGCAGGCGATCGGCCTGAATCAGCAATGATTGCGCGTTATCTCCGGCGCTAAATGGCACCATGCTGGTATAGGCGACCGGTTGTTGGTCTGACATTCCGGTGGCGTAAAAGGCCGTGAGTTTCTGGCTCAGTGAGTTGCACATATCCAGCATTTCATCGTGCGTAACGCCAGGACAGAGCAGGGCGAATTCTCCGCCGCGAATGCGGGCGAGCGTGCTGTCGAGAGACGCATATTTTTCTCTGTGCGCGTTTAGCAGGTTAGCGATGTTGAGCAGCAGCTTATCAGTATGCGGTCCGCCGAAACGCTGATTCAGGCCACCTAAATCCTGAACGCGGAGCAACATCAGGTATCCCGGCGCCGTATCGGCATCGCTCAGTCGCACCTGAAGTTGCATATCAAACGCCCGACGATTGGCAACACCGGTCTGGCTGTCGAGATAAGCTTCATTATGCAGACGTTCGCTGTTGACGGCTTGCTCTTCAAATAATGACTTGAGCTTTGCAGCCATCAAATTCATCGCGCCAACCACCCGGCGTAATTCCGGCGTTTTGGGCAGCTCTTGTAGCGTCAGAAACTCGCGGCGGGTAATGGCTTCCGACTGCTTTGCCAGATAATTGAGCGGGCGCAGGAGCTTACGCAGCAGCAGAATGCCAGCGATTAAGCAGGCGAAGCTGCATGACAGCATCCACAATAGATTACCTAATGTGTTGTCCCACAGGCGCTGTACCGCAAAGAGAGGATCGCTGGTGACTTCCACGCGCGCTGCTTGCTTCCAGCCGCGCATAATCGTCGCATCGCCGGTTTGCGGGGTGACATCCACCAGATCAACAAACCAACCGGGGACATCAGGAATGGACGCCGTCGCGCTACGCTCAAGCATAATCTTGCCGTTTTCCAGATTAACGATACGAATCTTTTTGTAGTAGCCGCTATCGAAAATGGAGCTGACCATGAGTTCGATCATCGCCGGGTCGTTGACATTGGGCGTCAACGAAACGCCCAGCGCGGTTGCCGCATCCTGGGCATGCGAAAGGAGTTGGTTATTGGATTGATTGCGAGAACTCTTCAGCGTCACAATAAAATTGCCGCTAAACACAACCATCATAAAGAGAGAGATTGCCAGGAGTAACTGTTTAAAAAGAGACACAGGTGATTCCTATTTATCCATCGGGAAGCCCTCTTCCCGCATTTTGGTGAAAACTTGCTGCCAGCGAGAAAGTCTCTTGCTGTCTCCAACACGTTGATTGTTCTGGTTGCCCGGAAGCCATAGGCCATTGTTGTTAAAGGAGTAAACAGGTAATAAATCCATACGCTGCGTTGCAGGTGAAATGGTGCTCGTCAGGCTATCGAGCACCAGAGGGATCGCTTCAGGCGTGGCATACCAGGTCAGCACCATATGCGCCCGGTTATAGCGCAGAGCCTTGACGTAGGTGATGCGCAGTTTGTCTTCGGAGACGCCTAACTGGCGGAGGGTGAAATATTTGGCGATTGCGTAATCCTCACAATCCGCCTCGCCTTTGCGTAACGACTCAATGGGGGTGGCCCAGTAATCCACGTTATGCCAGACATCAATATCTTCGGCATAGCGGATCTTATCGTTAAAGAATTGATTTACGGCGCGTAATTGCGTTTGCTCGTCGGCTTTGTGCAACTGGATCAGAAGTTGTTGCCAGGCGTTGATCCGCTGTTGCGCTTCTGGGGAGGAAGGGCCGTAAAGCGCATCGGACTTCTGCAAAATATTGGCAAAATCCCAGGCCGCGCGCAGGGAATGGATCGATAGCAATAACAGCAACACCCCGGGGATTTTCCACAGGCGAAGCAGGCGGCGGCGTAAACAGCGGCTGATAATATTCAATTGTTATTTTGACAGCTGCCTGGTGATGGGTTTTTCAACTTCTCGCAGGACCACGGAGACAGCCACTTGTTGCGTAGTTGCGCGTTGACCGGCGAGGCAAATATATCTTTCAGCGTACTGTTAACAAACGTCACAAACTGCGGATCGTTTTTCCTCATCATAATGCCATAATGCATATCGTTGCCGATGCTCTCGCTAGACACGCTAAATAATTCAGGTTGTTCGCTATGACTGATAAGCGGCCAGGCCAGAATATCATCGACAAAAAAAGCGGCGGATTCATTATGCGCCATTTTATTAAATGCGCCGTGGATAGTCGGGGCGGTAATTATCGAAATATTAAGATGTTGCTCTCTGTTCGTTTTATTGAATTCCAGCAAATCTTTTGAGCTTCCGGTCAGGCTTACCGTGCGCCCCTTGAGATCGGCAAGCGAATGGATGTTATTTTTACGTAAAGAGATGATGCGCATTTTGGCAACGTAATAGTCGGTAGAAAATGACACGCTGGACATCCGCTCTGGCGCATTGGTATTAACGCTGCAGTCCATATCTATTTTATGTGAGCTTAATGCGGCGAACCGTTCGCCAAAGTTCACAGGAATATAATTAATGGTTAAGCTGTTGAGCTTCAGGTACAGGCGTAACTTATCGGCAATCATCTTACATACCGCGATGGTATACCCCGTGACCTTGCCATTGCTGTCGGTAAATGAGAACGGCGGCAGCTGTCGATAACCCACGTTTAGCACGCTGCTGTTCTGAATATGGTCGAGCGTTGCGGCATTCTGCTGCGCCATCAGCGTGGGGGAGATGATGATGCCTGCCAGTAAATTAAGCCATTGCACCGTGCGTTTCACCCTTGTCGTCCCTCGATTAATTATATTTTTCATAATCAAAACTGATCTTCTTTTTAGCAGCCGTTAGTGCTTTCAGGTTATCTGACATAGGAATGTTCAAATTAATGGCTTTCGACGGAATCGGCGACTGAAACCATTTGTTATACAGCGCAGTAAATTCGTTGCTGGTCATCAGCGAGGAGATTGCACCGTCAACAAACGCTTTAAATTCTTTATCGTGTAACGGGAGTAACAAGCCTGCTGGCAGTGGTGCGCTAAGCGCAATGTCGGAAAGTTCATAGTCTTCAGGGTTTGCCGTTTGCGCAATCATCCCTTTGAGCAAAACCGTGCTGGAAATGAGCGCATAATATTCGCCATTTTTCAGTTCATTAAAGGCCGTAATATTATTCGTGTCGAGCTGGATGTTAATATCCAGGTCATTGGCGACATTCACTTTTTGCAACTGCTCAACGTAAATTGTCCCGCTTTTTACCAGCACGCTGTGCCCGGAAAGTTGCGCCAGGTTGTTGTTGCTTTCATTTTTTCGCATCACAAAGCGAGTGCTGGAAAAATAAAACGGCAGCGAGAACTCGCTAATGCTGTGGCGGTTTTTTGAATAAAAGGCCGGGATACACATGATGTCTGCCATGTGATTTTTAATCAGCACAAACTGCGATGCCGAATTGGTTTTTACCCACTCGATTTTCAGGTTTTTGAGCTGAAGTTTTGTTTTGAGCGCGCTAACGATACTGTTGCAAATATCAATGGAGTAGCCTGCGGGGGCGTTTCCGTTCTGCCAGGAGAAAGGAAATGCATCATCCTGATAACCGAGGGTGATGGTTTTCTTATTGGCGATCTGCTCCAGCGTGTGCAGTTGCTGCGGAGTGCTCGCCATGCACGGCATCTCCAATACCATCAGCAGGAAAATCCCCACCAGCATGCGCCAGGCCAGGCGAAGGATGTCAGACATTGCAAAGCCCTTCATCAATGACCTCTTCGGTAAACGCGGAAAGTACCTCACGCTCGCGAAGTGGGTAGCTAAAGAAATAGCCCTGGACATTCTGGCACCCAGTATCGCGCAGAATGTCGCGTTGCTGCGCGGTCTCCACCCCTTCGGCGGTAACCGACATCTCGTACTTATGGGCAAACTGGATCAGCATCACAATCAAATACTGGCTGGCATTATCTTGCTGCAGCTTGTCGACCAGTGTGCGCGCGATCTTGATGCGGGTGAAAGGGTAGATCAGCAGGTAATCCAGAGCCGCGTAGCCGGTGCCCAAATCGTCCATCGCGATTTCGATACCCAGAGCGCGGATCTCTTGCAGTACGGGTAACGCAATCGACTTATCCAGTTTCTCGGATTCTGTAATTTCTATTTCAAGGCGTCCGGCTGAAAGCTGGCTGATGCGTAACGCATCTTTGATAACGTCAACCAGCCCCGGGCTGTGCAACTGGTAGGCGGATATATTCACGGCAATCCTGATGCGCTCCGGCCATTTGGCGGCGGCTTCACAGGACTGACGAATAATCCATTCGCCTAAGCGGACAATCAGACCGGAACTCTCGGCGATGCTGATAAAATAATCGGGGTAAATCAGGCCCTTGGTGGGGTGATTCCAGCGGATCAGCGATTCATAGCCATAAACGCTTTCATCATCCAGATTAATAATGGGCTGGTAATGAAGTTCGAACTCTTTGTTATCAATACCATCAATGATTTCCTGATTAATAAACAGGCTGTGGGTTTGCTTCATGACCATGCCGTCTTCGAAGAAATGGAAGCAACCGCGACCATGATGTTTTGACGCGTACATGGCAAGGTCGGCATTGATCATCAACGTCGAGGTATTATTGCCCTGCCAGGGGGCGGTAGTAATACCGATGCTACAGCTGATCGAAAAAGTATGGGTACTCCAGGTAAACGGGGTACTCAGCGCGCGGATGATACGTTTCGCCAGACGATTCGCCTCCCTGATGGCGTTGTCGCTGACATGTTGCAGGATGGCGAATTCATCACCACCCAGGCGCGCGGCGATATCATTGGGTCCCAGCAAGAGCTGCAGACGCTGAGCAACGCTAATGAGCAGTTCATCGCCCGCCTTATGGCCGAAGGTGTCGTTCACCGGTTTGAAGTTGTCGAGGTCAATCAGCAGCAGGTTGAACGATTTTTCTTCCTGATGAAGTTCATTCACGCGCTTATCTAACGCCTGGCCAAACGAAACGCGGTTGGGTAATCCGGTCAGCGAATCGTGGTGGGCCATATGCTCCATTTTTTGCGACATTTCATGCATGCGTTGCAGATAGCCGCGCTCTTCCATGGCGACGCGCAATTTTTCAATCGCCCCCGCCAGATGTCCAATCTCATCATCCTGGTCAAGGTAGGGGGTAATACAGTCCGTCTCTTCATGGGCGATGCGGGTGAGAGAGTTAATCAGCAGCGGAACCGGGCGGAATAATCTGCGCATAAACATCGTTACCAGTGCCAGCGTCACCAGTAAAATCAGGACAAAAATGATGCTGCTCTTTTTTAGCATCGCATCGTAGGTTGCGTATAACTCGCTTTTTTTACCGATGCTGCTTATCAGGCTCCCGAGGATCTCACCGGAAGGCGTCAAAATAGGTATGGCGCTGATAAAGCACTCTTCGCCGTTAATCTGGGCGAAGCCAACATAGTAGTTGACCAGCACATCGCGCGGCAGGCGACCGGAAAAGGTGATGACTCCTTCGCCATCTTCTGACCTGTTGTTGATGCCAATAAATCCTTTCTCGGGTGTATAGAGAAACAGCCAGGTGGGGTTATGGGTCTGGACTGATGCCAGTGCCAGGACATCGACCGGGTTATAACCGGTTTGCATAATGGAGTCGGCGTCGCCGATCTGTCTGTCGGATACGATGCGGGATATCTGCCCGGTATCGCTGGTTTCAACCGAAACGGTGGTATACACGCTACGGATGATGTAGGTCATAATCTGTGCATTCGCCTCAGCCCGTTGCACCCACTGCTGATAAGAAAAGTTGTCTATCAGGCTCCAGTTGGTAAACGCGCCAGCGCTAAAAGCAATAACGATACCTGCCAGCAAAAATTGCGTTATTTTGCCAGTGATTGAATGTTGCCACCCTTTTATTGCTTTAAGGGAAAACAGAGATTTTGCCACGGATTATGCTAATTCCTGAAAAAAGAGTGCTCGTTGCTGAATTTAATTTTTGTTATTACTTAATGGAATACCGCTGCTACAAATAAGTAGATGAAAGATATGAAATGCAACGACGTAACAAATAGCTAACATTGAACCATGCAGAGTAATGACAAAAATAACGGTATGCGAATATAGATAGTGCAGTTCTTTTCGTCAACAAGCAAAATTGCACATAAAAATACATTTTTCATCAGGTGCAGCGTACGCTATTAAAGTTGACATTAACGCCGTCTGAGAATGCTTTTTGTGCGTACTGGTTGGAGGTGTTGGGAAATCACGATAGGTAATTTGTTTTTTTACGCAGCATCAATGAATTAGCTTTTCTCTTATCGCGTATCCGAATGATTTTATCTCGACGAGATGTCCATTTTTGTCTATACGTGGGTGTTTATTTCCTGATGTGAACTGCCTAAGATGCTCGCTTCAATATAGAACATTATTTTATTTTCTCAGTGCGCGGTCAATGTTGACAATTTTGTTATGGTTCATCGACTGACCCAAAAGGATTTGTTTGTGACATTCGAGTCTGGATTAAAGTCCTATTGGTATAGTGCATGACGGATAAATTGGTTTGGACGCGATAATAAATACATATACTGCAAAAAACATTCGGAAATGGTGTCTGCCACTTGTTTTACCGGGCCTTTTTTACCCACTGGCACAATATCTTAACGGTTACTGTATTTTCAATAATAATATTTTAACAGTTTACGATCTCAAACTCGCCGTATTTTCCGCTGCCTTAGTCCTGTTTGGTTTTCGGGTATTGCCGGGATTCATGCTATTCATGGCGCTCATGTTTGCGGTCGGTCCACAAAGCGAACGAGTGGAATCGTTGTGCCTGATTATGGCTTCGACCTTAAGCTACGCTATTTACCGCCAGGCGACGGGAAGACGCAGTTGCGCCAGTTTTGGTCGTATAAAAATTAGCCTGAATCGTCTGATCTGGCTATGCGGCTTCAACATATTGCTGTATCTGGTGTTGAGCAGAATATTTGCGCTGTTCGTCGCACACGGCCATCGCCCGGATGTGGATAGCATTCCGGTGATGAGTCTGGAAATGCTGGTGCGTATTCAGGGGATCATCAACGGCTGTCTGACGGGCATTCCCTTTATCTACAAGATTTATCGCATCATTCGTCGACCGTCTTACCTCTTTACCTTTATCAAGGCGATTGCCTTTCAGTGTAAAGGCAATATCAGTGCCTGTGGCATTGGCTTTTGGTGTGTCCTACTGATTTTACTGATGTTTTGTTTAACGTCGCCGCATAATCCAAATATCTTTTTCTCTTTCTATAGCCTGATCCTGCTGTTTCCATTGATGTTGTGGGGGGCGATCAAGATTGGTCACTCGTTCACCATGCTGGTGTGGACGGTCGTACTGATTATTTTAGGTAAGCATAACGACAGCTATATCGCCAGCGACATTAACTTCATGCTGCATCAGGCGCTGGTTTCAACGCTGATCTTTGTTTTTTCCCTCACCATTGTGATCATGGGGGCGCTGGCAAAATTTACCCGCCAACGGTTTAACCAGGTTCTGTTGCTGGGGCTGACTGACCCGATGACGGGCATGGCGAACCTGCGCGCGCTGAAGACGGAGTTGTTTACCACTGAACGCGCGACCGTGTGCCTGATACAGATCCCCGAGCTTGAGCTATTTTCGCGTCGCTATGGTTTTCATTTTCGCGCCCGCTACCAGAAAATTCTTGCGGAGCACCTCCAAAGGCACCTCGTCAAAAGCGAAAAGGTCTATTACCACGCGGGCTACGATCTGCTTATCCGACTCGAAAATAGCACCTGGGAGCGGTTATGCGACTTATACCAGGCCGCCAACAGTTTCCGCCTGTTTTATAACAACCATCGGCTGGGTTTTCGCAGCGGCTTGGGCTACTGCCTGATTAACGATGTTAGCGATGATGTCTACCAGCTGGTGGGTAAACTCGGCATGGTTGCGGGGTTATCACTGACCAACGGCAGACCGGAAAACCTCGAAGCGCAGCACAGCCGGATCCTCGGCAATCACATTGTTGATAAAACAGAAATCCGTACCGCGTTGCAAAATGCGTTGGATAACAATGCGTTTGTCCTGATGGCCCAGCCGATAGTCAGTACCAACGGTGAAGAACCGTATCATGAGATATTGATCCGTATGCTTAACGAGCGGGGGGAATTCATTCCACCGAACAGTTTCCTGCCGGTTGCGCATGATGCGGGGCTGGCGCCGGATATCGATCTGTGGGTTATCGAAAACACCCTGAAATTTATGTGTAACCATCCGCAGCACTGTTTTTCCATTAACCTCGCGCCAGTGACGGTATGTCGATCAAATATTGTCACGCAGATAACCCAGCTTCTGCACGACTACGCTGTGGAACCGCAGCGGATTATTTTTGAGATAACGGAAGCCGATACGCTTTCAGATAAAGAACAAACTGTTGAAACCCTGCGTTTAATCCGCCAGTTGGGGTGCCGGGTGGCGATTGATGATTTTGGTACTGGGTTTGCCAGCCATGCACGTTTGATGAATATCGAAGCCGATATCCTGAAAATAGATGGCTCTTTTATTCGACGGATCACCGAAAGTGAAATCAGCTACTACATCGTCGAGTCATTCTGTCGCGTTGCCGAAATGAAAAATATGCAGGTCGTCGCTGAATTTGTTGAAAACGCCACGATTCAGGCGTGCCTGGAAAAAATGGATGTGGGGTGGTTACAGGGATATCACATTGGCAAGCCTATGCCGCTGATCACGCTGGAAACGCATCGTACGAACACCTTACGACCAAAAAAGTAATTTCTTCTCAGGTAGAGAATAAAAATCATGAGTGACCTTATCAAAGTGAAAAATCGAACGACGGATACTACCGGTGAGGGACTGCGCGCGCGACTGATATCCTGGCTACACAATATCCATCCAGGTGTGGCGATGAAGCTCGGTATGATTTTGGTGGTTTGCATCGCCACGTTGCTGATTGGCGCCTCTTTTATATTATCGTCTTATCTGTCCAGAGAGCTGCAGGTGAATGCGCTGGAGATGATTAAAACTAACACCCGTATTTTTCATAACAGTATTGCGAATGAATTTCAGCGAATTAATAAGGATGCGGAGCATTACAGCAATGTTTACATTAATAACTACCAAAACGTGGCGAATAAACCGCTGCGCTACATGGACTCCGCTGAATTAAAAGCTGTATTGAGCAACCCCAATACCAACGCGCATTTCACCGAATTAACCAGTGTATTTGCCAGTACGTTTATTCTGCAAGGCGAGCAGTTTGTGCGCGTCAGCAGCACCTTGCTGGCGAGTTCAGGTAATACGGCAACAGCAACGGCATTGGGGCATGACAACCCGGCATTACCATTATTATTGAAAAATAAACCTTTTTCCGGTGTGGTCACGCTGTTTGGTAAGCAATTTATTAGCCACTACGAACCGATTGCCGATAAGTATGGTCAGGTGATTGGGGCAGTTGCGGTGGGCTTTGATGTCAAACAAAGTCTGCAACCGATCATCCAGCATTTATTGAGTGTACGTATTGGTAAAGATGGCTACGCCTACGTGCTCGATGCCGGATTTGAACCGGGTCGGATGCTGGTTCATCCGTCGCTGGGTCGCCAGCAGGTGATTAATATCACCGATGCCAACGGTTATAAGCTCTTCGCCGATATGCTCGAACATAAAAATGGCATCACCTATTACAACTGGGTGAGCGGCTATGGCACACCGCCGAAGACCAAAGTCGCCGTCTATGAATACGTAGAAGGGATCAATTGGATAATCGCGACCACCAGCTATGTTGATGATGTCGCCAAGAGCAGCAATTTGGTACGCAACGGCCTGTTGCTGTTCACCGTCTTGCTGTTGCCGATTATTTTACTGCTGATTGCCGTTGCCAGCCGTTTTCTGATTTCTCGCCGCTTAAACCGCGTACTGGGGATTGCCCAGACCATTGCGGAAGGTGACTTGACGGTGGATGTTCAGGTCGATCATCACGATGAGATCGGCGAACTTTTGAGTGCGGTAGAAACGATGCGCCAGCGCCTGCATTCGCTGGTGGGCGGGATGGTTTCTCACGCCAGTTCGGTACACCAGGCTTCCCTGCATATCACTGAAGCGGTAGATGGGCAGGCGTCCACCAGCGTGGAAACGTCCTCTTCGGTGGCTGAAATTACCTCAACCATGGAAGAGTTGTCCGCCTCATCGACGCAGATCGCCGAACACTCGCGGGCTGTTGTGGATATTGCCAACCAGACACTTGAGGATTGCAATAAAGGCTCAGAATCGATGTCGCAATTGCTGATGCGTATGGCGGATATTGATACCGACAATCAGCAAAACATGCGTGAAATTATGATGCTCGGCAATAAATCGGCGGAAATCAGCCGGGTGATGGTGATCATTAACAGCGTCGCGGATCAAACGAAATTGATCGCCTTTAACGCGGCGCTGGAAGCCGCCAGCGCCGGAGAAGCTGGTAAACGCTTCTCGGTGGTAGCGGCTGAAATCCGTCGTCTGGCCGATTCGGTGACCGAATCAACGGTTGAAATTGAAAATAAGATCAGCGAGATCCAAAACGCGATTAACCGTCTGGTGCTGAACGCGGAAAAAGGCGGCGAGAGTATTAAAGCAGGCGCCAGGGCCTGTAAAGTCAGCGCCGAGCATCTGAACGATATTGTTGTTACGGCCGAGCAAACCTCGACGGCGGCGCTGCAAATATCGCTATCAACACAGCAACAGAAAACGGCGAGTAATCAGGTGGTCATGGCGCTGCGTGAGATCGTTGTTGCCAGTAACTATACCTCGCAATCTATCAAAGACATTCTGGTTGTCAGTCAGGATATGACACAACTGTCGAAAGCGCTGAAAGAGGCTTCGTCCTCATTCACACTGACGGAAACGGATGCATGAGTAGCGGCAACATTCGGGTGCTGATCCTTGACCTTGACAGCGCATCGCGTAATGCGTTGGTCAGGCAACTGGAAGAGCACCCGCATATTAAGGTGGTGGGACAAGCTGCTCATCGCAGACAGGCGATTCGACTGGTGCAACAGCTGATGCCCGACCTGTTGATCCTCACGCTGGATACCTCGAGCGCGGATAACGTCGAGGTTGTGGAAACCATCATGGCGACCAGTGCTATTCCCATCCTGGTTATGCGATTTTGCCATGAAAACCAATGGGATGACGATTACATTTCTCGTGGCGCACTGGCGGTGCTGCACCATAGCAGCGATTTCACACTCTCAACCGATGCGCTGCACCGCAAAGTGGAATTGCTGGTCGGCGTGAAGGTGATTCGCCATATCAAAGGATTACGCCATCCAACCGAACCGATAATGCCGCCTGTACGACCGATAATGGACATCGTACAGACGCCGCAGGACTGGCCTTTTGTGCTGGCAATTGCCTGTTCGACGGGCGGGCCGCAGGCGTTGAGTAAACTCTTGCAGGCTCTACCCGCGACGTTCCCGTGCCCGGTGCTCATCGCGCAGCATATTGCCGACGGTTTCGCCAAAGAGATGGTGCACTGGCTGGACAGCGTGACCGATCTGAAGGTGCGACTGGCGCAGGAAGACGATCGGGTGGAAGCGGGGTATGTGTATATATTGCCGCCGGAGCAGCACCTGATCGTCAAAAGCAACCAGCGTTTAGCGGCGATCCCCAGACAGGAAAGCGATGTTTATCATCCCAGCTGCAATCTGCTGCTGGAGTCGGTGGCTGAGGTGTTTCGTGAAAAGGCCGTGGGGCTGATTATGACGGGCATGGGCAGCGATGGCTGCCGTGGCATTGAGCTGATTTTCCGCCGTGGAGGAAGGACGCTGGCGCAGGATGAAGAAAGCTCGGTGGTATTCGGTATGAATAAGAACGCGATCGACAAGCAACTGATACACCGTACGATCCCGCTGGACGGTCTGGCGAAGGTGCTGCTTGCGATGGCTTTTCACGGGCTTGTTGAGAGTAAATTGCCATGATCCCCAATCTTCCTGATTATGCCCGGTTGATCAAAGAGCGGGTGGGCTTGCACTTTGATAATGCAATGGAAGACTTGCTGAAATCGGCGCTGAGTCGGCGTATGGGCGAGCGAAAAATCGCGGATTACTATGAATACTATGAACAACTGCGTATTTCGCAGGTTGAGTTCGATAGCTTCATTACGCTGATTACGATTAACGAAACTTACTTTTTCCGTGAAAGCGATACGCTGGATTTAATCTGCGACAAATGGGTTCCGCGTCTGCTGCAACAGCGCAGCGGCCCGGTACGCATTCTGAGTGCCGGATGTTCATCCGGCGAAGAGGCCTACTCGCTGGCGATTAAGCTACATGAACAATACCGCGACGCTATGGCTCAGCAGATTGAAATCTACGGCTGCGATATTGACCCGGTTATCTTGGCGAAGGCCCGAAACGCCAGCTATTCAAGCTATTCGTTTCGCGGCGTCGAGGCGAGTATTCAGCAGCGCTACTTTACCCGTTCGGGCAACCTCTACCGGCTGCATGATGAGATTCGTGAGAAAGTCTCGTTTCACCGCAGCAATATCGTCAAAGAGCAACTGCTGACAGGCGTGGACATCATTTTGCTGCGCAACGTGTCCATCTATTTCGACACGCCAACGCGCCGTGAATTACACGCTAATTTGCTGAAGATGCTGCAGCCGCAGGGAGCCTTATTTTTTGGCAATGCGGAAACGCTGGCCAACAATTTCGACATTCTGAAGCTGGAGCAGGAAGAGGGGATTTTCTATTTTTGCCCCCATCGTGAAGCGGCAAGGAGCGCCCCCGTCCCCAGGCTGGCGGTACGCGTTTCGCCGCCGAAAACATCGCTCAGGTATGCACCTGACGAGCTGCTGGCGCCGCAGTGTGATGACTGGCTAACGAAGGCGCGGGCCTGTCTCGATGAAAAATGTTTTTCTGAAGCCAAAAAATGTATCGCCTGCGTATTACGCGACGATCCCCGTAATCAGGATGCGCTGTTGATTCAGGGGGTGATTGCCCTTGAGCAGCGGGAGTTTTCTCAGACGGCGGGAAACGCGCAGAAGATCCTCGCGCAGGATGAGTGGTCGGCAGAGGCAAAAATGCTGCTGGGGCTGGCGACGATGTGGCAACACCAGACCCAGCAGGCCATCGCCTGGTTCAAGCAGGTGGTTTATCAGGAGCCCGGCTACTGGCCTGCACACTATTATCTGGCCGAAATGTACCGGCAAAGCGAGTTACGTCAGCCCGCTCAACGGACTTATCGCGTGGTGATGCGGTTACTGAACGACGAGATAAACAATCCGTCCTCGGTTTGTCGTCTACGTTTGCCAATAGTATTTCCTGGCAATACGTTTCGTTTCCTGTGTGAACATCAACTGGCGCAATTCGCCCATCAAAGTGGCTAATAAGAGCGATTATGGCTATCGATCTGAAAAAATTCGTTCTGCGCTTTATTGATGAAGGGAGAGGTCATTTGCAGACGATCAGCGAAGGGGCGTTTCTTCTCTCTGCTGATGAACATACCGACGCCTGGATAGGCGAGATGTTTCGTGCTGCGCATACCCTGAAAGGGGGGGCGCGGATGCTGAAGCTGCAAAGTATTGCCGATGTCACGCATCATCTTGAGGATGTATTGAGTGAACTGCGTGATAACAAACTGACACCGGACAGGGCGTTGGGCAATCTGATCCATGAGTCCGTGGAGTATCTTTCTGGTCAGCTTACCCAGCTTTTTGTCAATGAAGGGGATAATCAGTTACCACCGGCTGATGCCGGGCTGTGCGAACGTCTTGCCCGCGCCAGTCGGGGAGAGGACATCACGCTGACTGTCGAAACTGCCGGGGTAACAGAAAAACCGGTGGTCCCTACGCCTGCGACGCCAGCCAGTATGGATGCCGGTATTAAGCAGGCGGATTTCGTGCGGGTAAAGCTGAATAAGCTCGATGGCCTGATCGACATTCTGGGGGAGGTGCTCGCCGGACATGACCGCCTGGAACAGCAGATACAAAACCTGAGTCAGCTGGTACCGCGGTTACCGGGATTGAGTGCTGAACAGCTTCGCCAGCAAATCCATGACTTCAGCGCCCAGTTAAAAGAGAGTGTTCAGCTCCAGCATTTGCAGATGTTTGAACTATACGACGTGGCGGCGCGGATCCGCATGCTGCCACTTTCAACGTTGTTTGAACCGATTTCGCTGCAGGTTAGTGAGCTGGCTTCCACGCTGAATAAGCAGGTGGTATGCCGCTTTGTCGGCGGAGAAGTGGAAATCGATCGTCAGCTGATTGACCGCTTATCGGAGTCGCTGACGCATCTACTGCGTAATGCCGTCGATCACGGGATTGGTGAGATCGACGAACGTCTGGCGCTCGGTAAATCCACCCGCGGCACGATTACCATCACCACCCAGCAGGATGGCAGCGGGATACTACTGCGTATCGAAGATGATGGCCGTGGTCTTAACTATGATGCCATCAGCGCGAAGGCGGTCAGTAAAGGTCTGGTTCCTGCTTCAATGGCCGGGCAACTCTCCGAGCTGGAGTGTAATGAGCTGATTTTTCATCCCGGCTTTTCGACCAGCAAGATAGTCTCCGAGCTTTCCGGTCGCGGCGTTGGCTTAGATGTGGTGCGTAAAACGGTGGTGACTGACCTGCAAGGCGATTTGCAGGTTTATAGCTGCCCAGGGGTCGGAACCAGCTTTAACCTGCGGTTGCCTGTTTCGTTAACCATGATGCGAATTCTGCAATTTGAAGAGCAGGGACACCTGTTTGGACTGGCTGCGCAGTATGTGGTTGAGGTAGTGGAATGCACGGCGCAGGGGATTAGCGATATCGCCGGACGTCCTGCCATTATCTTGCATAACGAGTTTATCCCGGTGGTCTGCGCAGGCGCCTTGCTGGGTATTAATGAGCGCCAGAGCAGTTTTTCAACGCCTGGACAGCGATTAATCGTGGTGCAAAACCCGTACAGCAAAATGGCGCTGCGGGTGGATAAGCTGCTCGATGAACGCAAGATGATGATCAAACCGTTACCGAAGCATATGCAACAGCAGTCGCTGGTCTCCGGGATGGTACAAACGCCGGAAAACCAACTGGTCAGCATCCTGCACGTTCCCGCGCTGATGGCGATGGCGCAACAATCACGGCAAACCAGTACACCTGCTCCTGCCACGAGCGTAACGCAGGATGCATGGCATGTGCTGGTGGTCGATGACTCACTGAATACTCGTGAGATAGAAAAGAACGTGCTGGAAGCGCACGGCTATCAGGTGACACTGGCAGAAGACGGGCTATCGGGACTGCAAAAAGCGAAACTGACCCAGTTTGATGCCGTACTGACGGATGTCGAAATGCCGTTTATGGATGGTTTCACCTTCACCAAATCGTTGCGTGGGGAGAAAAACTACCAGCATACGCCAATCATCATCGTGACGTCCCGCGCGAAGGAAGAGGACCGGCGACGAGGGATTCAGGTGGGCGCGGATGCCTACATCGCCAAGGGCGATTTCGAGCAGGACAGTTTGATAAAAACATTAAAAATGCTTTTGTGCTGATGGCGCAAAATCGAGAGAGAAAATGCGAATTTTATTAGTTGATGATGATCTTTTTGCGGCTGAACTGGCAACCATATTTTTGCAAATGGACGGCTACGATGTAGTGATTGTGGAAAGCGCGATTTCCGCCCTGGCGTGCCTGGACTCGGATAGCAACATCGATCTGGTGATTAGCGATCTGCATATGCCAGAGATCAGCGGGTTGGATTTGCTGACGCTGTTACGCGCTCAGAATTGGGTTAAGCCTTTTATTTTACTGAGCGCCAATGAAGTGATGGCCAGCGACACTCTGTACGACCGTTGGGTGAAAAAAGATGAAAACCTTGCGGAAAATCTGGGGGCTGCTGTCAATGCGCTACTGCAACCGTCTGCGATTAACTGAATAAGCCTACGTGTTTGATGAAACAAGAAAATAAGCATATAGCGATGGCGGCTGCGCAGGAAAAAATAGCGCGTTTGCGCCAGGGTTTTTTACGCCGAATCCCAGACATGCTGGCACAAGCGGAAAGATTACTCGTTCAACTGGTCGCAGAGCCCAGCGAAGCCTGTCGCAAACAGCTGCATATTCTGCTGCACAGTATTCACGGTTCGGCGGGTTCCTTTGGCTTTAGCCCACTGGCGGATGCCTCAGCAGAAGGTGAGCGTTTACTTACCGAACCGGAAACAGAGCAAAGCCCGCTGCATTATGACGAGCTGCGGCGAATTATCAGGTGGTTGTATACCCTGACCCAGGAGCAGCTCAACCTGGAGCATCGTATCAGCGATACGGATTTCACTTTACCGATCACCGCGCAGCGTCCGGAAGAGGGATATGTTCGGCGGGCCAGTCAGCCTATCTACCTGTGCGATGATGACGTCGATCAGGTTGAGCTGCTCGCCACCCAATTGCGCTGCTTTGGTTTTACCTGTCATGTGTTCTCAAGCACCCAGGATTTTACTCAGGCCGTACTGTCGCAACCGCCTGCTGTGGTGATTATGGATGTCAGCTTTCCGGACAATGCCTACGGCGGGCCGTTGACGATGTCGGACCTGAAACAAAAAGTTGGCAAGGCCTTTCCGGTGCTGTTCCTCTCGTGTCACAGTGATTTTAACGCCCGGATAAATGCCATTAAATCCGGCTGCGACGGCTACTATGTTAAACCCGCATCTATCACCGATTTAGTGCAGGAGTTGCATCGTTTAACCCAACCGTCGCTGAAAAAACCGTATCAGGTGCTGTTGATCGATGATGAGCCTGCGGTGGCGGAATATAACGCTGAAATGCTACGCATGGCGGGAATGGAAGTACATGTGCTGGAGAAACCACACCATTTGTTGCACGTACTGAATGCGCAACCTATCGATCTGGTGCTGATGGACTACCATATGCCCGAGTTCAGCGGTGAAGAGTTGACGAAACTCATTCGCCAGATACCGCAGCATATTGGCCTGCCAATCGCCTATCTCTCCAGCGAGACCAACAAGCATGCGCAGCTTGGCGCAATGAGCATTGGCGCGGAGGATTTTATTCTTAAACAGGCCGACCCAGAGGAGCTTATCCGTGCCGTCACGATCCGCGCTGAAAGAATGCGCGTCCTGCGTGCCCGCATGTCACAGGACAGCCTGAGTGGATTATATAACCACTCGACGACTACCCATTTTCTCAAAAGCGCGATTGCCGAGTCGAACTACAGCGGTAATCAGTTCTGTATGGTGATGGTGGATCTGGATCGTTTCAAAAGCATTAACGACACCTACGGCCATGCCGTTGGCGACCAGGTTATTGTCGGCATTTCGCAACTGTTTTCCCATCGCCTACGCAGTACCGATATCGTAGGCCGTTACGGCGGTGAAGAGTTTGTCATCATTATGCCTAATACCAGCAGTGAGAAAGCGGCGCGGGTGGTTGAAAGATTGCGCAAGGATTACGAGCAGGTCGCCTTTTCCGTTAACGACGCCAGTTTTCACAGCACCTTCAGCGCGGGCATTGCCCAGTGGCAGTTTGGCGATCGGATTGAAACGCTACGCGAACGTGCCGATCAGGCGCTGTACGCCGCGAAACAAAATGGCCGTAACACTTTCTGCATTGCCGAGTAAAAGGAGTCAATATGAGCCAACAGCTGGAGCAGATTCTTGCGCTGAACCATGGTGAAAAGCCGGAGTGTGAAAACGTTGATGAACCCCAGCGTACGCTGGTGTTATTCCAACTGGCGGGTAAGAATTTTGCCTTCTATGGGGCGCAAATTAAAGAGATCCTTGCAGAGCGCCCGATTTCCAGGGTTCCCTGTTGCGCGCCAATGCTTGAAGGGGTCATCAACTATCGTGGACGGGTGGAATCGGTGATGAGGCTGGACAGCCTGATCGATAAACCTACCGTCAATTCGGCAGGTAAGCGCACTATTCTGATTGGTTGCGCCGAGAAAATGCAAAGCGGGATCCTGATAGATAAATTGATTGATGTGTTGGAAGTCGCCGAAAGCCAGATTCATTTGCCAGGAGATTCGTTGCCCCCGGCGTTACAAAGCATCGCTGTGGGTGTAGTTAACGTGATGGAAACCTGGTACACGTTGCTCGATCTGAATCTGGTCTTTGAGCGTTATCAGGAGACCAGCGGTTATGACGGCTCCCACTAATCTGGCGGCGGTACGTATTACTTTGGGAGCGCTAACTTTGTATATACCGGCAAACCAGGTTGGTATGTGCTCGTTAGTGACTCAGGTTGTGCCTGAAATCCCCCAATTCAGCCAATGGCTGGGGATTACTGATGAGCCACAGGAAGGATGGCATTTGCATTTGCGCGTCCCCGACAGTGGCGTTGAAACCGGCTGGTACCTATGGGGACAACTTGAGAATGTGATGCTCTCCAGCGACATTGTTTTTGCCGTACCTCCGCTTCTGGCGCGTAACTGTCATTTGCCTGCGCTTCGTGCCCTGGTGGGTTGCGAGGCGTTTAGCCCGTTATTAAGCTGGCGATGATATAGCCTATAGCACATCATGCAGGCGTTGCCGTTCTAAACGGCGATCGCGCTGGGTGGAATAAATAAAGGTCATCACAAACAGCAGTGAAAATAGTACGACGATGGTGGGGGCCGGTGCACTGTCGATGAAAAAAGACAGGTACACGCCCATAAACGAGGTAACGACCGACATAATCACCGCCAGCCACAAGGCGTGGGAAAATTTCCGCGTCATTAAAATCGCAATGGCGCCAGGCGCAATCAGTAAGGAGATCGACAAAATAATCCCTACTGATTTTAGCGTGGCGACAATCGTCAGGGCGATCATGCACAGCAGGCCGTAATGTAGCAGTGCAGTGTTAAGCCCACTGGCCTTTGCCTGATGCGGGTCGAACGCATGCAGTAGCAGATCTTTCCACTTAAGCCCAATAATAAGCGCTATCCCAAGCGTAATAACCGCGGTTTGTATGATGTCGCTGAACGATACGCCTAGCATGTCGCCGAACAGAATATGATCGAGATGGACTTCCGACTGGATAGAGACGTACAGCACCAGCCCCGCACCGAACATGCCGGAGAAGACAATCCCCATCAGGGTATCGCGTTTGATGCGGCTGTTATCGTCGAGATAACCCGTCGCTACTGCACAGAACAGCCCAGCGATAAATGCGCCAATTGCCAGTGGGATACCCGCAATCCACGCCAGTACAATTCCCGGGAAAACCGCGTGGCTCATGGCATCGCCCATCAGCGCCCAGCCTTTAAGTACTAAAAATACCGACAGCAGCGCGCAGGGCACGGCGACAATGGTGGAGATAACCAGCGCATTGACCATAAAGCTAAACTGAAAGGGTTCTAATAGCGTTGTTAAGATCATACTGACTCCTTGCTCACCAGCCGGGCGCGTCGGCGATTCGCCAGCAGACCGTGTTTTGGTGCGAAGACAAATGCCAGCAGGAACAGCAATGTTTGCAGAACGACGATAATTCCGCCGGTTGCGCCGTCCAGCCAGTAGCTCAGCCAGGCGCCGAAAAAGCTGGTCAGGCTGCCGATAGCTACGGCGATGGTGAGCAGGCGTGGAAAACGATCGGTCAGCAGCCAGGCCGTCGCTCCGGGCGTAACCACCAGGCAAATCACCAGAAATGCACCGACGGTTTGCAGGGCGGCTACCGTTGAAACGGAGAGCAGCGTAAAAAACAACAGCTTCAACCGGCCCGGATTCAAACCGATAGAGCGCGCGTGGTTTTCATCAAAAAAGACCACCATCAGATCTTTCCACTTCAAAAACAGGATAGTCAGCGAGATAACCCCGATGATGGCCAGTTGCAGAATATCTTCCGGTGCAATCGCCAGCACGTTGCCGAGAATAATGGTCTGAATGTTCACTGACATCGGATTGAGCGACACCATAAAAAGCCCGATACCGAAAAAAGACGAAAAAATCAGTCCGATAATCGCATCTTCCTTCAGGCGCGAACGCTGATTAAGAAACAGCATACTGCCCGCCGCCAGGCCGCCGGAAAGGAATGCGCCAAGCGCGAAGGGAAGCCCTAACATATAAGCGCCTGCCACGCCCGGAACAATAGAGTGCGACAGCGCATCGCCGATCAGCGACCAGCCTTTGAGCATCAAATAGCAGGAGAGAAACGCGCACAGGCCGCCGACCATCGCCGAGACCCACATGGCGTTGAGCATATACTGGTAACCAAACGGCTCTGTCAGCCAGTTCATGATTATTCCCCCTCGCTTGCCGCACGTCGCGAAATAAACGGGCGTTCATCGTCGGTAATCACGTGTTGTTCGCCGCCGCTCAGCGCAACGTGACGCAGTACGCCGCTAAATGCCAGCTCGAGATTCTCGGGGGTAAAGGTGGTATCGGTTGGTCCACTTGCCAGCACCGTGCCCTTAATCATCACCGTGTAATCACAAAACTCGGTGACGGATCCCAGATTATGGGTAGAGACCAGCATGGTTCGACCTTCATCACGCAGTTCACGCAGCAGGTCGATGATCCGGGCCTCGGTTTTTACATCCACGCCGGTGAAGGGTTCATCCAGTAAAATAACCTGTCCGTCCTGTGCGATGGCCCTTGCCAGAAAAACTCGCTTTTTCTGCCCACCGGACAGTTCACCTATCTGACGATGGCGATAGTCCAGCATATCAACCCGCGCCAGCGCCGCATCCACGCAGGCGTGGTCGATCTGTTTTGGTCGACGCAGCCAGCCCATATGGCCAAAGCGTCCCATCATCACCACATCTTCCACCAGTACCGGAAACGACCAGTCCACCTCTTCTGACTGAGGGACATAGGCGATCAGATTCTGTTTGAGCGCCTTGTTTACCGGCTGTTGCAGAATTGAGATTTCCCCTTGCGCCAGGCGGACAAAACCCATCAGCGCTTTAAAAAGCGTTGATTTTCCCGACCCGTTGACGCCGACCAGAGCGGCAATTGAGCCGCCCGGAACCTGAAAAGTGGCGTCCCGCAATGCGGTATGACCGTTGCGATACGTCACCGTAACCTGATTTACGGTAATCGCAGAGTGACTCATGGTTGGCTCTCCAGACCCTTGTTGATGCCGTTAACAATGGTTTGCGTGGTGACGCGCAGTAAATCCAGATAGGTCGGTACCGGACCATCGGCAGCGCTGAGCGAATCGACATACAGCACGCCGCCGTAATACGCGCCAGACTCACGGGCAACCTGACGCGCTGGTTTGTCGGACACGGTGCTTTCGCTAAATACCGTTGGGATATGATGCTCTCTGATCGCATCGATTACTTTGCGTACCTGCTTCGGCGTACCTTGCTGATCGGCATTGATCGGCCACAGATACAGCTCTTTCAGGCCGTTATCACGTGCCAGGTAAGAGAATGCGCCTTCACTGGTGACCAGCCAGCGTTTATCAGCAGGGAGCTTTGCCAGTTCTGTATGCAGTGGCGCCAGGGTCTGCTGGATTTTCGCTTTATAATTCTGCGCGTTTTTCTGGTAGGTCGCGGCATTGTCCGGATCGTATTTCATCAGCGCATCGCGAATGTTATCCACGTAGATAAGTGCGTTCTCCGCTGACATCCAGGCATGCGGGTTTGGTTTACCGTTGTACGGTCCTTCGCTGATGCCCATTGGCTGGACGCCGTTTGAGACCATCACTTCTGGTACGCCGGACAAATTTTGGTAGAAGCGGGCAAACCATAGTTCGAGGTTCAGACCGTTGGAGAGAATAAGCTGTGCGCCTTGCGCCCGTTTAATATCACCTGGGGTTGGTTGATATTCGTGAATTTCAGCCCCCGGTTTGGTGATAGAACTAACGTCCGCCGCGTCACCTGCTACATTGCTTGCCATATCGGCAATCACCGTAAAGGTGGTTACCACTTTGAATTTTTCTTTCGCCCAGGCGGGTGACAGCGTCAGCGCCGTTAACGCGCTGGCAAGGAGAAATGACTTGAGATGGGGCAGATGCGGCATAGTATCCCTCACAACAAAATGGTTAATTTATCATCGAATATAGCCTTTGCTATGTTATATAGCACATGGCATAAATAAATGAAAATAATTCTTATTTGCGTAGGGTGCTAAGGAATGGATGACCTCCAGCAATAGTCCTGTGCTTAGTTAAGGTGTATTATTTATGCAACTTAATTATGGAGGCATCATGTCCGGCAAACGTATTGCACGTGAAAAAATGACGATCCAGAGAATGATCTCACTCTACGAGCGCCAGTGTCCGCAGGCTTCAGACGAGCCGGGGCATTACGATGCGTTGTTTGCCTATGCGCAAAAGCGCCTCGATAAGTGCGTCTTTGGTGAGGAAAAACCGGCCTGTAAGCAGTGTCCGGTGCACTGCTATCAATCTGCCAAACGCGAAGAGATGAAGCAAATTATGCGTTGGGCTGGGCCAAGAATGCTCTGGCGTCATCCGATTCTGACCGTGCGTCATCTGATTGATGACAAACGCCCTGTCCCGGAATTGCCAGAGAAATACCAGCGGAAAAAATAGCGTCTTTGTGTGCCGGATGGTGGCGATGCCTTATCCGGCCTACAAGGTAAACGGAACCGTTGTGTAAATCCGATAAGCGTAGCGCCATCGGGTAATCTGGCCATGCGGTGATGAATGGCGATTACGCTTTGGTGGCAATCAGAATGGCCGAGGCTTTGATCAGCGCGATGACCCGGCTTCCCTGACTCAGTTTCATCTCTTGCTGACTTTCGTTCGTCACGACCGCGACAATGTCAAAACCGGCATCAGTTTTGATGTGTACGGTGGCGTTAACGGCGCCTTCGGTTACCTGTGAAACGCTACCGGCAAATTGGTTACGGGCAGAGAATTTCAGGCCACAGTCTTCAGTCGCTAGCGTCACCCACGGCGCTTTGATCAGCGCAATGGCTTCTTTTCCTTTCGCCAGACCCAGTGTCTGCTGACTACTATGGGTCACAATCGCGACCAGTTTTGCGCCGCCAGCCAGCGTCAGTTCAACTTCATCATTCACTGCGCCTGTAGCGACTGCGCTCACTGTACCGGTTAATTGATTACGTGCTGATACCGCCATACTGCCTCCTTTCGTTGAGATATCACCCAGTATAGCCACACTGGCTAAACCAGTGCATCCTTATCAATACCCAATCTCTTCATGCGTGAGAGTAACGTTGTACGTTTCAGCCCCAGCCGTTGTGCCGCGCCTTTGGGACCGGCAACCACACCGTTGGTTTCTTTCAATACGCGCATAATCAACTGGTATTCATCTTCGCCGTCCTGTGCGACTTCGGTTGCCACCGGAGGCGTAGACGGCATCAAAGGGGCAATATCCGGAAGGGACAGCTGCAGCACGTTGCCTCGGGTAAGCAGAACCGCGCGCTCCACCACATTTTCCAGTTCGCGCACGTTGCCCGGCCACTCCATGCTGCTCAGCGTACGCAGCGCCTCGGCGGGAATGCTGTCGATATTGCGCCCCATCCGGCGAGCAATTTTAAAGGTGAAAGCTTTCACCAGCAGCGGGATATCTTCCGGGCGCTCACGCAGCGGCGGCAGATGGATCGGGAAGACGTTCAGTCGATAGTAGAGATCGTTACGAAACTCGCGATCGGCGACCATCTTTTTCAGATCGCGGTTAGTGGCGGCGATCAAGCGCACGTCGGTCTGGATCAGCTTATTACTGCCCAGACGTTCAAACTCCTGCTCTTGCAGAACGCGCAGTAGCTTAGGCTGAAGCTCCAGCGGCATATCGCCAACTTCATCGAGGAACAGCGAACTTTTATCTGCCAGCTCGAAACGACCAATCCGCTGCGTGCTGGCGCCGGTAAACGCGCCACGCTCATGACCAAACAGATCGCTTTCCAGTAATCCGGCAGGCATTGCCGCGCAGTTCATCTTCACCATCCGACGGGCGTTACGTCCGCTCAGGTTGTGAATGGCCCGTGCGATCAGCTCTTTACCCGTTCCGGTTTCACCCAGAATCAGGACGGTGCTGTCGCTTTGCGCCACCATTTCGACCTGTTTGAGCACGCTGTACATCGCTTCGCTGCGGCCAATGATTTCACCGAACTCACTCTCTACATTGTTGAGTTGTTCTGTCAGCGCCAGGTTTTCATCTACCAGACGTTCTTTCAGGCGGTGAATCTCCTGATAGGCAAGCGCGTTATCCACGGCAATTGCCACACGCTCGGCAATTTGGCGCAATAGCTTGAGGTTGGCGGTAGTGAAAACTTTCTCTTCGCACTGTGCCAGCTTGAGTACGCCGAGCATAGTATTGCCGGACATCAGCGGTAACAGACACAGGGTTTGTAGCTGGTTGCCCCAGGTTTCGAACAGCATCCGTTCGTAAGGGGCGAGCGTATCGCGTTCGCTCAGATTAATCAGCAGCATCTCTTTGCTTTTGAAAACGCGTTCAGAGAGCGTGCCCGCTTCGTCCACTTCACTTTGTTCGTGCGCTGGATGATGTTCATCCAGATAGTGGGTGGAATAAATGCTGAGCTTGTTTTTGCGATCGCTGCGTAACACGATGCTGATGGCATCGATGTCGAAGTAGTGGTGGATCTCTTTGGCGACTTCGCTGACCAGTTCGTCAATGTCCAGGCGGGAGAGTACCGCATTGGTGATGGCGACCAGGATGCGAAAGTTATCACGCTCGCGGCACAACAGATCGTAATCGACGTTGTTGCTGACCCTGCTTTGAATTTGTTCAGCAACGACGCCGACTATCTGGGTGAAGGTCTGTAGACGGTTATATTCTTTTTCACTCCACGGACGATCCTCGTTACGGATGAACTCGCAACCGCCAAAGATGCGCCCATCTGCCGCCAGCGGCAGCAGGCAGTAGTGGCCAAATTCAGAATACAGTCCACCTGAAGCCAGCTGTGGCCAGGTTTCCGTAAACTCATGATAGTTGCAGTGCAGCGCATCGGGACGAGACAAAATACGGCGTACCGGGCCATGGGCCAGTACCGTTTCGTCTTCATAATCGATGGGTTTACCATTTTCACGCGTCGCAAAATAACGCGCACGCTGCGTTTGTGCCTGCCATAAGACAATAGCCGCACAGTCGGCCAGCGCTGAACGCTTGACCAGCTGCGAAAGCGCCTCGCTGAGAGACGGGAGATCGGGCTGCTGTAATAATGTACGAGTAATATCGAACAGGCCTTGCTGTCCGAGGTCACTCATCGGTGTATACGACATATTGCTTTTCCAGGAAAAGCACCGCAGAACGGTGCGAAAACGGTAAATGAATTATAGGTATAAGTCGTAAATTATTGCCGGATAGCGATTTCGCTTATCCGGCCTACACGTTGCCGCTAATGGGCTGTTAGCATATACGAGGTAAAGGTTCGGCGTGTGGTAAATCGAGGGTTCGTTTCACGCCGTAAAGTCCGGCCAGACGCACACCTTTGCGTTCTACCACTTCGCCAATCATTGCGGCATCGCGTCCTAATGGATGCGCGCGCAGCGCGGCAAGCGCCGTTTCAGCGGCCTGACGCTCAACGGCAATCACCAGCTTACCTTCGTTAGCAAAGTTGAGCGCATCCAGTCCCAGCAGTTCGCAAACGCCACGTACCGCGGGCTTCACGGGCAGGGCCGCTTCAGACAGCTCAATGCCAAACCCGCATGATGCGGCAAATTCATGCGTTACCGCATTCACGCCGCCACGGGTGGCATCACGCAGCGCCTTGACGCCGGGAATATCACGTAGCGTCTGGATAAGCGGCGTCAATACGGCACAGTCGCTGACCAGTTCGCCATCCAGACCCAACTGTTCGCGTAGGTTAAGGATGGTTGCGCCGTGATCGCCAAGCGTACCGCTGACCAGCAGCACATCGCCCACGCTCAGGGTTTGTGCGCCCCAGTGAATGTTGGCGGGGATCGCGCCCATTCCGGCGGTGTTGATAAAAAGCTTGTCTGCCGCGCCGCGCTGTACAACCTTGGTGTCGCCGGTGACGATGGCGATACCCGCTTCGCGCGCGGTTGCCGCCATGCTGTTAACGACGGTTTTCAGCGTCTCCATTGGTAAACCTTCTTCGAGGATAAAACCGCAGGAGAGATAGCGCGGGATCGCGCCGCTGACCGCCACGTCGTTAGCCGTACCACAGATAGCCAGCTTGCCGATATTACCGCCCGGGAAGAACAACGGATCGATAACATAGCTGTCGGTTGAAAACGCCAGACGATCGCCTTCAGCGACCAGTTGCGCCAGTTCCAGACGTGCCTGATCTTCTTGTTCCGCCAGCCACGGATTCGCGAATGCCTCCATAAACAAACTGTTGATCAACTGCTGCATAGCCTGACCGCCGCTACCGTGGGCGAGTTGTACGCTGCTCATGCTTCACACTCCTGCTGACGATACTGATACCAGGCGGCACATGCGCCTTCTGAGGAGACCATCAGGGCGCCAAACGCTGTCTCCGGGTTACACGTTTTGCCAAATAATGGGCACTGATGTGGTTTACATCTGCCCGTCAGCACTTCCCCACAACGCGCGCGCGGATCGTCATACACCTGCTGCGGCGCTGGCTGGAAATGGGCTTCGGCGTCAAAGCGCTGATAGTCAGGCGTCAGGTGAACGCCAGAGGATTCGATAACGCCCAGACCGCGCCATTCGCTGTCGCCATTGACGCAGAACACCTCGGCGATGGCCTGTTGCGCTAACGCGTTACCGGCGTCCGGTACCACGCGACGGTACTGGTTTTCTACCTGGCTGTGCGCGGCAATTTTCTGCTCAATTAACATCACCACGCCTTGCAGGAGATCGAGCGGTTCAAAACCGGCGACCACTAACGGACGATGGAAGTCTGAAGCAATGAAATTATAGGCATCTGTGCCAATCACCATGCTGACGTGGCCTGGTGCTAAAAAGGCGTCAATACCGTTGTCCGGCTGTTCCAGCAGGCTGCGCAGCGTAGGGATAAGCGTGATGTGCTGGCAGAAAAAGTAAAAGTTCTGCACGTCACGCTGCTTTGCCTGTTGCAGAGTGATAGCGGTCGTTGGCATTGTGGTTTCAAAACCCAGACCAAAGAACACCACCTTACGCGTTGGGTTTTCCTGTGCCAGCTTCAGCGCATCCATCGGTGAATAGACGATACGGATATCTGCACCGCGCGCCTTGGCTTGCAGCAGGGAGCCTTGCTTACCCGGGACGCGCATCGCATCGCCAAAGGTGCAGAAAATCACTTCTGGATGGCTGGCGATTTCTACACAGCTGTCGATTCTACCCATCGGCAGAACGCAAACCGGGCAACCCGGACCATGAATAAACTCCACGTTTTCCGGTAGCAACTGGTCGAGGCCAAATTTGAAGATAGCGTGGGTATGACCACCACAAACTTCCATGATGCGCAGTGGGCGTTCAGCCGTGTAGGGGAGGTGGGCGGCACGTTCAGACAGGTGCTCTATCAGTTGCATCACCTGCTCTGGTGCGCGGTATTCGTCAACAAAACGCATTTATTTTTCCTCGCCGTACAGCAACGCGCCGACATCCGGCTCAACGTCAAACATGTTTTGCAGCGCGTCGAGCGTATCGCGCGCTTCAGCTTCATTAATGATGCTCATGGCAAAACCGACATGGACCAGTACCCACTGGCCGAGGCGCGGTTGGCCATGTTCATCACAGCTACCGACCAGCGTCAGGTCGACGTCGCGCTGAATACCGCAAACGTCGACTTTGGCCTGGTTGCCATCAATGGTGCGGATTTGACCCGGAACACCTATGCACATCGCTGCGTCTCCAGCCAGGAGAGCCATTGATCCATCCCTTCACCACTGGTGGCGGAAATCAGGATAATCTCAATTCCCGGGTTCACTTCCCGGGCGCTGGCGATGCATTTTTCAACGTCAAAATTGAGGTACGGTAGCAGATCCACTTTGTTGAGCAGCATCAGCGATGCGGCGGCAAACATATGTGGATATTTCAGCGGTTTGTCTTCACCTTCGGTGACGGAAAGCACGGCCACTTTATGGCGCTCGCCGAGGTCGAAGCTGGCCGGGCAGACCAGGTTGCCGACGTTTTCAATGAACAGAATGCCGTTATCGTCAAGCGGCAAACGCGGCGCGGCGTCAGCGATCATTTGTGCGTCAAGGTGGCAACCTTTACCGGTGTTGACCTGAATGGCGGGCGTGCCTGTGGCGCGAATACGGGCAGCATCGTTCACCGTCTGCTGGTCACCTTCAATAACGGCGCACGGCACGCTATCTTTCAGCTTCATCAGCGTTTCGGTCAGCAGCGTGGTTTTACCGGAGCCCGGGCTTGAAACAAGGTTCAGCACCAGATGCTGACGGGCCGCAAAGCGGGCACGGTTGCGTTCGGCCAGGCGGTTGTTTTTGTCCAGTACGTCAATTTCCACTTCCAGCATACGGCGTTGGCTCATACCTGGTGCGTGGGTTCCTGCCTCACCGTGACCGTAGTGCAAATCGCCTTCTTCGGTCTGGCTCGGTGTGAAATTTGAGGTCTTAACACCGGTAATATTCAGCGCTGGACGAGCCGCTGGGGCAAATGGCGCGCTGCGAAACGCCGAGTGGGGATTATGCTCATCACCCTCTATATATAGGTTGCCTTCAGCGCAACCACATGTCGTACACATCGCTCACTCCTGATCTTTTTACTTGCGATACATCTGTTGCCGGATGACTGCGTTGCCTTATCCGGCCTACAAACGAGCTCTTTCTGTAGGCTGGATAAAACGCTTAAGCGTCGCCATCCGGCGCTGGAGTCTGATCTATTTCAATACGTCGAATCTGTAAGCCGTCATCGGCCACAATTCTCAGCATATCGCTGTTGCATTGCGGACATCGGCGCACGCGTTGCGTCAGTAATGTGACGTATTGTTGACAAGATTCGCACCAACATTCGGCTTCTTGTTCTTCGAGGTGGAGTTTACAACCTTCTGCAAGGGTCCCGCGGCATACCAGATCAAAACAAAAGGAGAGAGCGCTGGTTTCTACGCAAGAAAATGCGCCAATTTTGAGCCAGACCCCAGTTACTCGCTGAGCACCGTGTTGCGTGGCCTGTTGTTCAATCAATTCCAGTGCCCGTTGGCAGAGGGTTATTTCGTGCATACCGCCTCCTGTGAAGTTGCCGTATCAAAAGCAATAAGCATGCCAGGTTGATTTTTTTCATTCGTGACAATGACGACAATGACGAAATGACATGTCGTCACCCGCCTTTAATTTTTTATCTATATGAAAATTAAGAAATTTAATTTTGGCATGAAATGTGCTTAAGGCTGTTCATCTCTGCTAAACGGGTAACCTGACATGACTATTTGGGAAATAAGCGAAAAAGCCGATTACATCGCTGAACGGCATCGTCGCCTACAGGACCAGTGGCGTATTTACTGTAACTCGCTGGTTCAGGGGATCACCCTGTCGAAAGCGCGTTTGCATCATGCAATGAGCTGTGCGCCGGACAAAGATCTCTGCTTTGTCCTTTTTGAACACTTCACTATCTACGTCACGCTGGCGGATGGCTTCAATAGCCACACCATCGAGTACTACGTCGAAACAAAAGATGGTGATGATAAGCAACTGATTGCACAGGCACAGTTGACCATCGACGGTCAAGTCGATGAGCGTTTCAGTAACCGCGATCGCGAACAGGTGCTGGAGCACTATCTCGAGAAAATCGCCACCGTCTACGACAGCCTGTACACCGCGGTTGAGAACAATATGCCGGTGAATTTAAGCCAACTGGTTGAGGGACATAGCCCGGCTTAAGCCTCAGGTGCTGTCCACTTTGTCATGATGCGGTTTACATACTGCGTCACGATGTTTTAGGGAATGGGCATGTCGAAAAATGTCGAAATGACATTTTGCAGACATGTTTTCGTCAAAAATGACTATCACCTGAGGAATGCCTGGTGAATCGTTTTGTAATTGCTGACTCCACTCTTTGTATTGGCTGCCACACCTGTGAAGCCGCCTGCTCAGAGACACATCGCCAGCATGGCCTGCAGTCAATGCCGCGCCTGAAAGTGATGTTAAATGAAAAAGAATCCGCGCCGCAGCTTTGCCACCAGTGTGAAGATGCGCCTTGCGCCACCGTGTGTCCGGTTAATGCCATTAACCGCGTTGATGGCGCCGTACAGCTGAATGAAAGCCTGTGCGTAAGCTGCAAACTGTGCGGGATCGCTTGTCCGTTTGGCGCGATAGAGTTTTCTGGTAGCCGTCCGCTGCATATCCCGGCAAACGCCAATACGCCAAAAGCGCCTCCGGCTCCGCCAGCGCCTGCTCGCGTGAGTTCGCTGTTGGACTGGGTTCCAGGCGTTCGTGCCATCGCGGTGAAATGCGATCTGTGCAGTTTTGACGAGCTTGGTCCGGCCTGCGTGCGCATGTGTCCGACCAAAGCCCTGCACCTGGTGAGCAACATGGATATCGCCCGCGCCAGCAAACGTAAGCGTGAGCTGACTTTCAATACCGATTTCGGCGATCTCACCTTGTTTCAGCAGGCTCAGAGTGGGGATGCAAAATGAGCGCAATTTCACTGATTAACAGCGGCGTGGCCTGGTTTACAGCGGCTGCGGTTCTGGCATTTCTGTTTTCATTTCATAAATCGCTGAGCGGCTGGATTGCTGGAGTTGGCGGTGCGGTCGGCAGCTTGTGTACGGCAGCCGCTGGTTTTACCGTTCTGACTAATGCGCTGGCGGTGAGCGGCGTGATGCCGTTTATTGGGCACAGTCTGCAAATTACTCCGCTGAATGCTATCTGGCTGATTACGCTGGGACTGTGCGGCCTGTTTGTCAGCCTGTACAACATTGACTGGCATCGTCATCCGCAGGTGAAAGCTAACGGCCTGCTGGTGAATCTGCTGATGGCTGCGGCGGTATGTGCGGTGGTTGCCAGCAACCTCGGTACGCTGGTGGTGATGGCGGAAATCATGGCGCTGTGTGCCGTGTTCCTCACCGGCTGCAGTAAAGAAGGCAAACTGTGGTTTGCGCTGGGGCGTATTGGTACGCTGCTGCTGGCGGTTGCCTGCTACCTTGTGTGGCAACGTTACGGCACTCTGGAGCTGCGTCTGCTAGACCTGCGCACCCAGGAGCTGCCGCTCGGGTCTGACATCTGGCTGCTGGGCGTGGCAGGTTTTGGCCTGCTGGCCGGGATTATTCCTCTGCATGGTTGGGTGCCACAGGCACACGCCAATGCCAGCGCACCGGCTGCGGCACTGTTCTCTACCGTCGTCATGAAGGTTGGTCTACTGGGTATTCTCTCCCTGTCGCTGCTGGGCGGTAATGCACCGCTGTGGTGGGGGGTTACGCTGCTGGTGTTGGGCATGATCACCGCATTTGTTGGCGGTCTGTATGCGCTGATGGAACACAATATCCAGCGCCTGCTGGCGTACCACACGCTGGAAAACATCGGCATTATTCTGCTGGGGCTAGGCGCTGGCGTGACCGGGATTTCCCTGAATCAACCGGCGCTGATTGCGCTGGGTTTGACCGGCGGTCTGTACCACCTGGTAAACCACAGCCTGTTCAAAAGCGTTCTGTTCCTGGGCGCAGGCAGCATCTGGTTCCGTACCGGTCATCGTGATATCGAAAAACTGGGCGGTATCGGCAAACGCATGCCGGTTATCTCTCTGGCGATGTTGGTTGGCCTGATGGCGATGGCCGCGCTGCCGCCGCTGAACGGTTTTGCCGGTGAGTGGGTTATCTATCAATCCTTCTTCAAGCTGGGTAACAGCGGGGCGTTTGTCGGTCGTCTGTTAGGGCCGTTGCTGGCGGTTGGGCTGGCAATTACCGGCGCGCTGGCGGTGATGTGTATGGCGAAAGTCTATGGCGTAACGTTCCTTGGCGCACCGCGTACGAAGGAAGCTGAGAATGCCTGCTGCGCACCAATCCTGATGAGCGTGAGCGTCGTTGCGCTGGCTATCTGCTGTGTGATTGGCGGCGTGGCTGCGCCGTGGCTACTGCCGATGATCTCCTCTGCCGTTCCGCTGCCGCTGGAAACTGCGAACACCACCGTTTCTCAGCCAATGATCACGCTGCTGCTGATCGCATGTCCGCTGCTGCCGTTCATCATCATGGCAATTTTCAAAGGCAACCGTCTGCCGTCGCGTTCACGCGGTGCGGCATGGGTGTGTGGTTACGATCACGAGCAGTCAATGGTCATTACCGCGCACGGTTTTGCCATGCCGGTGAAAGAAGCCTTTGCCCCGGTACTCAAACTGCGTAAGTGGTTGAATCCGGTATCACTGGTTCCGGGCTGGCAGAATGCGGCTGCGCCGGTGCTGTTCCGTCGCCTGGCGCTGATTGAGCTGGCGGTGCTGGTGGTGATTGTGGTTTCACGAGGAGCCTGAAAATGAGTGTTTTATATCCGTTAATTCAGGCGCTGGTGCTGTTTGCCGTTGCGCCGCTGCTGTCCGGCGTTACCCGCGTGGCGCGTGCGCGTTTGCACAATCGCCGCGGTCCGGGCGTTTTGCAGGAATACCGCGACATTATCAAACTGCTGGGTCGTCAGAGCATTGCGCCTGCGGATTCCAGTTGGGTCTTCCGCCTGACGCCGTTTGTGATGGTGGGCGTGATGCTGACTATCGCCACTGCGCTACCGGTAGTGACCGTTGGCTCACCGCTGCCACAACTTGGCGATCTGATCACCTTAATTTACCTGTTCGCCATTGCCCGTTTCTTCTTCTCTATCGCGGGGCTGGATACCGGTAGCCCGTTTACCGCCATTGGTGCCAGCCGTGAAGCGATGCTTGGCGTGCTGGTTGAACCTATCCTGCTGCTGGGGCTGTGGGTAGCGGCACAGGTTGCGGGTTCAACCCATATCAGCAATATCGCCGATACCATTTACCACTGGCCTGCTGCGCACAGCATCCCGCTGATTCTGGCACTGTGTGCCTGTGCTTTCGCCACCTTTATCGAAATGGGCAAACTGCCATTCGATCTGGCAGAAGCAGAGCAAGAGCTGCAGGAAGGTCCATTGACTGAATACAGCGGCAGCGGTTTTGCCGTGCTGAAATGGGGCATTAGCCTCAAGCAACTGGTCGTTCTGCAAATGTTCGTTGGTGTGTTCCTGCCGTGGGGACAGATGGAAACCTTCACCGCGGGTGGGCTGCTGCTGGCGCTGGTGATTGCCGTCGTCAAGCTGGTCCTCGGCGTGCTGGTCATCGCCCTGTTCGAAAACAGCATGGCGCGTCTGCGTTTTTGCGCCACTTCACGCGTGACCTGGGCCGGTTTTGGGTTTGCGTTTTTAGCGTTCGTCTCCTTGCTGGTGGCGTGATTTAAGAGAGTTTGAGCATGTCTGAAGAAAAATTAGGTCAACAATATCTCGCTGCGCTGCATCAGGCCTTTCCGGGCGTGGTACTAGATGAAGCCTGGCAGACCAAAGATCAGCTGACGATCACCGTCAAGGTGAACTACCTGCCGGAAGTGGTGGAGTTCCTGTACTACAAACAGGGCGGCTGGTTGTCCGTGTTGTTTGGTAACGACGAACGCCAGCTGTGCGGCCATTACGCTGTTTATTACGTGATGTCGATGGAGCAGGGCACCAAATGCTGGATAACCGTCCGCGTTGAAGTCGATGCCAACAAGCTGGAGTTCCCGTCCGTCACGCCGCGCGTTCCGGCTGCGGTCTGGGGCGAGCGCGAAGTGCGCGATATGTACGGTTTGATCCCGGTTGGTTTGCCGGATGAGCGCCGTCTGGTACTGCCCGATGACTGGCCGGACGAACTCTATCCGCTGCGTAAAGACAGCATGGATTATCGTCAGCGCCCGGCGCCGACTACCGATGCTGAAACCTACGAGTTCATCAACGAACTGGGCGACAAGAAAAATAACGTGGTGCCGATTGGCCCGTTGCACGTCACCTCCGATGAACCTGGTCACTTCCGCCTGTTCGTGGACGGCGAGAACATTATCGATGCCGACTACCGTCTGTTCTATGTCCACCGCGGCATGGAGAAACTGGCGGAAACCCGTATGGGTTACAACGAAGTGACGTTCCTGTCAGATCGCGTGTGTGGTATCTGCGGCTTTGCGCATAGCACCGCCTATACCACTTCCGTTGAGAATGCGATGGGCATCGTGGTGCCGGAACGTGCGCAGATGATCCGTGCCATTCTACTGGAAGTTGAGCGTCTGCACTCGCACCTGCTGAACCTCGGCCTGGCCTGTCACTTCACCGGTTTTGACTCCGGCTTTATGCAGTTCTTCCGTGTGCGTGAAACGTCGATGAAGATGGCGGAGATCCTCACCGGGGCACGTAAAACTTACGGTCTGAACCTGATCGGCGGTATCCGTCGTGATCTGCTGAAAGAAGATATGATCCAGACCCGTCAACTGGCGCAGCAGATGCGTCGTGACGTGCAGGAACTGGTCGATATGCTGCTCAGTACGCCGAATATGGAACAGCGTACTGTTGGTATTGGTCGTCTGGATCCGGAAATTGCCCGTGACTTCAGTAACGTCGGCCCGATGGTTCGCGCCAGCGGCCACGCGCGCGATACCCGCGCCGATCACCCATTTGTCGGCTATGGTCTGCTGCCGATGGAAGTTCATAGCGAGCAAGGCTGCGACGTTATTTCTCGTCTGAAAGTTCGTATTAATGAAGTCTACACCGCACTGAATATGATCGACTTTGGTCTGGATAACCTGCCGGGCGGCCCGCTGATGGTGGAAGGCTTTACCTACATTCCTCACCGTTTCGCACTGGGCTTTGCTGAAGCGCCGCGCGGAGATGACATTCACTGGAGCATGACCGGCGACAACCAGAAACTGTATCGCTGGCGCTGCCGTGCGGCGACCTACGCCAACTGGCCGACGCTGCGCTACATGCTGCGTGGTAATACCGTTTCCGATGCGCCGCTGATTATCGGTAGCCTCGATCCTTGCTACTCCTGTACTGACCGTATGACCGTGGTCGATGTACGTAAGAAGAAGAGCAAAGTCGTGCCGTACAAAGAACTTGAGCGCTACAGCATCGAGCGTAAAAACTCGCCGCTGAAATAAGGAATCGCCATGTTTACCTTTATCAAAAAAGTCATCAAAACCGGGGCTCCGACGTCGTCGTATCCGCTGGAGCCGATCGCGGTCGATAAAAACTTCCGTGGCAAACCGGAACATAATCCGCAGCAGTGTATTGGCTGCGCGGCCTGTGTAAATGCGTGCCCGTCGAACGCGCTGACGGTCGAAACCGATCTGGTCACCAATGAACTGGCGTGGCAGTTCAACCTCGGTCGCTGCATCTTCTGCGCCCGTTGCGAAGAAGTTTGCCCGACGGCGGCGATCAAGCTGTCGCAGGAGTATGAGCTGGCGGTGTGGAAGAAAGAGGATTTCCTGCAGCAGTCCCGCTTTGCGCTGTGTAATTGCCGCGTATGTAACCGTCCGTTTGCGGTACAAAAAGAGATTGATTACGCCATTGCGCTGCTTAAGCACAACGGTGATAGCCGCGCGGAAAACCACCGTGAAAGCTTTGAGACCTGCCCGGACTGTAAGCGCCAGAAATGCCTGGTGCCGTCTGATCGTATTGAACTGACTCGCCATATGAAAGAGGCCAGCTGATGAGCAATTTATTAGGCCCACGTGACGCCAACGGTATTCCGGTACCGATGACGGTGGATGAATCCATTGCCAGCATGAAAGCGTCGCTGCTAAAAAGCATCAAGCGTTCAGCGTACGTTTACCGTGTGGACTGCGGCGGCTGCAACGGTTGCGAAATCGAAATCTTCGCCACGCTTTCTCCGCTGTTTGACGCCGAACGTTTTGGCATCAAAGTGGTACCGTCCCCGCGTCATGCGGATATCCTGCTGTTTACCGGCGCGGTAACCCGTGCCATGCGCTCTCCGGCGCTACGCGCCTGGCAGTCTGCGCCAGACCCGAAAATTTGTATCTCTTACGGTGCTTGCGGTAACAGCGGCGGTATTTTCCACGACTTATACTGCGTATGGGGCGGCACGGACAAAATCGTACCGGTGGATGTCTATATCCCTGGCTGCCCGCCAACGCCTGCAGCCACGCTGTATGGTTTTGCCATGGCGCTGGGTCTGCTGGAACAAAAAATTCACGCGCGTGCGCCGGGTGAACTGGACGAACAGCCCGCCGAAATTCTGCATCCGGATATGGTTCAGCCGCTGCGAGTGAAGGTGGATCGCGAGGCTCGCCGTCTGGCGGGATACCGCTACGGTCGCCAGATTGCTGATGACTATATGACGCAGTTAGGGCAGGGCGAGCATCAGGTGGCGCGCTGGCTGGAGGCGGAAAACGATCCGCGTCTGACCGAGATCGTCACGCATCTTAACCATGTTGTCGAAGAGGCGCGTATCCGATGAGTGAAACGGTGGTGTTCAGTCAACTGAGCCGTAAGTTTATTGATGAGAACGATGCGACGCCCGCTGAGGCGCAGCAGGTTGTCTATTACAGCCTGGCGATTGGTCACCACCTTGGGATCATCGATTGCCTGGAAGCGGCGTTAACTTGTCCATGGGACGAATATCTGGCATGGATTGCTACCCTTGCTGAGGGAAGCGAAGCCCGCCGGAAAATGGAAGGTGTGCCGAAATACGGCGAGATCGTTATCGATTTCAACCATGTGCAAATGCTGGCACGCGCGTTTGATGATGCGCGTGCCGTACAGACCCCGCAGCAGCAGGAGTGGAGCAAGCTGATGCTTAGCATGCTGCACGACATACACCAGGAAAGCGCCATCTATCTGATGGTGAGGAGACACCGTGACTGACGTTTTATTATGTGTGGGTAACAGCATGATGGGCGATGACGGCGCGGGCCCGCTGCTGGCTGAAATGTGTGCTGCAAATCCTCAAGGCAACTGGGTTGTCATCGACGGCGGCAGTGCGCCAGAGAACGATATTGTCGCCATCCGTGAACTGCGTCCGCAACGTTTGTTGATTGTTGATGCTACCGATATGGGGCTAAACCCTGGTGAAATCCGCATTATCGATCCCGATGACATTGCCGAGATGTTCATGATGACCACCCATAACATGCCGCTGAATTACCTGGTCGATCAGCTGAAAGACGACGTTGGTGAGGTGATTTTCCTCGGCATTCAACCGGACATCGTCGGTTTTTACTACCCGATGACACAGCCGATCAAAGATGCTGTTGATACCGTCTATCAGCGATTAGCCGGTTGGGAAGGACACGGTGGATTCTCCGAGCTGGAAGCGCCAGAAGAGTAAACCGTATCAGTGCCGGATGTGAACGACATCCGGCCTGTTTTCGCAGTGTATCCTCGTCATTTAATTGCCTGTTCAATAATTAATTTCCCCTGCATCACTGATACATTCACTGCCGTACCGGTCGGAAATCCAGCTTGTTCCAGCCAGTCGCCGTTCAGCGTGAGCGAGGCGTGCCGACTGATTCGTCGCGTGTAACCCGTTTTTGGATCTTCATGGCGTTTTCTGACATAGCTGACTTTCAAGCGACGTACCGGTTTGGTGATTACCTCTGCTGATTTACCCTTTTTATCAAACATGCACGCTTCCTTGTGGTGAACGGCCAGGATTAAAAACTACTGAATAAAATGCCAGTAAAAAAGGATGAGGGCAAACCTGAAACTGGAAGGACGATTCCACATCTGGAATGTAATAAATGAAAATATGTAATTCTGCCGGAAGACTGTAATCCCCTCCGGCAGATCTGTTATGCCAGATCGGCGCCGTTGCTGGCGATCACTTTTTTGTACCACCAGAAAGATTTCTTACGGGTGCGCGCCAGCGTGCCGTTGCCCGCGTCATCGCGGTCCACATACACAAAACCGTAGCGTTTGCTCATCTCACCGGTTGAGGCAGAAACCAGATCGATACAGCCCCAGGTGGTGTAACCCATCAGGGGCACGCCATCTTCAATCGCGTCTGCCATGGCGCGAATATGTTCGCGTAAATAGCTAATGCGATAGTCGTCATTGATCTCACCATTGGCATCGATTTCATCCTTCGCTCCCAGCCCGTTCTCCACCAGAAATAGCGGTTTCTGGTAGCGGTCATACATCATATTCATGGTGATGCGCAGACCAAGCGGATCGATGCCCCAGCCCCATTCGCTGGCCGCAATATACGGATTACGCAGCGACTTCACCACGTTGGCGGCGCTGGTATTGCCGGTGTTCATTTCCGCCGAGGCGCAGCGCGATGCGTAATAGCTGAACGAGACGAAATCGACGGTGTTTTTCAGGATGTCGTCATCTTCTGGGGCTTTTTCTATGACCACGCCTTTTTCGCGAAACACGCGGGCAGAATAAGCCGGGTATGCCCCGCGCGCCTGCACGTCAATAAAGAACAGGTTTTCGCGGTCTTTTTCCAGCGCGGTCCACACATCTTCTGGTTTACAGGAATAAGGATAAAAATTACCGCCAGCCAGCATACAACCGACCTGGTTTTGCGGATTAATTTCATGGGCTATTTTAGTCGCCAGGGCGCTGGCTATCAGTTCGTGGTGAGCGGACTGATATTTCACCTGATCCTGATTTTCACCTTCTTCAAATACCAGTCCGGCGCCTGAAAAGGGGCTGTGTAGCATAATGTTGATTTCGTTGAACGTTAGCCAGTACTTCACCAGACCGTCAAAGGCCTCGAAGCAGGTACGGGCATAGCGGGTAAAGAACTCAACCATTTTGCGGTTACGCCAGGAGCCGTACTCGGTGACCAGATGCATTGGCACATCGAAGTGACACAGCGTGACTAATGGCTCAATACCGTATTTTTTACACTCGGCAAACACGCTCTGGTAAAACGCGATGCCCTCTTTATTCGGCGTCAGCTCATCGCCGTTAGGGTAGAGACGGCTCCAGGCAATGGAAGTACGAAATACCGTGAAACCCATTTCTGCCATCAGCGCGATATCTTCTTTATAGCGATGATAAAAGTCGATCGCCTGATGGCTAGGATAAAATTCGTTATCCCGCAGCGCAAAGCGCTTTTCCTGACCCAGCTTGACGGGCATCCTATGTGTGCCGTGGGGGATCATATCGACGGTAGTCAGTCCTTTGCCGCCTTCCCGGTATGCCCCTTCAGACTGGTTGGCGGCCAGTGCGCCGCCCCATAAAAATCCTTGCGGAAAAACAGACATAATTAACCTCAGTTCATACCAGTCAAATGCTGGCTCCATTAATATTGCTCGGTTGTGCGGCCTGGTTTTTTCTGGCCTGCGCGGCTGCATCTTCGACAGGGATATCTTCAAAGCCGAGAATCAGCGTTAATACAAAGGAAAGCACTACCGCCAGCGCCATCACGCCAAATACCCAAACGATGGTCATCGGATTGGCCGGATCGAAAAACTGGACGCTGGTGAACAGGCCAGGAGCTGCCATGGAGTGGCTTGCAAGTCCGGCCATTCCGGCAACGGCACCGCAGATAAAACCGCTGATAAGACTCGCAATCAGTGGTCGTTTCAGGCGGATCGCTACGCCATACAGCGCAGGTTCGGAAATCCCCGCCATGATGGCGGAGGCGGCTGCCGCTAACGCCGTCTGACGCAGTTCCGGGTTCTTGGTTTTCCATGCCACTGCCAGCGATGAACCACCTAACGACAAGTTGGCGCCGATTTCTGACGGCATCACCATGCCTTCTTTTCCGGTTTCGGCAATGGTCTGAATAATGGTTGGCGTAAAGACACGGTGCATACCGGTCATTACCAGCAGCGGCCACAGTGCGCCCATAATGGCCACCGACAGCCAGCCAAGATAGCCGTGGATGGTATAGACCAGCGCTGAAATTGCGCTACCGATCCAGATGCCGATCGGGCCAATGATGACGATGGCGAGCGGCGCGGCGATCAGCACGATTAGCATTGGTTTAAGGAAGTTTTTGGTTACCGCCGGAGTGATGCGATCGACCCAACGTTCGATGTATGACAGGCACCAGGTCATCACCAGCGCCGGGATCACCGTGTAGGTGTATTTCACTGCAGTCACCGGGATCAGGGCAAACTCAACGTGCTCACCCTGCGCAGCCTTCGCCATCAAATCGATGAAGCTGGGATGCACCAGTACGCCCGCGATGGCGATTGCCAGCGACATGTTGGTTTTGAATTTGATAGCGGCCGACGCGGCGACCATCAGCGGCAGGAAGAAAAATGCGCCGTCACCGATAACGGTCAGAATGGTGAGCGTGGACGATCCTTTCTCCAGCACGCCGGTCATTTCGAGGATCATTGCCAGCAGCTTGAGCATTGATCCGCCGATAATTGCCGGGATCAACGGCGACATGGTGCCGATCAGCGCGTCGAGGATCCCCGCGCCAATCCGCTTCAGCGTCAGTCGGGGTTTGGTTTGCGGCTCAGCAGGCTGCATATTGGCAGGTAACAGGCTGACCACTTCGCGATACGCCTGCGAAACGGTGTTGCCGATGATCACCTGGCACTGGTTATCGCTACGCACCACGCCAAGTACGCCAGAAAGCGTCTTCAGCGTCGCGCTGTCGACTTGCGAGTCATCTTTGATAACGAAACGCAAACGGGTCATACAGTGGGTCACTGCTGTGATGTTGTCGACGCCTCCCAGAGCCGTCACAACGGAGCGCGCCAGCGCTGCATAATTCTTGGACATCGGATTTAATCCTGTTTTATCAGTAGGGTACGTTATGTTTTATCCGTTTACGTTGGGTCGCTTTTCTGGGTTATGAAACGCAGATAGGAAACCGGTTCCACAAAATCATGTTTAAAATATGAGTAATGAGCAAGATTTAATTTTGATTATTTTTTGTAATTGTGACTCCAATCACCAGATATCAGCGTCTGCGATTTAGCAGCAAGGACAGCGGCGAAACGGTGCAGTACACTGCGTCACATTGAGAGAATAGGGATGAGTAATATGACCACGATGCTGGAGGTGGCGAAGCGTGCCGGGGTGTCGAAAGCGACAGTTTCCCGGGTGCTTTCCGGAAACGGCTATGTCAGCCAGGAGACCAAAGACCGCGTGTTTCAGGCCATTGAAGAGAGTGGTTACCGCCCAAACTTGCTGGCGCGCAGTCTGGCGGCGAAAACCACGCAGACGCTGGGCCTGGTGGTAACAAATACCCTTTATCACGGCGTCTATTTCAGCGAGCTGCTGTTTCATACCGCGCGGATGGCGGAAGATAAAGGACGCCAGTTGTTGCTGGCTGACGGTAAGCACAGCGCTGAGGAAGAGCGTCAGGCGATCCAGTACCTGCTCGACCTGCGCTGTGACGCGATTATGATTTATCCGCGTTTTCTCAGCGTGGATGAGATAGACGATATCATCGATGCCCACAGCCAGCCGATTATGGTGCTTAATCGACGCCTGCGGAAAAACAGTAGCCACAGCGTATGGTGTGATCAAAAGCAGACCAGCTTTAACGCCGTTACTCAGCTCATTGCCGCCGGGCATAAAGAGATTGGTTTTATTACCGGCTCGATGGATTCTCCAACCGGCGTGGAGCGACTTTCAGGTTATAAAGACGCGCTGGCACATCAAGGTATCGCGCTAAATAATGATCTGATTGTTAAAGGGAAATGGACGCCAGCCTGCGGCGCAGCGGGTGTGGATACTTTGCTTTCGCGCAAGGTCAATTTTACCGCGCTGGTGGCTAGTAATGACGATATGGCGATCGGCGCGATGAAGCAGTTGCACGAGCATGGCGTGAGCGTTCCTGCACAGGTGTCGGTGATTGGCTTTGATGATATCGCCCTCGCGGCATACACTATTCCGGCGCTTTCCAGCGTTAAAATTCCGGTAACAGAAATGATTCAGGAAACGATTGGGCGCCTGATCTTTATGTTGGGTGACGGGGCGTTTACGCCGCCAAAGACTTTCACCGGTGAACTCATCCAGCGCGACTCAGTTGCGCCGCCCGCTTCGCGCTGACGGCTGTCATTTGTCATCGTCACTAGTGACGATGACACGCTCTTCTTGCGTTCTTCAAAATAAAATCCCTTTAATAACAGTATGTTAAATTCTGGCACGATTTATGAATGCTTCGGCAGATATTCTGTCATTGCTGGAGAAATTGATGAACCGTTTCATCATTGCAGACGCCAATAAATGCATTGGTTGCCGTACCTGTGAAGTGGCCTGCGTGGTATCCCATCAGGATAACCAGGACTGCGCATCGCTGACCCCTGAAACTTTTTTACCCCGCATTCACGTCATCAAAGGCGTTAATGTCTCCACGGCGACGCTGTGCCGCCAGTGTGAAGACGCGCCGTGCGCTAACGTCTGCCCGAACGGTGCGATCAGCCGTGATAAAGGTTTTGTTCACGTAATGCAGGAACGCTGCATTGGCTGTAAAACTTGCGTTGTGGCTTGTCCTTACGGCGCAATGGAAGTAGTCGTGCGTCCGGTTGTGCGTAACAGCGGCGCGGGTCTGAACGTCCGTGCAGAAAAAGCTGAAGCCAATAAGTGCGACCTGTGCCACCATCGCGAGGCCGGTCCTGCCTGTATGGAAGTGTGCCCGACTCACGCGCTGATTTATGTCGATCGCAATAAGCTTGAGCAACTTAGTGCGGAAAAACGCCGTCGCGCGGCGCTGGATTCCACCGCATCTTTGCTGTTCTGATATCTGAAAATCCGCGTAAAATACGGTAGTACTTATGCCGGATGGCGGCTTCGCCTTATCCGGCCTACTGTTTGCATCCCCGTAGGCCTGATAAGCATCGCGCCATCAGGCTAACCGGGATTGATGACTGCGGGAATAATCTAATGACAATAAACACCCTCTCCGGCGTACAGTTGCGTATTCGCGGCAAAGTACAGGGCGTCGGATTTCGCCCCTACGTCTGGCAACTGGCGCAGCGGTTACAACTGCATGGCGATGTGTGTAACGACGGTGATGGTGTGGTTGTGCGTTTACAGGAAGATCCGGCGGAATTTATTGCGCAGTTACATCAACACTGCCCACCGCTGGCGCGCATTGACAGCGTTGAGAGCGAAGCAATCGCCTGGACGCAGCAGCCTGCCGATTTCTCGATTCGTCAAAGTGCTGGCGGTACGATGAATACGCAAATCGTTCCGGATGCCGCGACTTGTCCCGAATGCCTTGTTGAAATGAATACCCCCGGCGAACGTCGCTACCGATACCCCTTTATCAACTGCACCCACTGTGGTCCACGCTTTACGATTATCCGCGCCATGCCCTATGACCGCCCGTTCACCGTGATGGCGTCGTTCCCACTCTGTGCGCAATGCGACAAAGAGTATCGTGACCCGTATGATCGTCGCTTCCATGCCCAGCCCGTTGCCTGTCCGGCGTGCGGCCCTCATCTTGAGTGGTTCAGCACGGATGAGCGGGCGGAGAAAGAAGAGGCGCTGCAGGCGGCGGTATCGCGACTGAAAGCCGGCGGTATTGTGGCGGTTAAAGGCATTGGTGGGTTTCATCTGGTGTGCGATGCGCGCAATGATGACGCCGTCGCGCTGCTCAGGCTGCGTAAACACCGTCCGGCGAAACCGCTGGCGGTAATGCTGCCAGGTGATGACGGACTGCCTGAACCCGCGCGTCGTTTACTCACAACCCCCGCCGCACCGATCGTGCTGGTGCAGAAACGCTATGTCGCTGCATTGAGCGAGGGCATTGCGCCAGGGTTAACGGAGGTTGGAGTTATGCTGCCCGCGAATCCGTTGCAGCATTTGCTCTTACAAGAGATGAATTGTCCACTGGTGATGACCTCCGGCAACCTCAGCGGCAGGCCTCCGGCCATTACCAACGCCCAGGCGCTGGAAGATTTAAGTGCGATTGCTGATGGTTTCCTGCTGCATAACCGCGAAATTGTGCAGCGGATGGATGACTCCGTGGTGCGTGACAGTGGGGAAATGCTGCGTCGTTCCCGGGGTTACGTGCCGGATGCGGTCGCGCTGCCGCCAGGATTTCGCGACGTGCCGCCGATGCTGTGCTTAGGCGCGGATCTGAAAAATACCTTCTGCCTGGTGCGTGGCGAACAGGCGGTTATCAGCCAGCATTTAGGCGATCTCAGCGATGACGGCATTCAGCAGCAGTGGCGTGATGCGCTACGCCTGATCCAGAATATTTATGATTTTACGCCACAGCGTATCGTGCATGATGCCCACCCTGGCTATGTTTCCAGCCAGTGGGCCAGCGAAATGAATCTGCCAACCGAAACGGTATTGCATCACCATGCTCATGCCGCTGCATGTCTTGCCGAGCACGGCTGGCCGCTCGATGGCGGCGATGTGATTGCTCTGACGCTGGACGGTATCGGCATGGGGGAAAATGGCGAGCTGTGGGGCGGCGAATGTCTGCGGGTCAACTATCGTGAATGCGAACACCTTGGCGGCTTACCGGCGGTAGCGCTGGCGGGCGGCGATTTAGCGGCAAAACAGCCATGGCGCAATCTGCTCGCGCAGTGCCTGCGTTTTGTTCCTGACTGGCAGCGTTACCCAGAAACATCGGGGCTACAGCATCAAAACTGGAACGTACTGGCGCGCGCCATCGAGCGGGGAATCAATGCCCCGCTGGCATCGTCGTGCGGACGACTGTTTGATGCGGTTGCCGCCGCGTTGCATTGTGCGCCGGAATCGTTGAGTTATGAAGGTGAGGCGGCCTGTGCGCTGGAGGCGCTGGCATCGCAGTGTGCAGGTGTTGATCACCCTGTTACGGTGCCGCTTAATGGCAATCAACTGGACTTAGCAATTTTTTGGCAGCAATGGCTGACCTGGCAGACCGCCCCTGCAGAAAGAGCGTGGGCGTTTCACGACGCGCTGGCGTGTGGTTTTGCCACGCTGATGCGTGAGCAGGCCGAAGCGCGCGGAATTAAAACGTTAGTATTCAGTGGTGGCGTGATGCATAACCGCTTGCTGTCATCCCGGCTGGCGATTTATCTGCGTGATTTTACCTTACTGTTCCCGCAGCGTTTACCGGCGGGCGACGGCGGGTTGTCATTGGGGCAGGGCGTGATTGCCGCGGCGCGGGTGTTGATGCAAAAATAAAAAAAGCCCCGGGACTGGCGGGGCAAGAAAAACATGTCGGGGCATACCGACAAGTGGCAACGCACATCCATGTGTGTGAGGTTAATAAATCAGTAGCAGCGTTGCCGGGCAAAGTCATAGGCCGGATAAGACGCGAAGCGGCGCCATCCGGCATCACAGACTTACACGGGCAACGTTTTCAGCAGCGCAAAGGCCTCTTTCATGCGGTCTTCACTGACGACAAACGCACACAGCTGGCCTTCATCGTTCATCCCTCTGGCGACCATTCCCTGTGCTTCGGCGGCGATGTGCCAGTTCAGATCGCGGCGCTGGGTTTCCCCGGCCAAATGTAAAGGCAGTTCTGGCGTTTTGACTTTTACCAGCATGGCTGGCAGTTTCAATGGCGCATTGCCGCCGAGCAGGTTTTTCGCCAGATACATGGCGCTCAGCTGAATCGGCTGCAGGAACGGGAGCACCTGACCGTTAATCTCTGCACAGTCGCCGAGAGCATAAATGTCCGGGTGGCTGGTTTGCAGGTAGCTGTCGACGCAGACACCACGATTGATGTTCAATCCGGCGCGACGCGCCAGTGCGGTTTCCGGGCGCAGGCCGGTGGCGGCAATCACCGCATCGACTTCTACGTTGCGGCTACGATCGAGCGTGGCGCGAATACCGGTGCTGGTTTTCTCCAGACTCTGAAGCTGTGATTTCAGCAGCAGGTGTACGCCCATATCGGTCAGACGATGCTGTAAGCGACTGCTGACTTCCGGCGGCATCAGCGAAGCCAGAATGCTGGCGGCGTTGTCGATAAGCGTTACCGCTTTACCGGCACGACAAAAATCCATCGCCAGTTCACTACCAATCAAGCCGCCGCCGACAATCAGCACCCGCTGGGCGTCACGCAGATGCGTTTCACAAGCGCGATACTCTTGTTGGCTGTTCAACGTGAGCATTAACTCACGTCCGGTAACCGGTGGTACAAAGGCTGAAGCGCCCGTCGCCAGCACCAGCTTGTCGTACTGCCACTGCTTGTCCTGACTTTTCACTACGTGGGCATCGGCGTTGATGTCGGTTACCCAGGTATGTGGGAACAGGCGCAAATTAAACTGTTCGGCAAACTCCCCCGCCGACTGGCGGGTGAGGTCGTCTGCACGCTGCGACTGACTGATAACATGGCTGAGATCGGGCTTGTTGTACTCATCCATGCTGTCCGCGGCAATCAAGGTCAGCGGAACATTCGCATCCTGCTTACGGATATTTTTGACTAACTGGCGGGCGGCGAAGCCCGAACCAATGATGACAATGCCGTGACTCATTTTGCTTCCGTTGCCAGTACGTCGAAGACGTCTTTACCTAGTGAGCATTCCGGGCACAGGAAGTTGTCCGGAACTTCGCTCCATGGCGTACCCGGTGCAACGTCCTGCAACGGTTCGCCTTTCGCCGGATCGTAAATCCACTGGCACACGCTGCACTGCATGCTTGGACCAAGATCGGCGGCAGCCGCAGCCGCAGCGGCACATGCACCGGCTTCTTCCTGGGCGACGGCTTTCACGGTTGTTTCCGGCAATGGAGCCAGCGCCCACTGACGCGCGATTTCACGGCCGTGCTGGCGGCACAGTTCCAGTGCATCCAGGTCCGGACGCCATTTCGCTTTCAGGCTCAGTGACATCTCGAAACCTGCATCCTGCAAACGCGTGGACAAACGGTCTACTGCACCGCCGCTCCAGCCGTGTGAACCAAAGGCGCTGGCACGCTTGTTACGAAAACGCAGGCCGGTCATCTCTTCCACCAGACCGGCGATTTTCGGCATCATCACGTTGTTCATTGTGGAAGTCCCGACCAGCACGCCTTTAGAGCGGAAGACGTTGGTCAAAACTTCGTTTTTGTCGCTGCGGGCGACGTTAAAGATTTTTACCGCCACGTTCGGGTCGACTTCGTTGATGCCCTGGGCAATCGCGTCCGCCATCATGCGGGTGTTGTTGGACATGGTGTCGTAGAAAATGGTGATGCGGTCTTCCTGATAATCCGCCGCCCATTTCAGGTACAGCTCAACGATTTGTGTCGGGTTGTCGCGCCATACCACGCCATGGGAAGTGGCAATCATATCGACCGGCAGGTTGAAGCCGAGGATCTCAGTAATTTTCGGTGTAACCAGACGGCTGAATGGCGTCAGGATGTTGGCGTAGTAACGCTGGCACTGTTCGAACAGTTCAGTCTGGTCAACTTCGTCGTTAAACAGACGTTCGTCGCAGTAGTGCTGACCGAAGGCGTCGTTACTGAACAGCACCGCATCGCCGGTCATGTAGGTCATCATACTGTCCGGCCAGTGCAGCATCGGCGTTTCAACGAAGATCAGCTGCTTGCCGTTACCAATGTCCAGCGAATCACCGGTTTTCACTACGTTAAAGTTCCATTCCGGGTGATGGTGGTGCCCGTTGATAGAGTCAATGGCGTTGGCGGTGCAGTAAATCGGCGTGTCCGGGATGCAGGACATCAGCTCGGTCAGCGCCCCGGCATGGTCTTCTTCAGCGTGGTTAATGATGATGTAGTCGATATCCGCGAGGTCAATTTCACTGCGCAGGTTCTGCACGAATTCACGACTAAACTTGTGGTCTACTGTATCAATCAGAACATTTTTTTCTTCACGGATGAGATAGCTGTTGTAGCTGCTGCCGCGCAGCGTTTTGTATTCAGTTCCGTGGAAATCACGCACTTCCCAGTCACGTTGGCCAACCCAATGAATGTTATTTTTAACCAGAATAGACATAACAACCTCAATTAATTCAGCGTTTTTCAAAAAAGATGTTTTGCTAATTGCAGGTTGCGTGCCAACTTTTTATTTGTTTGATTTTAAAGGATTAGTTGTTTAACCACCTATAAGGTGGTAGTCAAAATGACTATATGTTTTATTGTCAATATGACAATATGAATTGTCAAAATGACAATGAGGTAGCCATGAGCTTTTCCGTAGACGTGCTGGCGGGGATCGCCATTGAATTACAAAGCGGTATTGGGCATCAGGACCGTTTTCAACGACTGATAACCACCTTGCGTCAGGTGCTGGAGTGCGACGCGTCGGCACTGCTGCGCTACGAGTCGCGACAGTTTATTCCGCTGGCGATCGATGGGCTGGCGCAGGATGTTCTCGGCAGACGCTTTACTCTGGAAGGGCATCCGCGTCTGGAGGCGATTGCCCGCGCCGGGGACGTGGTTCGTTTCCCTGCCGACAGCGATTTGCCAGATCCGTATGATGGTCTGATTCCGGGGCAGGAGAGTCTGAAGGTGCATGCCTGTATTGGGCTGCCGTTGTTCGCCGGTCAAAATTTGATTGGTGCGTTAACCCTGGATGGCATGGAGCCTGATCAGTTCGATGTTTTCAGCGATGAGGAGCTTAGGCTGATTGCCGCGCTGGCGGCTGGCGCATTGAGCAATGCGTTGCTGATTGAACAGCTGGAAAGCCAGAATATGCTGCCAGGTTCGTCGACGGCTTTCGAGCAGGTGACGGAAACCCAGATGATTGGCCTGTCGCCCAATATGATGCAGTTGAAAAAAGAGATTGAGATTGTGGCGGGGTCCGATCTCAACGTGCTGATTAGCGGCGAAACAGGGACCGGGAAGGAGCTGGTGGCTAAAGCTATCCATGAAGGTTCACCGCGCGCGGTGAATCCACTGGTGTATCTGAACTGCGCGGCGTTGCCGGAAAGCGTTGCCGAAAGCGAACTGTTTGGTCACGTAAAAGGCGCGTTTACCGGGGCTATCAGCAATCGTAGCGGTAAGTTTGAAATGGCCGACAATGGAACGCTATTTCTCGACGAGATAGGCGAACTCTCGCTGGCGCTACAGGCTAAGCTGCTGCGCGTATTGCAGTACGGTGATATTCAGCGCGTGGGTGACGATCGCAGCTTGCGCGTGGATGTGCGAGTGCTGGCGGCGACGAACCGTGATTTACGCGAAGAGGTGTTGGCCGGTAATTTCCGTGCGGATTTGTTCCACCGGCTGAGCGTCTTTCCCCTTTCGGTACCGCCTCTTCGTGAACGCGGTGAAGACGTGGTGCTGCTGGCAGGCTATTTTTGCGAGCAATGTCGGCTGCGGCTGGGACTGTCCCGCGTGGTGTTAAGCCCCGGTGCGCGTAGTCATCTGTTGAGCTACGCCTGGCCCGGGAATGTGCGCGAGCTGGAACATGCCATTCACCGCGCGGTGGTTCTGGCAAGGGCGACCAGAGCAGGGGATGAAGTGGTGCTGGAGGCGCAGCATTTTGCCCTGCAGGATGAAGCGACAGTAACACCGGCGGCGGAAGTTGTTGCGGAGATCCCACAGCATCACAACCTGCGTGAAGCAACAGCGTCGTTCCAGCGGGAGATGATCCGCCGGGCGCTGGCACAAAATAACCATAGTTGGGCGGCAAGTGCGCGGGCGCTGGAAACAGACGTCGCCAACCTGCACCGGCTGGCGAAGCGTCTGGGGTTGAAGGATTAGATAATACCGGCCTGATAGAAATCCTGCAGGTTGATAGCACCGGTGAGTTTACCGTTTTCATCGACCACCGGTGCGGCAGTGATTTTGCGCTTCATCAGGATCTCTTTGGCGTCAATCGCGCGGCTCTGCGCCTGCAGTGTAATGCCATTCTGGGTCATTGCTTCGCTAACCTGAGTGGTGAGCGCTCCGCCGCCAACCAGCCAGCGGCGCAGGTCGCCGTCGGTAAAGACCCCTTTCACCAGTGACTGGTCGTCGCAGACAGCGACCAGGCCAAGACCCGTGCGGCTGAGCTCCAGCATCGCGTCCATGACGCTGGTGGTAAGCGTCACCTGCGGGATGGCATCGTCACGGCGCATCAGATGATGCACTTTATTTAACAGACGAGCGCCCAGCGCACCTGCCGGATGCGAGCGGGCAAAATCTTCCTCGTTAAAGCCGCGCGCCTGCATTACGGCGATTGCCAGCGCATCGCCCATCATCAACGTATTTACGGTACTGGACGTCGGTGCCAGGCGCATCGGACAGGCTTCGCGCTCAACGGAAATATCCAGCACGGCTTTGGCGGCCAGGCCCAACGGTGAGGTCGGTTTTCCGGTCATTGCCAGCAGGGCGACGGATTTGTCTTCCAGGCGCGGAATGATGAGATCCAGCTCTTTCGCACCGCCGGAGTAGGAGATAAACAGCATGACATCACGGCTTTCGATCATCCCTAAGTCACCGTGCAGCGCTTCCGCCGGATGCACAAAAAAGGCAGGCGTGCCGGTACTGGCGAGGGTCGCCGCAATTTTTTTGCCAATATGACCTGATTTACCAATACCGGAGACAATGACTTTGCCTTCACAGTGGATGATAGTATTGGCGGCGCGGACAAAATCATCGCCCAGTCGCTCAGGCAAACGGCTGGCTTCCTGTAGTTCCAGCATTAACGTCTGACGGCCCGCGTTCAGTAGTGCATCACTCATTGGTTTCTCCGGTTATGATCACTTCAATCCCTTTTGCTTCCAGCGCCTGACGAAATGCAGGGTCGATACCTGCATCGGTAATCAGCTTGTCGACGCTTTCCAGACTGCATACAACATTAGGGCTTTTGCGCCCAAATTTTGACGAGTCAGCCATCAGAATCACTTCGCGAGCGGCATTACACATCGCTTTACTGACGCTAAACACCTCATTAAAAGTGGTCACGCCGGCATTGAGGTCAATGCCGTCGGTGCCCATGAAGAGTTTATCAAAGCTGAACTGCTCAAAGGCGTTTTCTGCCAGCTGACCGTGAAATGACGCAGATTTTTTGCGAAAGGTCCCGCCCGGCATCAGGATGGTTTGCTCGTTGTCCAGCTCCGAAAGGGCGTTAACAATGTGCAGACTGTTGGTCATGACGGTGATATTGCTAAAGCGCGTGAGCATCGGCACCATCTGCAGTACGGTGCTGCCCGCATCCAGGATAATAGAGTCTCCATCGTGTATAAAACGGACGGCAGCTTCGGCAATCTGCTCTTTTTTATGCGTATTAATTAGCGTTTTGTGATCGATTGGCGGATCGGATTCGTCTTTATTTAATACCACGCCGCCATAGGTACGAATGACGGTTCCGGCGTTCTCCAGAATGACCAGGTCTTTGCGAATGGTCGTGCCAGTCGTGTCAAAGTAGTGGGCCAGTTCTTCAACCGAGCATTTTCCCTGCTTTTGCAGGTGCTCCAATATGGCAGCCTGACGCTGACGAGGTTTCATAGGCGTGATTACCCTGACTTATGTATTTACCCGTCATACTTCAAGCTGCATGTGCGTTGGTCTTCCTGCAACTCGAATTATTTGGGGTATAGGTTGCAAAATGATAATTTCGCAAGCTATTAGCATTCACAACGAAATTACCCATGTTTCAGTTTAAGCGCCAATGATAGTGCATTCTGTGCTAACGGATCATGGGGAAAGATCACATCAGGCTGTAAATCATCAAGATGTTTGCCGGTTATCGTGGCAATTTTGCCGGGTCTGGCGAATACCGTAAGACCTTTCATAAATAACGTGTCTGTAACTCGCTGCTGCTCATTCAGCGCGATGGCCACTACCACGCGCGGCTTAAAACGCCCACCGGAGCGACCAACACCAACCCGACCCTGTTGGCAAAGCCTATCAAACGCCCGGTTAAAGCGGGATATTTGCCAGCCACCAAGCGCCAGTTGCAGACACCAGGCGATAGCAGCGACGGTAATCAGTGCGGAAACCATTATCTACTCCTTTGATTTTGCCGGATAAGCGCAGACGCCATCCGGCAATTCAACATTAAAACATCACCTGACCGCCGGTGACGTTGATGGACTGCCCGGTGCAGTAAGAGGCTTTCGGACTGGCGTAAAACAGCAGCATGTTTAGCACGTCCTGATAATCGCAGCCGCGCTTAAGCGGAACCTTATCAATGTAGTACTGCTCAACTTCATCTGGCTTAAGGCCAAGTTTGGTTGCATATTGCGGTAATAACGACTGGAACATCGGTGATTTCAGCAGATTGCCGAGCATCAGTGAATGCACGGTAATGCCGTATTCCGCCAGATCCAGCGCCAGTGACTGGGTTAAGCCCACGCCGCCAAATTTTGCCGCGCTGTAGCCTGAATTGTGTTTGCTGCCCACTTTCCCTGATTTGGAGTTGATCTGGATAATGCGTCCCTGCACGCCATCGCGGATCATCAGGCGTGAGAATTCACGTGCACAGAGGAAGTAGCCAACCAGATTGACCTGCAGCGAGCGGTCGAAATCCCCAAGCTGAAAGTCGCTGATAAACGCGGCTTTAGCGATACCCGCGCTGTAAACCAGCAGATCAACACGACCGAATATTTCATCCACTCCGCGCGACAGCGCCAGCACGCTCTGTTCGCTGGTGGCATCTGCGCCAAAACCGTAGGCTGTACCTTCGCCAAACTCGGCGTTAATTTCTTGCGCCACGTTGGCGGCTTTATCGCTTTGAATATCCACCACCGCGACGCGGTATCCTTCTGTCGCAAGCCCACGGCAAAGGAATGCCCCAAGGGTCTGGCCTCCACCAATGACAACGGCAACCTGATTCATCTTTATCTCCTTCAATCTTAAGCAACAAACTTCAAAATACAGCCCGGCGCGATACCGTCCGGTACGGGACCTGCAACGTGTACGGTACCGGGGAATTCCGCTTCACTCAGTCCGTCAAAGCGCAGAGTGATATGCCCGAGTTCACGTAAGTTTTGTTCCGCCACGCTGCCAACGGCGGTGACCGGGTAGTGATGCTGGCCTAGTTCAAACTGGATCCCAGCTTGCAACGAACCGTTCAGCTCGCCGTGGCAATGAATGAAGCAAAACTCCTCGATATCCGCGGGCGCGCCTTCACGAAAGGTAATCAGCATCTGGTCGCACAATGCATCCGGGGCGCTCTGGCCGATACGGGTGATGGTGGTTTGATAAATCACGGTCATTTTTGAGTGCCTCTTATTGGTAAATAAAGCCGGAAACAAACCAGGCGATGAGAACGGTTGGCGCGCCGGTCAGAAAGCGGCTCACCAGAACGGATGGCACGCCGACGCGGACCGTGTCCTGACGCGCTTCGGCCAGCGACAACCCGACAGGAATAAAGTCACATGCGGCCTGGGCGTTAATGGCGAACAGGGCTGGTAGCGCCAGATGTGGGGGAATATTCCCCAAACCAATCTGTACACCGATTAGCACGCCGATAACCTGGGCGATAACCGCACCGGGGCCGAGGAAAGGCGACAGCAGTGGGAAAGAGCAGATAAGTGCCAGAGTGACCAATCCCAGCGGATGGCTGGCCAGTGGTGCAAGTCCATGGGCAATCCAGTCCCCCAGACCCGAAGCCATAATGATGCCGATCAGTGCTGAGACGAACGCCATAAATGGCAAAATAGTTTTCAGGACGGTATCGATGGTGTCGCGCCCGGCCTGGAACAGAACCGCAACGGCTGAACCCATGCCCATCCCCACTTTTGCCAACAGACCATCACTTTGCTCGGTAATTTTCTTGCTGGTGTCGTAATCGCGTCCCATGCTGCTGCTTGCGGGCGTTGGCGTGGCGGACGCTTCGCCGACAACAGTAATATTTTCTTCTTTTACGCCAGAGACATAGATATCTTCGACAATGTACTGAGCCAGTGGGCCGGATTTACCCGTAGCGTGAATATTCACCGTCGGTATACGGCGTTTAGGGTAGATCCCACAGCGCAGCGTGCCGCCGCAGTCGATGATCGCCACACCAATTTCGCTCTCCGGCGGCTCGCCCTCTTTGAAGCCATCAACGGCCTGCCAGCCGGTCAGGCTTGCTATCCTGTCGACGATCGCGGGGCGAGTTCCTGCGGTGATATAGACAATTTTCTTGCCCGGAACGGCATCCAGTTCAAGCGGGCCACCCCAGCCGCCGGTGCCTTTTTCAATACGAATACGTGTCATGATGTTGCTCCCGCCAGATGTACCTTCTGCTCAAGTTGAATGCCCATTTTTTTCTCGAAGATAGTGGTGGTGAAATCGGTCACCCAGCCACGGAAGAAGTTGGTCACCAGACCGACCAGTAAATAGCTCACCGCCAGTGGGCCAAGCGGAAGCCCCAGCGTGGTCAGTCCGCTGGCGATCCCCAGATAGACAAACAGTTCGCCGGGGTTGATGTGCGGGAATAAGCCGTTCATGGAATGGCAACTGTAAGACGCGGCGGCGTAGTAACTGGGCTTGTATTTTTCTGGCATAAAGCGACCCAGACTCAGCGTCATTGGGTTACAAAATACAAATGTGCCGATGCACGGCAGTAGCAAATAGCGGGACAGCGGGTTTCCGGCGCAACGCTGGGCAAAACGTTCAATGCGCTGCTGACCGATAAAGTTAATCAGCGCATTCATGATGACCAGCAGACTGATCAGCAGGGGCAGAATACCGGTCACCATGCCGGTAAACACTTCTCCGCCTTTCTGGAACAGCCCGATAAACCACTCAGCACCGAGTGTGATGGTGTCGATCATTATTCTCTCCTGTAGGGATTTTTAGTTATCTTGCCAAACGGTGGCTGATTTTAATCAGATTGAAAGATATAAAAGTGTTATTTTGATCTCAAAATAAAAGATAAATATTTTAATTTGAAAGTTTTTGCGTGAAAGCTCGCAAATGTGATGGTCAGAGATGAAAGGGGATGTAAATTCTGTGAAGGAGAGCGACTACCGCTTCCTTGTATGGCGGAGGATGCTTTACCATACTTCTCCCAGGCTGAATTTGTTTAATGGATGTCTCATGTTCAAGCGTCGTTATGTAGCGTTACTCCCCCTTTTCGTACTGCTCGCTGCCTGTAGCAGCAAACCTAAACCTTCAGAGACTCAAACGACTACGGGTGCGCCATCCGGCGGCTTCCTGCTTGAGCCACAGCACAACGTCATGCAAACGGGCGGCGATTTTGCCAATAATCCGAACGCGCAGCAGTTCATCGAGAAAATGGTGAACAAGCACGGCTTTGACCGCCAGCAGCTGCAGGAGATCCTGTCGCAGGCCAAGCGTCTGGACTCGGTATTGCGTTTGATGGACCGCCAGGCACCGACGACTCAACCGCCAGCCGGACCTAACGGCGCATGGCTGCGCTATCGCAAACAGTTCATCACACCTGACAACGTGCAAAACGGCGTGGCTTTCTGGAATCAATATGAAGATGCGCTGAACCGTGCGTGGCAGGTCTACGGAGTTCCGCCGGAAATTATTGTCGGTATTATTGGTGTAGAGACTCGCTGGGGCCGCGTGATGGGTAAAACGCGGATTCTGGATGCGCTGGCGACGTTGTCGTTTAACTATCCTCGTCGTGCGGAATACTTCTCTGGTGAACTGGAAACCTTCCTGCTGATGGCGCGAGATGAAAGCGACGATCCGCTCGATTTGAAAGGTTCTTTCGCGGGGGCAATGGGATACGGCCAGTTTATGCCGTCTTCCTATAAACAATATGCCGTTGATTTCAATGGCGATGGACACATTAACCTGTGGGATCCGGTTGATGCCATCGGTAGTGTGGCGAACTACTTCAAGGGCCACGGCTGGGTGAAAGGCGATACGGTCGCGGTTCCGGCAAATGGTCAGGCACCTGGGCTTGCGAACGGCTTTAAAACCCAGTACAGCATTTCTCAGCTTGCTGCCGCGGGTCTGACGCCGCAGCAGTCGTTGGGGAATCATCAGCAGGCCAGCCTGCTGCGCCTGGATATTGGCACGGGTTATCAGTACTGGTACGGACTGCCGAACTTCTACACGATTACCCGCTATAACCACAGCACGCATTACGCGATGGCAGTCTGGCAGTTAGGTCAGGCGGTGGCGCTGGCGCGCGTACAGTAATCGCTCCACCGGCCTACCGGAAGATATCTCTGGTAGGCCGGATAAGATGTCCTGGCATCGCCATCCGGCAGGTCTTATTTGTGTAACGGAGCAATTTTTGGAATCCCCCTCGTAAAACGTTCTCCCCATCCCCACATTGGTCATGAAAGTGCTATCTTGTCCGGCATATTTTTTTAACTGACAGAGGCTGAAATGACCGACAGTGAACTGATGCAGTTAAGCGAGCAGGTTGGCCTGGCGCTGAAAGCGCGCGGGGCAACCATGACGACGGCGGAATCCTGCACCGGCGGCTGGGTAGCCAAAGCGATTACGGATATTGCCGGAAGCTCCGCCTGGTTTGAACGTGGGTTTGTGACCTACAGCAATGAAGCCAAAGCGCAGATGATTGGCGTGCGCGAAGAGACGCTGGCCCAGCATGGCGCGGTGAGTGAGCCTGTGGTGGTGGAGATGGCGATAGGCGCGTTAAAAGCCGCCCGCGCGCATTTCGCTGTTTCGATAAGCGGTATTGCGGGGCCGGATGGCGGTAGCGAAGAAAAACCCGTGGGAACGGTATGGTTTGCCTTTGCCAGCGCGAGCGGCGAGGGGATTACCCGCCGGGAATGCTTTAGCGGCGATCGCGATGCGGTCCGTCGACAGGCGACCGCCTACGCGTTACAAACCCTGTGGCAACAATTTCTACAAAATACTTGATACTGTATGAGCATACAGTATAATTGCCTCAACAGAACATTATCTATCACGTTTCGCGGTTTAACCCGAAAGCGGCATGACAGGAGTAATTAATGGCTATCGACGAAAACAAACAGAAAGCGTTGGCGGCAGCGCTGGGTCAGATCGAAAAGCAATTCGGTAAAGGCTCCATCATGCGCTTGGGTGAAGACCGTTCCATGGATGTGGAAACTATCTCCACCGGTTCGCTTTCTCTGGATATCGCATTGGGCGCGGGCGGTTTGCCAATGGGCCGTATCGTCGAAATCTACGGGCCTGAATCCTCCGGTAAAACAACGCTGACCCTGCAGGTTATTGCCGCTGCGCAGCGTGAAGGTAAAACCTGTGCATTTATCGATGCAGAACACGCACTGGACCCGGTCTATGCCCGTAAGCTTGGCGTTGATATCGATAACCTGCTGTGTTCTCAGCCGGATACCGGTGAGCAAGCGCTGGAAATCTGTGATGCGCTGGCGCGCTCCGGTGCGGTTGACGTTATCGTTGTCGACTCCGTTGCCGCATTGACGCCGAAGGCAGAAATCGAAGGCGAGATTGGCGACTCTCACATGGGCCTTGCGGCGCGTATGATGAGCCAGGCAATGCGTAAGCTGGCCGGTAACCTGAAGCAGTCCAACACGCTGCTGATTTTCATCAACCAGATCCGTATGAAGATTGGCGTTATGTTCGGTAACCCGGAAACCACCACCGGTGGTAACGCCCTGAAATTCTATGCGTCTGTTCGTCTGGATATCCGTCGTATTGGTGCGGTGAAAGAAGGTGACAACGTGGTTGGCAGCGAAACCCGCGTTAAGGTTGTGAAAAATAAAATTGCAGCGCCGTTCAAACAGGCTGAATTCCAAATCCTTTACGGTGAAGGCATCAACTTCTACGGCGAACTGGTTGACCTGGGCGTGAAAGAGAAGCTGATTGAAAAAGCTGGTGCATGGTACAGCTACAACGGTGAGAAAATCGGTCAGGGTAAAGCGAATGCGACCAACTGGCTGAAAGAAAACCCGGCAACTGCGAAAGAAATTGAGAAGAAATTACGTGAGCTACTGCTCAATAACCAGGATTCAACGCCAGATTTCTCCGTTGATGACAGCGGCGAAGACGTAAAAGAAACGAACGAAGATTTCTGATAATCTGTTTTGAATCGCATGTTTTGAATCGCATGTTTTGAATCGCATATAGTAAAGGGCTGCATATCATGCAGCCCTTTTTCATTTCTGAAGGTTTACTATGACAGAAGCAACCTCCCGCCGTTCCGCTTATTCCCGACTGCTTGACCGCGCCGTACGTATTCTGGCGATGCGCGATCACAGCGAGCAGGAACTGCGGCGCAAGCTGGCCGCTCCGGTGATGGGGAAAAATGGACCAGAAGAAATTGATGCCACGCCGGAGGATTACGACAAGGTCATCGCATGGTGTATTGAAAGTCGTTATCTGGATGATGATCGCTTCGTGCAGCAGTTTATCGCCAGCCGTAGCCGCAAAGGTTATGGACCTGCCCGGGTGCGCCAGGAATTAAACCAAAAAGGGATCACGCGTGAAGCTATCGAGCGGGCCATGCGTGAGTGCGAAATTGACTGGGCAGTGCTTGCGCGTGAGCAGGCCATTCGGAAGTACGGTGAACCTTTACCTGTCGATTTTTCAGATAAGGTAAAGGTCCAGCGTTTTTTGCTCTATCGCGGCTATCTGATGGAAGATATTCAGGCAATATGGCGAAATTTTGACGATTGACCGCATACGGGATTTTACTTCCCAGTAAAGAAAACTTATCTTATTCCCACTTTTCGATTGCCAGAGGCGCAGTTTGCTTGCCGATGCTGGTAATGACATTTCGTTAGCTTGATTTCTTCAGGATAATTATGAGCAAGAGCACCGCTGAGATCCGTCAGGCGTTTCTCGATTTTTTCCATAGTAAAGGACACCAGGTAGTTGCCAGCAGCTCCCTGGTACCGAACAATGACCCTACTTTGTTGTTTACCAACGCCGGGATGAACCAGTTCAAGGATGTTTTCCTTGGCCTCGACAAGCGTAATTATTCCCGCGCAACCACCTCGCAGCGTTGTGTACGTGCGGGTGGTAAGCACAATGACCTGGAAAACGTCGGTTACACTGCACGTCACCACACTTTCTTCGAAATGCTGGGCAACTTCAGCTTCGGCGATTACTTCAAACACGATGCTATTCAATATGCATGGGAACTGCTGACCGGTGAAAACTGGTTTGCCCTGCCAAAAGAGCGTCTGTGGGTCACCGTCTATGAAACTGACGATGAAGCCTATGAAATCTGGGAAAAAGAAGTCGGTATTCCGCGCGAACGTATCATCCGCATCGGTGATAACAAAGGTGCGGCTTATGCTTCCGACAACTTCTGGCAGATGGGTGATACCGGTCCTTGCGGTCCATGCACCGAAATTTTCTACGACCACGGCGACCATATCTGGGGTGGGCCTCCGGGAAGCGCAGAAGAAGATGGCGATCGCTACATTGAGATTTGGAACATCGTCTTCATGCAGTTCAACCGTCAGGCTGACGGCACCATGGAACCGCTGCCGAAACCGTCCGTGGATACCGGTATGGGTCTGGAGCGTATTGCGGCTGTGCTGCAACACGTTAACTCCAACTATGAAATCGACCTGTTCCGTTCACTGATTGAGTCCGTGGCGAAAGTCACCGGCGCGACCGATCTGAGCAACAAGTCGCTGCGCGTTATCGCCGACCATATCCGTTCCTGTGCGTTCCTGATTGCCGATGGCGTTGTGCCGTCGAATGAAAACCGTGGCTATGTGTTGCGCCGTATCATTCGTCGCGCGGTACGTCATGGCAACATGCTGGGCGCGAAGGATACCTTCTTCTACAAGCTGGTTGGTCCGTTGGTGGACGTCATGGGCTCTGCAGGTGAAGAACTGAAGCGTCAGCAGGCTATGGTTGAGCAGGTTCTGAAAACCGAAGAAGAGCAGTTTGCACGTACTCTGGAGCGTGGTCTGGCGCTGCTGGATGAAGAACTGGCAAAACTGTCTGGCGATACGCTGGACGGCGAAACCGCATTCCGTCTGTATGACACTTACGGTTTCCCGGTTGACCTGACGGCAGACGTTTGCCGCGAGCGTAACATCAAGGTTGATGAAGCTGGCTTTGAAGCTGCAATGGAAGAACAGCGCCGTCGCGCACGTGAAGCCAGCGGTTTTGGCGCAGACTACAATGCAATGATTCGTGTTGATGGCGCCTCTGAATTTAAAGGCTACGAGCACCTGGAACTGAACGGCAAAGTCACCGCGCTGTTTGTTGATGGTAAAGCGGTAGACGCAATTAACGCAGGTCAGGACGCTGTTGTCGTACTGGATCAGACGCCGTTCTATGCGGAGTCTGGTGGTCAGGTTGGCGATAAGGGTGAACTGAAAGGCGCAGGTTTTGCGTTTGCCGTTAGCGACACACAGAAATATGGCCAGGCCATTGGTCACATTGGCAAGCTGTCTGCGGGTTCTCTGAAAATTGGTGATGCAGTACAGGCTGATGTGGATGAAGCACGTCGTGCGCGTATTCGCCTGAACCACTCCGCAACGCATCTGATGCACGCGGCGCTGCGCCAGGTTCTGGGCACACATGTGGCACAGAAAGGCTCGCTGGTTAACGATAAACTACTGCGCTTCGACTTCTCTCATACCGAAGCGATGAAGCCTGCTGAAATCCGTGCTGTTGAAGATCTGGTGAATGCGCAAATCCGTCGCAACTTGCTGATTGAAACGAACATCATGGATCTCGAAGCGGCAAAAGCCAAAGGCGCAATGGCGCTGTTTGGCGAGAAATATGACGACCATGTGCGCGTTCTGAGCATGGGTGATTTCTCTACTGAACTGTGTGGCGGTACTCACGCCAGCCGTACGGGTGATATCGGTCTGTTCCGCATAGTGTCCGAGTCAGGTACTGCGGCAGGCGTTCGTCGTATCGAAGCGGTAACCGGTGAAGGCGCTATACAAACCGTGCATGCTGAGAGCGATCGCTTAAGCGATGTTGCGCAGCTGCTGAAAGGCGATAGCCAGAATATCGCTGACAAAGTTCGTTCCGTGCTGGAGCGTACACGTCAACTGGAAAAAGAATTGCAGCAATTGAAGGAACAGGCTGCGGCGCAGGAGAGTGCAAATCTTTCCAGCAAAGCGGTTGATATCAACGGTGTGAAGCTGCTGGTCAGTGAACTCGCGGACGTTGAGCCGAAAATGTTGCGTACCATGGTTGATGATCTGAAAAATCAACTGGGGTCTACCGTTATCGTTCTGGCAACGGTAGTGGAAGGTAAGGTTTCTCTGATTGCGGGTGTGTCTAAGGACGTGACAGATCGCGTGAAAGCAGGGGAACTGGTTGGAATGGTCGCTCAGCAGGTCGGCGGTAAGGGTGGCGGTCGTCCGGACATGGCGCAAGCCGGTGGTACGGATGCAGCGGCTCTGCCTGCAGCGTTAGCCAGTGTGAAAGGCTGGGTCAGCGCAAAACTGTAATAACTATAAGCGTCAGCGCATGCCGAAACCCTAAGTTACGGCATGCGAATCAACGCTATCGACAATGATAAAGTCAGGTTGAAGTTGTGTATATCGGCTAAACTTAGGTTTAACAGAATGTGATGCCGTGACTGCTTACACTTAGGTGTTTGTCATCGCTTACTTTTTGGCGTTATATGATGGATAATGCCGGGATACAGAGAGACCCGACTCTTTTAATCTTTCAAGGAGCAAAGAATGCTGATTCTGACTCGTCGAGTTGGTGAGACCCTCATGATAGGCGATGAGGTCACCGTGACAGTTTTAGGGGTGAAGGGCAACCAGGTGCGCATTGGCGTAAACGCCCCGAAAGAAGTTTCTGTCCATCGTGAAGAGATCTACCAGCGTATCCAGGCTGAAAAATCCCAGCAGTCCAGTTACTAAGGTTTTCGCGTCTCACCTTTCTGGTGAGGCGCAACCTGATTGAGTTACCCTTTTTCTTCTCTTTTCTTCTTCGTCCTCCCCATTTTTTCGATTCCACTGGGCGTAATGCCTTTCCCGACGAAGTTTCCGTTTGTTCACTGCTTCAGGAAATTGCCAATTTATCTGTTGATAAAACACTCTTTTTGCCGTTTTTGCAGACTAATTGCGCGTGAAATGTGCAAACGATAAAAGCTCTGGAAAAATTGTTTGACTTATAAGTCCCAGAAAGTAATATGTGCGCCACGCAGCGACGATGAGCAGAAACAAGTTCTTCGAAGCACTCGCAAGAGGCGTGTTGGTGAGGTGGCCGAGAGGCTGAAGGCGCTCCCCTGCTAAGGGAGTATGCGGTCAAAAGCTGCATCCGGGGTTCGAATCCCCGCCTCACCGCCATTTGCATCCGTAGCTCAGCTGGATAGAGTACTCGGCTACGAACCGAGCGGTCGGAGGTTCGAATCCTCCCGGATGCACCATCTTCTCTGCAATAACGCATTAGCGTTGTTACGGAAATCGATATCACTTTAGCAGCGATATCAAATCTGCAGTAAGTAAGTTTTCCTGATGCATCCGTAGCTCAGCTGGATAGAGTACTCGGCTACGAACCGAGCGGTCGGAGGTTCGAATCCTCCCGGATGCACCATATTCTCCGAGATAACAGCAAAACTGTTGTTTCATGGTCTGTGAGATAATCGCGAGCACCAGGGAGGATAACGTTGCTTCAGCAACGGCCCGCAGGGCGAGGCGCAGCCGAGTAATCCTCCCGGATGCACCATCTTCTTCGCAGTATCAGTAGTAAACAGCAATTCCCGATGCATCCGTAGCTCAGCTGGATAGAGTACTCGGCTACGAACCGAGCGGTCGGAGGTTCGAATCCTCC
>NZ_JAOWEE010000058.1:324188-476332 GCF_030334295.1 Citrobacter sp. Cf088
GAGGTTCGAATCCTCCCGGATGCACCATCTTCTCCGAGATAGCAGCAAAACTGTTGTTTCATGGTCTGCGAGATAATCGCGAGCACTAGGAAGGATAACGTTGCTCCAGCAACGGCCCGCAGGGCGAACGCTAGTGAGTCATCCTCCCGGATGCACCATCTCCCCCTTTAAATTATTTCCACATACTCTCTGAACACCCTTCAATTCGCTGTCAGCGACAAAATCAATCAATTACGATAAAATAACGTCTGGTCATTCGGCTTGTGAGAAGACGATGTACGAACGTTATGCGGGTTTGATTTTTGATATGGATGGCACCATCCTGGATACTGAGCCAACGCACCGTAAGGCGTGGCATGAGGTATTGGGGCATTATGGGCTGCGTTTTGATGAACAAGCCATGGTCGCCCTCAACGGCTCCCCAACGTGGCGTATTGCCCAGTCGGTAATTGAATTGAATCATGCCGATCTTGACCCCCATGCCTTAGCGCGCGAGAAAACTGACAAGGTGAAAAGCATGTTGCTGGATAGCGTCCAGCCTCTGCCGTTGGTTGACGTCGTGAAAGCCTGGCATGGGCGTCGGCCTATGGCAGTAGGAACGGGGAGTGAAAGCGCAATTGCAGAAGCGCTGCTCGCTCACCTTGGACTGCGTCGCTATTTTGATGCTGTCGTCGCAGCCGATCACGTACAACGCCACAAACCTGCTCCTGATACGTTTTTGCTTTGTGCCGAACGTATGGGGGTTATTCCGGCTCGTTGCGTCGTGTTTGAAGATGCCGATTTTGGAATACAGGCGGCGCACGCTGCGGGAATGGACGCCGTGGATGTCCGGTTATTGTGAGTGATGGACTGTCGCTCCTGTCACTGTTTGCCAGCAGTTTTCTCAGCGCCACGCTATTACCCGGTAATTCTGAAGTCGTTTTAGTTGCTTTGCTGGTCTCCGGGATAAGTCATCCCTGGGTCTTAGTCTTAACAGCAACAATGGGTAATAGCCTTGGAGGGTTAACTAACGTTATCCTTGGGCGTTTCTTTCCTTTGCGTAAAACATCGCGCTGGCAAGAAAAAGCCACTGGCTGGCTGCAGCGCTATGGCGCTGTCACACTATTATTAAGCTGGATGCCGGTTGTAGGTGATTTATTGTGCCTGTTAGCCGGGTGGATGCGCATCTCGTGGGGTCCAGTTCTCTTTTTCTTATGCCTTGGCAAGGCGCTGCGCTATGTTGTTGTCGCAGCGGTTACGACGCAAGGCATTATGTGGTGGCACTAATTGTGTTGTGAGATAGCCTTCAGGGTAACCAATACCATTATGCTAATTAAAACGATTTTGACAGGCGGGAGGTCAATTTGATCCCGGACGTATCACAGGCGCTGGCCTGGCTGGAAAACCATCCTCAGGCGTTAAAGGGGATTCAACGTGGTCTGGAGCGTGAAACGCTGCGTGTTAATGCAGATGGGTCATTAGCAACGACAGGCCATCCTGAGGTGTTAGGCTCAGCGCTAACGCATAAATGGATAACTACTGACTTTGCCGAAGCTCTGCTGGAATTTATCACTCCGCCAGGCGATGACATTGAGAAAATGCTCACATTCATGCGCGACCTGCATCGTTATACCGCCAGAAACCTGGGCGACGAGCGTATGTGGCCGTTGAGCATGCCTTGCTATATTGCCGAAGGCCAGGATATCGAACTGGCGCAGTACGGCACGTCGAACACCGGTCGCCTGAAGACGCTGTACCGTGAAGGCCTTAAAAACCGTTACGGTGCGTTGATGCAGACAATCTCAGGCGTACACTACAACTTCTCGCTGCCAATGGCTTTCTGGCAGGCGAAGTGCGGCGTAACCGAAGGCGAAGATGCTAAAGAGAAGATCTCCGCGGGCTACTTCCGTCTGATCCGCAACTACTACCGTTTTGGTTGGGTGATCCCGTATCTGTTTGGCGCCTCTCCGGCCATTTGTTCCTCATTCCTGCAAGGAAAACCAACAACTCTGCCGTTTGAAAAAACCGACTGCGGGATGTACTACCTGCCGTACGCGACCTCGTTGCGTCTGAGTGATTTGGGCTATACCAATAAGTCGCAAAGCAATCTTGGAATTACGTTTAACGATTTGCATGAGTATGTGGCAGGATTAAAGCGCGCGATTAAAACGCCCTCCGAGGAGTACGCAGCGATCGGTCTGGAGAAAGACGGTAAGCGTCTGCAAATCAACAGCAACGTTCTGCAGATTGAAAATGAGCTGTATGCGCCTATTCGTCCGAAACGCGTCACTCGTCGTGGTGAAACGCCGTCTGATGCGCTTCTGCGTGGCGGTATCGAGTACATCGAAGTACGCTCGCTGGATATCAACCCGTTCTCACCGATCGGCGTGGACGAGCAGCAGGTACGCTTCCTCGATCTGTTTATGGTCTGGTGTGCGCTGGCCGATGCCCCGGAAATGAGCAGCGATGAATTGCTGTGTACGCGTAAAAACTGGAATCGCGTGATTCTCGAAGGTCGCAAGCCAGGACTGACGTTAGGTATTGGCTGTGAAACGGCCCAGTTCCCGCTGCCTAAGGTTGGGAAAGATTTGTTCCGCGATCTTAAACGCGTGGCACAAACGCTGGACAGCATCGATGGGGGAGAGGAGTATCAGAAGGTCTGTGATGAACTGGTTTTCTGTTTTGACAATCCTGAACTGACTTTCTCTGCCCGGATCTTACGGTCTATGATTGATGAAGGCATTGGCGGCACGGGCAAAGCGCTGGGCGAGGCTTACCGAAATCTGCTGCGTGAAGAGCCATTAGAAATATTGCAGGAAGCTGAATTTATTGCTGAAACCGAGGCTTCGAAGCGTCGTCAGCAGGAGATAGAAGCGGCTGATACTGAGCCGTTTAGCGTGTGGCTGGAAAAGCACGCTTGATACAAAAGAAAAAGGCCACTCGGGAGTGGCCAAAATTTCATCTCTGAAAACAGGGATGATGATAACAAATGCGCGTCTTTCATATACTCAGACTCGCCCCGGAACAAAGAGTTCAGATTATTTTTAAAAAATTTATCGGAGGTGGCTAAATGCCGTTGTTAGATAGTTTTACTGTCGATCACACCCGGATGGAAGCTCCCGCGGTCCGGGTTGCAAAAACGATGAACACCCCGCATGGCGACGCAATCACCGTGTTTGATCTGCGTTTCTGCATTCCGAACAAAGAAGTCATGCCTGAGAAAGGTATCCATACGCTGGAGCACCTGTTTGCAGGTTTTATGCGTAACCACCTGAACGGTAACGGCGTTGAGATTATTGATATCTCTCCGATGGGATGCCGTACCGGCTTCTACATGAGCCTGATTGGTACGCCGGACGAGCAGCGTGTTGCCGATGCGTGGAAAGCGGCAATGGCGGACGTGCTGAAAGTACAGGATCAGAACCAGATCCCGGAGCTGAACGTTTACCAGTGCGGTACGTATCAGATGCACTCTCTTAGCGAAGCACAGGATATCGCGCGTCATATTCTGGAGCGGGATGTACGCGTGAACAGCAATGAAGAGCTGGCGCTGCCGAAAGAGAAATTGCAGGAACTGCATATTTAGTCTTATTGATTAACTGTTCCAGTATTTAAATTAACCCCGGTTTATGTCCGGGGTTTTTTATTTCGTAATATAATCTATATCTATTATATTTACGACAGGAATATAATTTCAGTTAATTAATGGGTGACCTGTTAAATAATAAAACGTGATCTGGTAAACAGAAAATAATGGATAATTAACGATGCCAGCCCACACCGATCACATAAATCAAAAAACATAAATAATTAATAGAAAAACATAATGGAATACGCCAGGTATCCAGGTAATAAAAAGACTCTTTTCATCGCTGGTGGATGGGGTTTTTATCAAATCTTATCTGGTATACATTAAACTTTAGGGATAAAAAATGAAGGTGAAATATTTAGCGCTTGTGGTCGGCGCTTGCTTTTCGCATAACCTTTGGGCAGCAAATACCGCTATTGAACAGCGTCTTGTCGAACTGGAGCAGCGCGTGATTAATGCCGAACAGCGAGCCGCAGATGCTGAATCGCAAATTCGCTCGCTGAGGCAGCAGCAGGTAGCTGCAGCGCCGACGGTGCAAGTACAGTCTGCTGAACCCTCCGCCTCTACGGAAAATCCACCCAAGTTAACGCTATCCGGTTTTAGCGATATCAAGTTCTATGGCGACGTTGAGTTTAATATGGATGCGGCAAGCCGCTCTGGTAGTCTGACATCAACCAGAACTTCGGCAAATAAAGATTGGGCGCCAGGAACGAATGAACGTTGGGATATCAACGGGCGTCTACTATTAGGGTTTGATGGCTACCAACGACTGAACAACGGTAATTTCGCCGGATTCTCAGTTCAGCCGCTGGCAGACCTGACCGGAAAAATGAATCTCGATGATGCAGTGTTCTTTTTTGGCCAGGAAAAAGACTGGCAAATTAAGGTCGGACGTTTTGAAGCGTACGATATGTTCCCGCTGAATCAGGATACGTTTATTGAATATTCAGGTAATACGGCAAATGACCTTTACAGCGATGGCTATGGCTATATTTATATGATGAAAGAGGGGCGTGGACGTAGCGACAGCGGCGGTAATTTCCTGATCAGTAAAACCATCGATAACTGGTATTTTGAAGTGAATACATTGATGGAAAATGGCAGTACGCTCTATACCGAGAAGCAGTACCACGGGATGGACTTAACCAATGATAAAAACGTGGCTTACGTGCGCCCGGTGATCGCCTGGCAAAACGGGCGTTTCTCGACGGCAGTGGCGATGGAAAGTAACGTCGTTAACAACGCCTACGGCTATTATGAGAACGGGAAGTGGATCGATCAGTCCGATCGTACGGGGTATGGTTTTACCATGACCTGGGACGGACAAAAAACCGATGCGGAAGACGGCGCGGTGATTAACCTGAATACTGCTTATATGGATGCGACCGATGAGACCAATTTTACCGCTGGGGTAAACGCGTTGTGGCATCGATTCGAACTGGGCTATATCTATGCGCATAACAACATTGACGCTTTCAATGCCACTAACCTGGAGGCCGTTTGCGAGGAAGACTGCTGGATCACCGATCCGGGCAGCTATGATATTCACACCATCCATGCCTCATACTTATTCCCTAACGTAATGAATATGAGAAACTTTAATATCTATCTCGGTGCTTATGCCTCATGGGTTGAGGCCGATCCGAACAATGGCGACAACAGCGAAGATGCACGTTACGGTGGACGCCTGAGATTCAAATATTTTTTCTGATGCTGGCCACAATAAAAAAGGGATCCGCAGATCCCTTTTATCAGATAGTTAGTGCGCTCCACCGCCGCCGCCGCCCGCGCCGAAGGGCGGTTTAGCGAACCATACCAGACCAAGCAAAACCAGGAAGATCCCCGCCGACATCCAGAAGATTTCGTTGGCGGAAATAATCAGACCCTGATTAGTGATCTGCTGAGCTATCCATCCTGACGCCTGCTGGTGCGTCATCCCTAAATCCTGCAGCTTATCGTACATAGCCTGTGCATTTGGATTGTAGGGGTTAACAGATTCCGTTAGCTGAGCATGGTGCAGCGACTCACGGTTAGTCCACATCGTTGTTGTAATCGATGTACCAATAGAGCCGGCCAGCGTTCGCGTAAAGTTAGACAAGCTCGATGCAGCCGCCAGACGCTCAGGCGGTAAACCGGACAGCGTAATGGTCGTCAGCGGCATAAAGAAGCAGGCTACTGCGAACCCCTGAATAAACTGCGGCCAGGCCGATGCGCCAAAGTCCATACCCGGCTCGAACGTCCACGCACGCCAGTAGAAACAGACGGCGTACATAATAAAACTGAACGTCACCAGCCGACGCATATCCAGCTTGTGCGCGAAGCGGCCGATAATCGGCGACAGGATCACCGGAATCACCCCAACCGGCGCTGACGCCAGACCAGCCCAGGTTGCCGTATAGCCGTAAACCTCCTGCAATAGCTGCGGCAGCAGGACGATGGCGCCGAAGTAGAGCATATAGGCCAAGCTAATACACAGGCAGCCGATGGTAAAGTTGCGCGACTTAAACAGCGAGAGATCGACAATAGGGTGCTCGTCGGTAAGCTCCCAGACGATCAGGAAGCTGATAGCAACCACGGCGACCACCGTCAGGATGATAATCTCCTGCGAGGCGAACCAGTCCAGCTCTTTGCCGCGGTCGAGCATAATCTGCAAACTGCCGATACCGATGACCAGCAGTGCCAGACCAATGGCGTCAATGCGCCGCTGCTCGGTTTTGGTTTCCCGACCGCGCAGGGTTTGCAGGGTCATCAATACCACCGCAGCCCCGATTGGCACGTTGATAAAAAATATCCAGCCCCAGTGATAGTTGTCGCTGATATAGCCCCCCAGAATAGGACCACATATCGGGGCAACAATCACCGTCATCGACCATAGCGCGAGGGCGATGGAACGCTTGGCGGGTGGATAGTTATTCAGCAACAGGCTCTGTGACAGCGGAATTAATGGACCGGCGACAATACCCTGGATTACGCGGAAGAAAATCAGCATGTTCAGGCTGGTGGACATCCCGCATGCCCATGACGCAATGACGAAGGCGATAGTTGACCACATAAAGAGTCTTACTTCGCCAAAGCGTTTTGCCAGCCAGCCGGTGATCGGAATAGAGATAGCGTTCGCCACCCCGAATGAGGTGATCACCCAGGTTCCCTGGCTCAGTGAAGAGCCGAGGTTCCCGGCGATAGTGGGGATCGCCACGTTAGCAATGGTGGAGTCCAGCACCTGCATGAATGTCGCCAGGGACAGCGCGATCGTCATTATGACGAGCTGCGCGCCTTCCAGCGGTTTTTGCTGTTGCATCACACGCACCTTTGAATTAGCCCGCGTTGGCCCGCACGATCTCTTCGATCATCTTATTGACCGGAGCAAGGTCGATTTCACGTGCATTACTTTCTGATACCGGCGTGGTGCGGACCTGGCTTGCCAGAATTTGTCCGTCACGATTGGAGGTATCGACTGTAACCAGCGTAGACAAACCGATCCGCAGAGGATGCTGTGCCAGTTGCTGCGCATCCAGTTCGATACGCACCGGCAGACGCTGGACGACTTTGATCCAGTTACCGGTCGCGTTTTGTGCTGGCAGCAAGGAGAAGGCGCTGCCCGTTCCCATATCGAGGCCGACAACTTTACCGGTATATTTCACGTCATCGCCATAAATATCGCTGACAACCGTCGCGGGTTGACCAATACGAATGTGGGCGAGCTGTGTTTCTTTGAAGTTGGCATCCACCCACAGGTTGGTGGCCGGAACAACCGCCATTAACGGCGTGGTTGGGCTAATCTGCGCACCAGGCTGTACGGCGCGACGGGATACATAACCGGTCATTGGGCTGACAATTCTGGTACGTTCCAGCGCCAGCCAGGCATCGCGCACTTCGGTGGCGGCCTGTTGTACGGCGGGTTGATCTTCCAGCTTGCTGCCGAGAATCATTGCCTGGTTAGCATTATATTGTTGGATTGCGACATCAAGCTGAGCCTGAGCGCTGGCGACGGCATCACGCGCATGTTGCAGTTCTTCGCGGCCAATCAGGTTGGCGTTGCCCAGCGGGACTCGGCGATTAAAATCGCTTTGTGCCTGCGCCAGAGCTGTTTTCTGCACTTCAATGTTGGCCTGTAACTGCTTGCTGTTGATCATCAACTGGTGCGTCTGACGCACGCTGGAAGCCAGCGCAGTTTTGGCTTTTTCAAATGCCTGTTTGGCATCTGTCTGGTCGAGGGTGACCAGCACATCGCCTTGTTTTACAAAGTCAGTGTTATCAGCCCAGACTTTCGTCACGCTGCCTGATACCTGCGCCATGATTTGAACCTGGTTCCCTGCCACGTACGCATCGTCTGTATCTTCGTAATGACGCAGTACTAAAAACCAATAAATCCCATATGCCACGGCAATGATAATAAAGAGCAAGGTCAGAAGGAGAAGCAGACTTTTACGTTTGCCATTCTTCTTGACCGGTTGCTGCGGGGTTTGAGTCTCCGCATTTGCGCTCATGTTGTTCTCCACGATCTTCTTTTTATTCACATCGGCTGAGCCGACCTGTTTATCAGACAGGCCAGCAGTATGCGTGCTGGCCTGTCGGTTTTTTCATTTATAAATCTGGATTTCTGAGCGAGTCGACGCCTTAGCGCAGCGCTTCTAACACCGCGCCATCCTGCTCCATCTGATCAAGACGGGTCAGAAGTTTACGGGTAATTTGCTCAAGCTGATCTTTTTCGGTAGTGCTAAGAGACGACCAGAGCTGATGCAGGCAATTATGCTGAGGCGGTAACACCTCTTGCAAAAATGCATGGCCTTTCTCGGTCAATTGCAGATGCAGACAGCGGCGATCGTTATCGCTTTCGCGACGTTCGATCCAGCCACGTTTTTCTAACTCATCCGCGATGCGGGTAGCGTTAGTACGTGACGAGCCAAGCGCACAACTCAGTTCAGAAGGCTGAATACTGTGGTTTTCCTGAGACTCCAGCGTAATCAACGCCATAAACAACGTCTCGTTAATCCCTTGAGCTTTCAGCATCTTATTGCGATTTTCCAGCAGCTTGCCCTGCATGTGCATGCATAGACGAGTCAGAAGCACTTCCTGATAAGGGAACTCTTCGTAGCGGCTGGCGCGAAATTTTAGCATTTGTTCAATGGGCGTAAACGAACTATCCATTTGGGTATAACCTCATTAATTTCAGCCGATATAGTAACGACGGTGACAAATAAAGTAAATGTATTATTAATTTAAAATGATTGTTTTTATCTATAAGACAACCAACATTTTCCAGGCTAATCCATAGCCCAGAGCACTCAGTAACGTTGGAATGATGATGCTGCGGGTCTTATAGAAGCTTGCACCCAGTATGACAAACCCCACCAGAGTAGGCACGAACCGACGAGCGTCGTGCATCACTTCTGGCGCGGTAGACACCACCAGCAGGGCGCAAATTGAAGTAATGCCAATAGTGTCAAGTAATATGCCCGTCGCGCCGCGCTTCGTCGGGCGAACATTGCCGACCCCAAGACGGAGCGGCAAATAGCGAAAACAGTAATTTACGCAGCCGACCAACAGGCCAAGTAGCAGAACTTCATAGCTCATCAGGACCTCCTTGCCAAAATGACTGGATGAGCGCCGTCAGGCATCCACAGACAATACCTGCAAGGATAGCGGCAGGGATGGAAAACAGCATGACGCCAGCCAGCGCCCCGGCGAGGGCCGCAGTCACGCAGAGCGCCTGTTTTCGTTGGAATGACGCGAGCAGGAAGCTCATAAACAGCGCCGGGAGCATGAAGCCCAGTGCCGCTTCAACCGCCGGGTAATCTTTGAGTAAACCACTGCCGGAAAACGCGCCGAGCACCGTACCAAACACCCAGGAGGCCCAGGAGCATAGCGCAATTCCGATCATCCAGTTTTCACTCCAGCGCCGGTTATCCCGTACCAGTTTTGCCGTTGCAGCGGCAAAGACTTCATCGGTAAGGCCAAAAGCCCACAGCGCGCTTTTGGGTTTACTCAGTCGCTGGGCGATCCGACTACGCAGGGAAGGGCCGTACAAAACATGACGGACATCCATGGCCATGACGGTCAGCGCGGCGACCCACAGCGAACTGCCTGCGGCGAGCATGGTGGTAATAACAAACTGGCTGGCTCCCGCATAGATAATGCAGGAGAAAAAGACGCTTTCAACCGGTGTAAAGCCAAGGCGAGTGGCATTGAGACCAAATGCAAAAGCGACCGGAATATAGCTGATAACAATTGGCAGGCTGTCTTTGAATCCTTCCGTTAACGTTGCCGAACTGGATTCAGACTGGGGTACAGGGCTTTCCATAGGGTTATAGGTTTCATTACCGAAATTAATATAACTTGGTTCAATGAGTTATAACCTTAGCAGACTGATGGGCTCCTTAACACCCTGTGGAGCCCAATCAGCGGTAAACATGCGTTATACGCTTAATTTACGGCTTCCTGACGGTGAAAACCTCGCCACCAGACCAACAGGTTGAGTATGGCAACGGTCGTACCTGCCAGACAAACGCCAGCCCACCCGGCATGCTGCCAGGCAGAGGCTGAAATCAGCGAACCTGCCGCTCCGCCAATAAAATAGCTGGTCATGTATCCGGCTGTCAGGCGATTACGCGCGTCAGGATGAATACGATAGATAACCGTCTGGTTGGTGATGTGCACTCCCTGAACGGTGAGGTCCAACACCAGAATACCGATAATCAGCATGGGGACTGAAGCATGCCCAAACCAAATAGCAAGCCAGGAGAGCAGTAGTAATAGCAGCCCCATAGTTGTGGTCAGGTGGGATTTACCTTTATCGGCAAAACCGCCCGCCGGACGTGCGCCTAACGCCCCTGCGGCACCCGCCAGACCGAACAGACCAATCATTCCTTCCGAATAGTTAAATGGCGGCGCGGCGAGCAAAAACGCCATCGAGGTCCACAGAATACTGAAATTGGCAAAAGTCAGGCAGCCCAGCATCGCGCGGGTACGCAGCAATTTATCGTGAATAAACAGGCTGAATACGGAGCCTAACAGCTGCGGATAGTTGAGATGGGTATCGGATTTCATCTTCGGCAGGCCGCGCCACAGTGCAACCGCCATCAGCGCCATTAATACTGATGCGACCCAAAATACGGTGCGCCAGCCGCCAAGGTTCGCCAGTAACCCCGCCACGGTGCGCGCCAGTAGAATACCTAGCAGCAGGCCGCTCATAATCGTCCCAACAACTTTACCGCGCTTGTCCGGTGTGGCAAGCGTTGCCGCCAGCGGAACCAAAATCTGTGCCACTACCGAGAACAGCCCGGTCAGGGCAGTACCGAGGATCAGCATACCCAGCGACTGGCTGCTGGCGGTGATCAGCATGCCACCAGCCGCTAACAGCGTCATGGAGACAATCAGCATCCGGCGTTCAAACATATCGCCGAGCGGCACTAAGAACAGCAGGCCGGCGGCGTAGCCGAGCTGGGCCGCGGTGACGATAAACCCTGCGGTACTGGCAGAGAGCGAAAAGTTGCGCGCGATGGTGTCGAGCAGCGGCTGCGCATAATAGTTACTGGCGACGGCGAGGCCGGTGGCGATAGACATTAACAGGATTAGCGAAGGGCTAAGTCCCTGAGTTGTTTTCGTCATGGTTTTCAACTGAATAATGGATTGCAGAAAACAATCATAACGGAAGTGATTAAATGTTGCTGATTTGTTGAGTGATGGATTGTGCGATTGGAGGAGGGTGGATAGGCCGGATAAGGCGCATCGCGCCACCATCCGGCATTGGTATGGTTATTGTGCCTGATGACGCTACGCTCATCAGGCCTACGAGTGGGTTATTTCTGCGCGGCCAGCGCTTCGTTCACCCAGCCGTCAAACTGCTGCTGGTGGGCTTTGATCCAGCCGTCAACGTGACCCTGCACGTCGGCTTCAGACGCTTTCCCGTCGTGCATCATTGCGTTTTGCGCGTTGATATCCGCCAGCGGCAGCTTCATGATGGCAAACAGTTTCGCCGCAGCCGGGTTTTTCTCCGCCCAGGCTTTATTGGCGACAATATGCATCGTGTTCACCGGGAAGCCGTAGTTGGCGCCGTTTGGCAGCTTGGTATCAATATCTTTCTGCTCGCCTGGCAGGGAAGAGAACGGCACCTGCAGCCAGACCACATCTTTACCCGGCTTCATTACGTCGCTGACCCAGTACGGTGTCCAGGTGTAGTAAAGAATGGGTTTACCTTCTTTGAAGCGGGTAATGGTGTCAGCCATCATTGCTGCATAGTTACCGTGGCTGACCTCGACGGTTTTTTCCAGATCAAAGGCTTTGTTCTGGTGGTTGATTACTGCTTCACAACCCCAGCCCGGTGAACAGCCCATCATATCGGCTTTTCCGTCACCGTTGGTGTCAAAGATTTTGGCGATCTTCGGATCTTTTAACTGGGCGATATTGGTGATTTTGTACTGCTCAGCGGTTTTTTTGTCGATCAGATAACCTTGTGCGGCACCCGTAACGAATACCCCCTCGCGATAAAACTTTTTGTCTCCGCCCGCCGCGGCGTACATATCATCATGCAGCGGCTGCCAGTTCACGGCGGTAAAAGTTGCATCGCCAGAGGCAATGGAGGTATAGCCGACGTTGTAGTCAACTTCGCTGGTTTTGTTAACGGTGTAACCCAGTTTCTCCAGCGCACGAGCGACTAACTGCGTCTGGAAGGATTCTTCAGAGATAGTGCTCTGGATTGGCTGTACGGTGATGCCTTTGCCCGGCAGGTCGGCAGCGAAAGTGCTGGTGGAGACAAGGGTGGCAAACGCTGTGGCAATAATAATTTTCTGTCGCATCGTTGTTCCTTATTGCACTTCATCCTTCAAGCCGCCTCTTTGTTGGCTGCACTCATGCACCCCAGTCACGTACTACTTGTACGCTCCTGGGGATACATTCCTTTGCCGCCGCGATGCAACTTGAATGATTTTGTGCAAGTTAATGAATTGTAGGCCCGGTAAGCAATGCGCCACCGGGCAACGGGTGAATTACTTCGTGAAAGGGCGAGTGATAAGCCCAACGGGACCAGTGGTGTACCAGCGACGGTTGCCACGGCTACGCGAATCGCGACCAACGGCCTGCGTCAGGCGATCCAGAATGATAGCGAGGATCACAATCCCAACTCCGCCGACGGTGGCAAGCCCCATATCCAGACGACCAATTCCGCGCAGAACCATCTGACCCAGCCCGCCCACGGCAATCATCGACGCGATGACGACCATTGAGAGCGCCAGCATCAGCGTCTGGTTAACCCCGGCCATAATGGTGGGCATTGCCAGCGGGAGCTGCACTTTAAACAGCATCTGACGTGGGCTGGCACCAAACGAGCGCGAGGCTTCAATCAGATCGGCTGGCACCTGGTTAATCCCCAGAATAGTCAGACGTACGATTGGCGGCAGGGCGAAGATAATCGTCACCACTACGCCCGGGACGTTACCAATACCGAACAACATGACAATCGGCACCAGATAGACAAACGCGGGTGTGGTTTGCATGGCGTCCAGCAGCGGGCGAACAATTTTTGCTGCCCGTGGACTGCGCGCCAACCAGATCCCCATCGGCAGACCGATCACCACGCAGAACAGCAACGCGGTCAACACCAGCGCCAGGGTTATCATGGCCTGCGACCACGCGCCGATGGCACCGATGGCAATCAAGGAAATCAGCGTAGCAACGCCCATCCCAACGCCGGAAATCTGCCAGGCAATCAGCGCGAACAGGATAATCGCCACCGGGGCTGGCATACCTAACAGCAGCTGTTGAAAACCGTTGAGAATGTAATCCACCGGGACACGAATGCCCTGGAAGACCGGACGGAAATGGGTAACGACCCAGTCGATCCCCTCTGTGACCCAGCTGTCCAGCGGGATCAGCGTTTTATGGAACGGATCCATAATATTGAAATGCTCTGGTGCCGGCGCGGGGGCGCTGGTCAGCCAGTCCGCGCCACCGCCATCAGTGGGCGCACCGGATGGCGTGCTCCAGGCATCGGCAGTTTGTGCGGCGCTGTCGGCCGCTGGTGTGGTATCCCACGGATTAGTTTGATCAGCCATTGTTTACCCCCTCACGATCTAAAGCCTGTAACAGCATGCGTTTTGAAATGACGCCCACATACTGCTGTTCCTCATCAACAACCGGCACCGCGCACGGGGCCTGGCCGACATGAGAAAGCAACTCGCTGAGAGGAGTTTGTGCATCTACGGCTAACGGCTCATCGATCAATGCCGCTTCAATACCTTGCGCCTGACTTAACGCTGTTTTTAAGGAGTCGATTGAAACAACGCCAACGAATTTATTGCCGCGTTCGATCACGTAACCATATTCGCGATCTTTGTCCTGCAATAATTGCAGCGCCGAACGTGGACCCACCCCGGGCGTTTTACGAATTAAACCTTCGGGGCTACGGCGTGAAATATCTTTCGCACTGAAGACCTGGCTAATATCAACGCCGCGGAAGAAGGTGCGTACATAATCATTGGCTGGATTATTCAGGATTTCATCCGGCGTGCCGACCTGGACCACTTCACCGTTTTGCATAATGGCAATTCTGTCGCCAATACGCATAGCTTCGTCGAGATCATGCGATATAAAGACCACGGTGCGTTGATGCTTCGCCTGTAGTTTTACCAGTTCATCCTGCATCTCAGTACGAATTAATGGATCGAGGGCTGAGAAGGCCTCATCCATTAATAAGATGTCAGGATTAATGGCTAATGCGCGGGCGAGGCCTACACGCTGGCGCATACCCCCGGAAAGTTCATCCGGGTATCCGTGAGCATAATTCTCCAGACCAACCTGACGTAGCGCATCTAACGCTTTTTCACGACGTTCATCCGCACCAACACCGGCTAATTCCATGCCGAATGCCGTATTGTCCAGCACCGTCATGTGCGGCATCAGGGCAAAGGACTGGAACACCATCGCAATCTTTTTTCTGCGCACCTCGCGAAGCTCAGCATCGGATATCCGGGCGATGTCTACGCCGTCAATCAATACCTGCCCGCGGGTGGGTTCAATCAGGCGATTGAGAAGGCGTACCATTGTGGATTTACCCGAACCGGATAATCCCATGATGACAAATATCTCGCCTTCTTCAATGGCCAGACTGGCGTTCTTAACGCCAAGCGATAGCCCCGTTTTATCCAGAATCTGCTCTTTTGAAAGTCCTTTTTCAATATATTTGAAGGCTCTCTGCGGATGCTCTCCAAATATCTTATAGAGATTTTTAACTTCTAATTTAATTGCCATGCAATAGAATGATTCCTGTTATTTGTTTATATCGATATATTACCTGATGGAAATAGTGACCTTTTTCTACCCTAACATACTGAGAATCTGAGACAACCCTGAATTTGGTTGTGGCATGAATATTGCCAAAGGCCAGATGGCGGGACTTCCCATGATATAAGGGCTGAGCGCGAATGTGAGCGGCTTAATATTTTTTGTAAATGGCAATGAAAAATCGCCTGAATTGCTGGAATGCAGGCGAATAATGCGGCTGATATTGAGTGTAGATCACACAATTATATTTGCACGACAAAAGTGTGATCCTGTTAAAATATTTCCGCGAAAAATGTACGGTATTTCCCGTGAAAATGAGTGCTAGAAATTCCAGTCGTCATCTTCGGTTTCGACCGCTTTTCCCATCACATAGGATGAACCGGAACCCGAGAAGAAATCGTGGTTTTCGTCAGCGTTGGGCGACAGCGCGGCAAGGATTGCCGGGTTAACCTCCGCCATTTCAGGCGGAAATAGCGCCTCATATCCCAAATTCATTAATGCCTTATTGGCGTTGTAACAAAGGAAGGCTTTGACGTCATCCACCCAGCCGGTCTCTGCATACAATTCTTCCGTATAACGCGCTTCGTTATCATACAATTCCATCAACAGGTCAAAGGCAAAATGCTTTAACTCTTCGCGTGATGATTCGGAAATATGCTCCAGACCTTTTTGATATTTATAACCAATGTAATACCCATGAACCGCTTCATCACGAATGATCAGACGAATGAGATCGGCGGTATTGGTCAGTTTACCGCGGCTGGAGAAATACATCGGTAACCAGAAGCCAGAATAGAACAGGAAGGATTCCAGAAACACGCTGGCTATTTTTTTCTTCAACGGTTCGTCGCTGGCGTAATGTGCCAAAACGATCTGCGCCTTGCGCTGGAGTGGGGTATTTTCTTCACTCCAGGCGTAAGCTGCATCCACATCTTTGGTCTGGCAAAGGGTGGAGAAAATAGAGCTATAGGAACGGGCGTGCACCGCCTCCATAAAGCTGATATTCGACAGCACCGCCTCTTCATGCGGCGTTAACGAATCAGTCATTAACGCTGGTGCTCCGGCAACATTCTGAATGGTGTCGAGCAGCGTCAGCCCGGTAAAAACGCGGATTGTTAGCTGCTGTTCGGCTGCGTTCAACGTTTGCCAGGCCGGAATGTCATTGGAGAGCGGAACCTTTTCCGGGAGCCAGAAGTTACTGGTCAGACGGTTCCATACCTCAAGATCTTTATCATCTTCAATCTTGTTCCAGTTGATGGCGCTCACGCGGGATAATGTCATTTTCTCCTCCTTACAGCGCGCATGACACGCAGCCTTCGATTTCGGTGCCTTCCAGCGCCAGTTGGCGTAGTCGGATGTAGTACAAGGATTTGATGCCCTTACGCCAGGCGTAAATCTGCGCTTTGTTGATATCGCGCGTGGTGGCGGTATCGGGGAAAAAGAGCGTCAGTGAAAGCCCCTGATCGACATGTCGCGTTGCTTCAGCGTAGGTATCAATGATTTTTTGTGGACCGATCTCGTAGGCATCCTGATACAAGGCCAGATTCTCATTGGTCATAAACGGGGCAGGGTAGTAAACGCGCCCGGTTTTGCCCTCTTTGCGAATCTCCACTTTCGACACGATCGGGTGAATGCTTGACGTGGCATGGTTGATGTAGGAGATAGAACCGGTGGGCGGAACCGCCTGTAAATTCTGGTTATAAATACCGTAGCGCATCACATCTTCACGCAGTTGTGCCCACATCTCGCGCGTCGGTAGCGTAATGCCGCTGGCGGCAAACAGTGTGCGGACCTTGTCGGTTTTTGGCTGCCAGTCGCCCTGCAGATACTGGTTAAAATACTCGCCGCTGGCGTAGCGTGACTGTTTGAATCCGGCAAAGGTTTGACCCCGCTCGCGAGCGATCTTCATTGACGTATTCAGCGCATGCCATGTGATGGTGTAGAAATAGAGATTGGTGAAATCCAGCCCTTCCGGCGAGCCGTAGGCGATCCCTTCCCGCGCCAGATACCCGTGCAGATTCATCTGCCCAAGACCAATCGCGTGCGACGCGCTGTTCCCGGCGTCGATCGAAGGCACGCTGCGGATGTGGCTCATGTCCGAAACGGCGGTTAAGCCGCGAACCGCCGTTTCCACGGTACGACCAAAATCGGGTGAATCCATGGTATGGGCAATGTTCAACGAGCCGAGATTGCAGGAGATATCGTGCCCGATCTGCTCGTAATTGAGATTTTCATCGTAGGTGGAGGCACTGTTAACCTGCAAAATCTCCGAGCACAGGTTGCTCATATTGATCCGACCGGCAATCGGATTGGCGCGATTCACCGTATCTTCAAACATGATGTAAGGATAACCAGACTCAAACTGGATCTCGGCCAACCGCTGGAAGAATTCGCGGGCGTTAATGTATTTTTTGCGCACGCGTTCGTCGGCCACCAGTTCGTCATACCGCTCACTCACGGCGATATCACCGAACGGTTTGCCGTAAATCCGTTCCACGTCATACGGTGAGAACAGTGCCATCCGGGCATTTTCTTTCGCTAGCCGGAAGGTGACGTCGGGGATCACCACGCCAAGCGAGAGCGTTTTGATGCGGATTTTCTCGTCGGCGTTTTCGCGCTTGGTATCGAGAAAACGTAAAATATCCGGATGGTGTGCGTGCAGATACACCGCGCCTGCGCCCTGACGTGCCCCGAGTTGATTCGCATAAGAAAACGCATCTTCCAGCATTTTCATTACCGGGATCACCCCAGAGGACTGGTTCTCAATGCGTTTAATGGGCGCACCTGACTCGCGCAGGTTGGAGAGCAAAAATGCCACGCCGCCGCCGCGTTTGGAGAGCTGAAGTGCGGAGTTGACCGCCCGACCAATAGACTCCATGTTGTCTTCAATACGCAACAGGAAGCAGGAGACCAGCTCGCCGCGTTGCTGTTTACCGCAGTTTAAAAAGGTTGGCGTGGCGGGCTGAAAGCGCCCGGAGAGCATTTCATCGGTCAGTTGCGTCGCGAGTGCTTCATCGCCCTGCGCCAGCGTGAGTGCCACCATCGTTACCCGATCCTCAAAGTCTTCGAGATAGCGCTTACCGTCGAACGTTTTCAACGTATAGCTGGTGTAGAACTTCCATGCGCCGAGGAACGTCTGGAAACGGAATCCGCTGGCGTGGGCGTGGGCGAATAGCTTCAGCATGAACGCGCGATCGTAGCGGGCTAACACACTGGCATCGTAATAGCCTTCATCCACCAACGTTTCCAGGCGCTCCTGCTGGCTGGCAAACGCCACCGAGTTGGGGCGGACGTGTGCGGCAAAGAAAGCCTCCACCGCCTGATGGTCTTTGTCGAACTGAATGCGCCCGGCTTTATCATACAGATTCAGCATGGCGTTCAGGGCGTGATAATCCAGCGTTGGCTGCATTACACGTTCTGCGGTTGTCGTTGCCAAAATTCGCTCACTCCTTTTCGAACGTTGTCGATATCGCTTTGGGTGCCCATCAGCTCAAAGCGATAGAGCCACGGCACGCCGCATTTTTGTGAGATGACATCACCCGCGCGACCGTAGGCGTCACCGAAATTACGATTGCCGGAGGCGATCACTCCACGGATTAACGCCCGGTTGTGTGTATCGTTTAAAAAGCGGATCACCTGTCTTGGGACCGCGCCAGCAGTGCCGCCGCCGCCGTAGGACGGCACGATTAATATGTAAGGTTCGTCTACCCGGATCGGCTCGCGTTCGTTAAGCGGAATGCGGATGGCAGGCAGCCCCAGACGCTGCATAAAGCGGTGCGTATTTTCGGAGCTGCTGGAGAAGTAGACGAGCTGACTCATGCGCTGACCACACGGTGTTCCGGATGCAGACGGTTGATCATGTCCGGGCGAAACCCTGACCAACTGGTTTCACCCGCGACTACGACCGGTAACTGGCGAAACCCTTGATCGCGCAGGTTATCAGCCAAATCGGGCTGTAAATCGACGTTTACCATCTCAAAGTCAAAACCACGACTTTCCATTGCCCGTTTGGTGGCATGGCACTGAACACAGTTATTGCGAGTGTAAATAATAATACGCATGATTCGTATTTCCATTTAAAAATAAAAGATCGGCGCGATAGAGGGCGTCGGGTTGTGTGTGTCCTGATAGGAAAGATACTAGATGTAGTTTTAAAAAGATTCAACCATACAAGATATGGGAATTTTAGATTGATGATGGGCTGGGTTATGGGCATGGCAGGGGAAGTGATATGTACCATCGCAGGTTGCCGGATGGCGCGCGTCGCGTCAAATCCGGCCTACAGGAAAGCACTTCCCAGGCCGGATAAGGCGTTTATGCCGCCATCCGGAAGCGCAGAATCACATGCGCATCCCCACCGCCAGGCGGTTAAAGCAGTTCATCAGGCTAATGGCAAATGTCAGGTCGCTAATCTCTTTCGCGCTGAAATGGTCGAGCAGCGGCAGATAAACGTCATCTTCGGCGTGACTAGTGGCAATTTGAGTGACCGATTCGGCCCACGCCAGCGCCGCACGTTCCTGCTCGCTGAAGTGGTGACTCACCCGCCAGCCTGCCAGCGCATCCAGTTTGGCCTGCGCAACTCCGGATTTGCGCAGTGCTTTACTGTGCATTTCCAGACAAAAGGCGCAGCCGTTGATTTGCGAGACCCGCAGGTAAATCAGTTCCGTCAGCGTAGGTTCCAGCGCGCAGTTCTCCAGCGCTTTGCTTGCCTGAACCAGAGCGTTATAGATTTCAGGGCTGAGTTCATAATAGGGCTGGCGTAACATGGTCATGGTATTTCTCCTCGTTTGGATGACCCGCAATGTAGCACTATAATGGACTGCTACAGAGAGCCATATTGTTGCCAAAAAAGCAGACCATAAATGCCGCGCTATCAGCAAATCGCCCGTCAGTTAAAAAACGCAATTGAGAAAGGTGAACTCAAGCCCGGTACCAGATTGCCCTCCAGTCGGACCTGGGCCCAGGAGCTGGGAGTATCACGCTCGACGGTAGAAAATGCCTATGCAGAGCTGGTGGCGCAGGGCTGGCTCGCGCGGCGTGGACAGGCAGGAACGTTTGTCAGTGAGCAACTGCGACCAGAAAGGGCACCTGCTTCTCCTGCCATTTTTGCCGGAGAAAATCCCAGACCGCAAACTTTTCAGATGGGATTACCCGCACTCGATCTTTTTCCGCGCGAAGTCTGGGCGCGGGTGATGGGACGGCGTTTACGCACCCAAACGCGTTTTGATCTGGCGGTGGGCGATGTGTGTGGCGAGCGGGCGTTACGTCAGGCGATTGTGGATTACCTGCGGGTCTCACGCAGCATTGAATGCCAGCCAGAGCAGATTTTTATCACTTCAGGCTATGCGGCATCAATGACGTTAATCCTGCGCGCTCTGGCGCATCCCGGAGAGGGAATGTGGGTCGAAGATCCCGGCTTTCCGCTGATTCGGCCTGTGGTGGCTCAAGAACGCATTGAGTTGAAGCCGGTAGCGGTGGATGCCGATGGTCTGGATGTCAGCGCCGGGATCCGCGACTACCCGCAGGCGCGTTTTGTACTGCTCACTCCCGCACATCAAAGCCCACTGGGGGTAGCACTGTCTTTAGACCGTCGCCACCAGTTGCTGGAGTGGGCGACTCGTGCGCAGGCGTGGGTAATCGAAGATGATTATGACAGTGAATTTCGTTACCACGGTAAGCCGTTGCCGCCGCTAAAAAGTCTGGATGCGCCCCAGCGGGTGATTTATGCCGGAACGTTCAGCAAATCGATGTTTCCGGCTTTGCGTACGGCATGGCTGGTGGTGCCCCTGACCCAGGTTGAACACTTTCGCCAACAAGCGGCGCTAACGGCCTGTAGCGTTCCGGTTCTATGGCAGCAAACGCTGGCGGATTTTATGCGAGACGGCCACTTCTGGCGACACTTAAAACGTATGCGACAACATTATGCCGAACGACGACAATGGATGGAAAACGCCCTGACCGAACAAGGATTTAGCGTCATTCCTCAGGAAGGTGGGATTCAACTGGTGATGAGTGTGGACGGAGATGATATTGCGCTGGTGCGCAAAGCGAATCAGGCCGGGTTAGCTGTTCAGGCGTTAAGCCGCTGGCGAATAACGTCAGAAGGAAAGGGGGGAATATTGCTGTCATTTACCAATATCAGCTCGGCGGAAATGGCGCAACAGGCGGCGTACCAACTGCGGATGGCGCTGACATAAATCTATACCCGTCATACTTCAAGTTGCATGTGCGTTGGCTGCGTTCGTTCACCCCAGTCACTTACTTTAGTAAGCTCCTGGGGATTCGCTCCCTTGCCGCCTTCCTGCAACTCGAATTATTTAGGGTATATAAGGTTCTTACGATATGCGTCCCACCATCGCCACCCGTTTATGGACTTTTCTGAAAGCGTTGCTAATGCTGAATCAGGTAAGGTAAGCCCGCAGTAAAAGATAACGAGGAAAATAATATGTATTTACGACCTGATGAGGTGGCGCGCGTACTTGAAAAAGTGGGCTTTACCGTTGATGTAGTGACGCAGAAAACGTACGGCTATCGTCGTGGCGAAAATTATGTGTACGTTAACCGTGAAGCACGCATGGGACGTACCGCATTAATTATCCATCCCACGCTAAAAGAGCGCAGCTCTTCGCTGGCAGAACCAGCGACGGATATTAAAACCTGCGATCATTATCAGCAATTCCCACTGTATTTAGCCGGTGAGACACACGAACATTATGGTATTCCGCACGGCTTTAGCTCGCGAATTGCGCTGGAGCGTTATCTGAGTGGGTTGTTTGGCGACGTTAATTCTAACTAATAACGCGACTGGCAGTGCCAGTCGCGAAGAAGCGTGTCAGGCTTTAGCCTGATGATAGCTGCTGACCTTAAACAAGCGGCGGCAATAATCAAGAAAGTAGCCATAGACGGCGCCCATCAGCATTGATACCACGATGTTCGAACTTACTGCAGCCGTAATCTGGTGCCAGTCTGCGCCAACCGTCAGCAGAATAATCACATACACCGGCGACTGGAAGGTGACATAAGCCAGCACATCCGCCAGATTTTTTGCCCATCCTGCCTGCGTGGCTTTACGCGCCGCGCGCATGAACAAATCACGGTACATGCCGTATGGCCACGCGATCAGTATGTTGACAGGGATAGCGACTAATCTGGAATACAGCGACTGTTCGAAGCTCATTCCAGAAAGGAATATTTCGATCAACATGTTCACGACAGAACAATAAACAACCATCGCGAACGTGTCTGCTACTGCATGACGCAAGCGTGACTGCGGAGAGAACATGTTAATGCTCCTTGTAAAAAGGGGGAAAAAGGTTTTGAATACCTTAACTGCTAGTGATTTGTCTTGCTGCTTTCGCGTTTTAATAGGATATCTGCCTGGATAATAACTAGCAACTAGCTTAAAATTTTTATTTATTGCCTTTTTGTCGATAAAATGCTCTGTAATGGTTTGTTTTTTGTTCGTTTTGGTGTTTTCGTTGCTGTGTTAATTAAAATTCTTTTAGATCAAAGAGTTATTTTTGCTTGTTTTTCTGGGTTTTTTGCGCTCCTTTTCTGAATGTTGACTGATGTGCAATATGTATACTCGTTGGTTCCACGCGATGCCGTGGCCTGTTTCTTAAGTGACGCACTGAGATACCTTGCAGGTATATTCAAAGCTGCAATCAGGGTAATAGAATATATTGTCTGAGCGATAGCAGAATGGATGCTATAAATATCAGAGTTGGCTATTTGTTTAATGATCTGCGAATAAATTAGACTGGAAATATAATAATCAGTTGCATACAATATTTAGCGTAATACCGTTTTTATGTTTTACGTTAAAGAGGTTTTGTTAATATGAGTTCAATGTTAAAAAACTTAAATAATATCCGCTCGCTGCGTGCAATGGCTCGTGAATTTTCCGTTGATGTACTGGAAGATATGCTTGAAAAATTCAGGGTAGTGACCAAAGAACGGCGCGATGAAGAAGAACAGCTACAGCGCCAACGCGCAGAACAGCAGGCAAAAATTAATGCCTTGCTGGCGCAGATGCAGGCAGACGGGATTAGCCCGGAGGAGCTGCTGAGCATAACACCGGCTACGACACGTTCAGTTAAAAAACGCCAACCGCGCCCGGCGAAATATCGTTTTATCGATCTCAATGGTGAAACGAAAACATGGACTGGGCAAGGTCGCACACCGAAGCCAATTGCCCAGGCGATGGCTACCGGTAAATCTCTTGATGACTTTTTGATCTAATTACGAAGGCGGTGAGGAGATCCTCACCGCTTATTTTCAGCAAACGCCGAAATCACCCTCTTCGGTATATCGCGTGACATCAGCTGCTTTCAGCGTGAATTTATCACCGTTTTCATTACTGGCTTGTACCGCCACAATTTGATCGTCATTGACTTCAACAACCTTCAGTTTTGGACCGCCCATACGCGGTTGAACCAGATCGCCAGGTTTAAACATATTGTTGCGCTCCTTTATTTATCATTTATTGCAGAACTCACCATAGATCACGTCAACCGGCGGGTACAGTGCTGTTTCAATGATTACCGCTTAATGAGTACGTCGGTTCCAGGGCATTTTGTCCAGCAGACGCGCCATGCCGCAAAAGCCAGTCACGCCAGCGAGAATCAGCCCGGCCCCGACAAAACCGCTCAGCAGGAAGAAAGCACTGCTGACGGCGTAACCCAGAATAACACCGAGTAAGGCAAGGCTACCCGCGGCTATCTGCACCTGACGCATCAGCGGTAACGGTTGTGAACTGTCTTTCGTCACCGGCAACCCTGCGGCTTTCCAGCCGTCAATTCCACCTTCCAGCAGCCAGACCTGCGCGGGCGCAGCAATGGCGCTCAGTTTTGTTGCCGCATTTTGTGTACGTTTGCCTGACTGGCAGTGAAAAATCACCTGCTCGGCGCGTAAATTCGCAGGCAGCGATCCCTGTTCAAGCGCGGGCAACGGTGCCAGATGAGCCTCAGGAATATGCTCGTGCAGATACTCGTCAGCGTCGCGGATATCAATCAGTTTTGCACCTTGCGCGACCAGTGTCTGCGCCTCGCGCGGGGAAATCGTCCCAATAGTCATGATGGCTCCTTATGGGCAATACAGTGTTTTTAATGTGGCGATCAGCGAATTCACGGCCGCATTTTTAATGGAGTAGAGGATGCGCTGGGCATCGCGCTGGCTTTCTATCAGACCTTCTTCACGCATACGCGCCAGATGCTGGGAAGTGGCGGAAGGGCTAAGGCCGGTAACACGGGCTAACTCGCCTGCGCTGGTACCGGGTGAACCGCAGAGCATGCACAAAATCAGCAACCGTTTCGGGTTACTCATCGCTTTTAGCAGGGCGGCAGCTTGTTCTGCGCTGGCCTGGAGTTGTTCAAGTTCAGTCATATGTATTTAAGCACAATCTAAATTAAGCACATTCTAAAATAAACAACCAACGTACGCCAGCGTAAAGAGCGTAAAGGAGGGTAAAACAGCCGCGGAATGCTGGCAGAGTTGGGTAGAATGGCTACTCTTAGAGATAAAATCTCTTTTTAAACAATGATTAATTTTTTGCTTGTAGGGAGTGTGTATGGGTTTCTGGAGAATCGTTTTTACTATTATTCTGCCCCCGCTTGGCGTGCTGCTGGGGAAGGGGTTCGGCTGGGCATTTATCCTCAATATCGTTCTGACGCTACTGGGCTACATCCCTGGTTTGATCCATGCCTTCTGGATACAGACGCGTAATTAATTCCTTTCAACTACGGCGCTTTGGCGCCGTTTTCTTTGGCCCCCTTTCTCCTCTGCTACACTTTTGGGTGTTAATTGTTAATTACCGAGGTGGATATGGGACTCTTCAATTTTGTAAAAGATGCGGGTGAAAAACTGTGGGATGCGGTCACTGGAAACCATGACACAGCCGATCTGGCAAAAAAAGTGCAGGAACACCTGAACAAAACTGGCATCCCTGATGCGGATAAAGTGGACGTGCAAATTAACGAAGGCAAAGCCACTGTTTCTGGTGATGGATTAAGTCAGGAGGCGAAAGAAAAAATTCTGATCGCGATTGGTAATATCTCCGGTATTGCCAGCGTAGATGATCAGGTTAAAACCTCTGCGCCCGCGAGCGAAAGCCAGTTTTATACCGTTAAATCAGGGGATACCCTGAGCGCTATTGCTAAACAGGTTTACGGTAATGCCAACCTGTATAACCAGATATTTGAAGCGAATAAACCCATGCTGAAAAGTCCGGATAAAATCTATCCTGGGCAGGTGTTACGTATTCCGGAGCAGTAATATTATTCAGGCTTATTCCGTCAGCAATTTACCGGACATCGCCTGTTGAATAATCGGAATCGGCGTCAGCAGGTGCTGGCGCATTAATTCGCTGGCGCGCGCGGCATCGCGTGCCAGAATTGCTTCGGTTAACGTTTGGTGCTGATCGTGTTTGTCTTCCAGCATCTCCACCGACAGCACCGTTTTTCGCAGCCAGATAAACCGGTAGCGCGCCGCCAAATCGAACAGTCGTTCGCGCATTTGCAGCAGATATTGTGAACCACAGCCAGCGACAATCGCCGAGTGAAACGCCTGATGGCGCTGATCCCACTCGTCGAGCATCTGTTCGCTGGCATCAATGGCTTCAAGCTTACTAAGCATATGCGCGCGCGCCAGAATTTCAGCTTCCCAGGCGTCGTCGCCGCGTTCAATGGCCAGCGCGACCAGCATGGCTTCCATATTGGCGCGGGCATCGAAAATATCGAGCAACTCCTGCTCTGACATCGGGGCAACACGATACCCTTTCTGATTTACTACCGTCACCAACCGCTCGGCAACTAACTGCGAAAGCGCTTCGCGTAGCGGTCCCACGCCAAGCTCATAGCGTGAGGTCAGCAGGCTCATACGCAGTTTTTCATCAGGCTGATACACACCGCGGATGATGTCGTTCTTCAGCCAGCGGTATCCATCAATGGCCGTCGGTTGGGGAATGGCGGTCATGGTCATACTCCTGAAAGGATTTCCCGGCCTGCGCCGGGAACAGGTTTAATGCGTATTTTGCAATGGTGCTTTTTGCCAAGATAGCAGTTTTTTCCAGCGTGACATAATGGGCACGGTGCAAATAATTCCTATGGCTAACAATCCGGTAGAGATAACTTCCAGCTGTTGTGCCGGACGAAACAGCATGACCACCAGCACAAAGATAATAAATGCGATGACCAGCCAGGTAAGCCACGGATAGAGCCACATTTTCAGTTTAATTTCACCGCCTCGCGCCAGCAGGATTTTGCGCATCCGCAGTTGAGAAACGGCAATGACCAGATAGACCAGCAGTGCGATGGCACCGGAACTGTCGATCAGGAATTTAAACACCTTGGCCGGGGCGTAATAGTTGACGATGACGGTGAGGAATGCGGCACCGGTAGACAGCAACACCGCCACATAAGGCGTTTTACTGCGGTTCGTTTTACCCATAAAGGCGGGGGCATCGCCACGGCGGCTCAGGGAGTAGAGCATACGCGAGGACGTATACAGCGCGGAGTTGAGACAGCTAGTCACCGACAGCAAAATGACGCAATCCATGATCAATTTCGCGTGCGGGATATGCAGTAGCTCCAGTACCGAGCGGTAAGAACCGACTTCTTTCAGTCCCGGCATGTTCCACGGGATCAGCGCCACCACCACAAAAATAGAGCACAGATAGAAGATGGAGATACGCCAGATAACCGAGTTGGTGGCGCGAACGATATGTTTATCCGGGGTATCGGATTCGGCGGCGGCGATGGTAACTATCTCTGCGCCCATAAAGGAGAACATGGTGATTAACATTGCGCTGATCACGGCGCCAAAACCGTTGGGCATAAAGCCGCCCTGATCCCACAGGCGCGAAACCCCGCTGACATCGGCATAAGGGTAGAAACCGCTAATCGCCACCGCGCCGAGGGTTATAAACGCCAGAATGGCAATCACTTTGCACAGCGCCAGCCAGAACTCGAACTCACCATAATTTTTGACGCTCAGCAAATTACTGCCGGTTAATGCCAGCGTGATAACCAGAGAAAACAGCCAGATAGGAATACCAGGCACCCAGGAGTGAAGAATGATGGCGGCGATATTCGCCTCCAGCGGGATAACTAACACCCAGAACCACCAGTATAACCAGCCGATGGTGTAACCCGCCCACGGGCCAATGGCCTTATCGGCGTAAGTGGAAAAAGAACCGGTATCCGGGGTGGCAACGGCCATTTCGGCCAGCATGCGCATAATCATCACCACCAGCAATCCGGCGAACAGATAGGCTAATAATACTGCGGGACCGGCTTCTGCAATCGCCACACTTGAACCGACGAACAAACTTGCGCCGATTACCCCGGCAATAGACAGCATGGTGACGTGGCGTGATTTCAGCCCGCCCCCTAAATCATGTGATTGTGACAGTTGCCCCATCTTTAAACCTCTCGAAAGTATTTCACTTGGGAGAGCACCCCGGCATTCCCGCGCCGGGGCACGCGTATTATTGTTATTGACCCTGTTTGCCGGATGGCGGCTCCGCCTTATCCGGCTTAAAACTCCCCGTTTTGATACGGGTTTAACCCTGCTTTGCCTCGGCAAAACACTGGGCGATAATGTCCAGCCCCTGGCGGATTTGCGCGTCTTCAATAGTCAGCGGGACAAGAATGCGCAGCACGTTGTAGTAAGGTCCGCAGGAGAGCAGGATTAGCCCTTTATCGCGGGCACGAGCGACAATTTCAGCTGTCAGTTTGGCGTCTGGTTTCGTGTGGTCGCCGTTTTCGAACAGTTCGATAGCAATCATCGCGCCCAGCCCGCGTACGTCGCCAATCTCGCGGTGGGTTTCCGCGATAGCCAACAGGCCTTCACGCAGGGTTTGCCCCAGCTCGTTGGCTTTTTGCAGCAGATTTTCCTGCTCGAAAATGTTTAGTACCGCCAGCGCAGCGGCACAGGCAATTGGGTTACCGGCATAGGTACCGCCCAGACCGCCCGGTGGAATAGCGTCCATGACGTCGGCGCGTCCGGTCACGCCTGCCAGCGGGAAGCCTCCGGCGATGGATTTAGCGAAGGTGGTGAGATCGGGCGCAACGCCCATCTGCTCCATGGCAAACAGCGTACCGGTGCGGCCCGCACCGCTCTGTACTTCATCAGCAATCAGCATGATCCCGTGTTCGTCACAAATAGCGCGCAGACGTTGCATAAAAGCAGGAGAAGCGGCGTAAAAACCACCTTCGCCCTGGACGGGTTCAATTACGATGGCGGCGACGTCTTCTGGCGCGGCATCGTTTTTGAAAATGCGGTGAATACTGGCGATAGCATCGTCGTCACTGATGCCGTGCAGTGGGCAAGGATAAAGCGCGCGATACACGTGGCCCGGCATCAGCCCCATTCCGGCAGAGTATGGGTTCACTTTCCCGGTCAGTGACAAGGTGTAGTGGGTACGGCCGTGGTAAGCACCGCTGAAGGCGATTGTGCCGGTGCGTTTGGTGGCGGCGCGGGCGATTTTCACCGCATTTTCTACCGCTTCAGAACCGGTGGTCACCAGCAGGGTTTTCTTGGCGAAATCACCCGGCACTTTCTTATTCATGATTTCGCACAGCTCCAGGTATGGCTCATAGGCCAGTACCTGGAAACAGGTATGGGACAGCTTTTTCAACTGCGCTTCTACCGCAGAGACGATCTGCGGGTGCAGGTGACCGGTGTTCAACACTGCAATACCGCCAGCAAAGTCAAGGAATTCACGGCCTTCAACGTCCCAGACCCGACAGTTTTCTGCACGCTCGGCAAAAATAGGGTGGATCTGGCCTACGCCACGGGGAACGGCGTTGCTGCGACGTTGCATAAGTTCTTTGTTGGTGCTCATCAGGTGTTCTCCAGTATTTATTTTATTAAAGGCCGATGCACATATATTTGATTTCTAAGTAGTCTTCGATGCCGTATTTTGATCCTTCACGGCCAAGACCGGAGGCTTTGATTCCCCCAAACGGGGCGACTTCGTTGGAGATAATGCCGGTGTTAATCCCGACGATGCCGTACTCCAGCGCTTCGCCAACGCGGAAGACGCGACTTAAATCACGGGCGTAGAAATAGGCGGCCAGACCAAATTCGGTGTCGTTGGCCTGAGCGATGACGTCGGCTTCGTCTTTAAAACGAAACAGCGGAGCCAGCGGTCCGAACGTCTCTTCTTTGGCGACCTTCGCGTTGTCAGGCACATCCACCAGAATGGTGGGCTGGAAGAAGTTACCGCCGAGCGCATGAGGTTTACCGCCCGCGATAATGCGCGCGCCTTTATCCAGAGCATCGGCGATGTGCTCCTGCACCTTGGCGACCGCTTTTTCGTCGATCAACGGTCCGGTGGTGACGTCAGGTTGCAGACCATCGCCGAGGTGCAGTTTGCTCACAGCCTGCTGGAGTTTTTCGGCAAAACGCTCATACACACCGTCCTGTACGTACAGGCGGTTGGCGCAGACGCAGGTTTGCCCGGCGTTACGAAACTTCGAGGCCAGCGCGCCTTCCACGGCTTTATCAAGATCGGCATCGTCAAAGACGATAAACGGCGCATTGCCGCCCAGTTCCAGCGATACCTTTTTGATGTCTTTGGCGCACTGCTGCATTAACTGACGGCCAATTTCGGTTGAGCCGGTAAATGACAGTTTGCGCACCAGCGGGTTGCCGGTCAGCTCGTTACCGACTGCGCTGGCTGAACCGGTCACCACGCTGAAAACGCCAGCCGGGATCCCGGCGCGATTAGCCAGTTCTGCCAGCGCCAGTGCGGAGTAGGGGGTTTGGCTGGCGGGTTTAAGCACCATCGTACAGCCTGCTGCCAGCGCCGGACCGGCTTTACGGGTGATCATCGCTGAGGGAAAGTTCCACGGCGTAATCGCGGCGGTAACGCCGATCGGCTGCTTGATGACGATCAGGCGTTTGTCAGCCTGATGGCCAGGGATCGTATCGCCATAAATGCGTTTGCCCTCTTCGGCAAACCACTCAATAAAGGAGGCGGCGTAGGTAATTTCGCCTTTGGCTTCCGCCAGTGGTTTTCCCTGTTCCAGGGTCATCAGACGGGCGAGATCGTCTTGATGCTCAATCATCAGGTTGAACCAGCGGCGCAGAATGTTGGCCCGCTCTTTGGCAGTCAGCGCACGCCAGGCCGGCAGAGCGCGGTTTGCGGCGTTAATCGCTTCGCGGGTTTCATCTGCCCCCATTTTAGGTACGCTACCCAATTGCTGACCGTTGGCGGGATTGGTCACCGCGATGGTCTCGCCGCTGTTAGCGTCACGCCAGTTGCCGTCGATCAGTGCCTGCTGGCGAAATAAGGTTGGATCGTTAAGTTGCATGATTGCTTCCTGTCTTAATCGGTTTAACGGGTAAATGCGGCGTGTAATGTCTCCACGCTACGTGCCGCACGCAGCGTGCGTCCGGGATTACTCTGGTTCTCCAGCAGCGCATGAACTTTGCTGACAATATGTGCACCGATAGGGATTGCCGATGTTGCCGCCGGAGAAGGTGCGTTACAGGTGTGAATTGAGCGTGGCGTGGTGACAAACAGAAAATCGTCGATAAGCTTGCCATCAGGTGATACCGCCTGTGCCCGCACGCCCGCAGGCCACGGTTGCAGATCCTTAAGCGTCAGGCTCGGACAGTACTTTTGTACCAGCCGCAGATAACCGCTTTTGCACAGCGAATTCTTCATTTCGCCAAGCCCTGAGCGCAGGTTGTTTTGCAGCACGCGGCGAATACCAGAAGAGCCGAGGATCTCCAGCGTATCGCTGAGCGAGAAGTCACGCTTACGGTAGCCTTCACGTTTAAATGCCAGCACCGCGTTGGGGCCGACCGTGACGCTGCCGTCAATCATCCGGGTCAGATGAACACCGAGAAACGGCATTGCCGGGTCGGGGATGGGGTAGATCAGATGGTTAACTATCTGATTATGTTCTGGCGCCAGGCGGAAATATTCGCCACGGAACGGGCAGATGATAAAGCCAGGTTCAACGCCGAGCATTTTCACCAGTCGGTCCGCCATCAGGCCAGAACAACTAATCAGCGTCGCGCCTTCATATTCCTGACCCTGACGGGTATGGACAATCACGCCCGTAGCGTGCTCTTTCAGCGCGCTGACCTCGGCGTTGTAAATAATCTCACCGCCTTTGGCCTGGAAAATATTCGCCATCGCGGCGGTGACTTCACGGTAGCTGACGATCCCGCTCGACGGAACAAAAATGCCGCCCAGACCGGTGATATTCGGTTCACGCTCGCGAAGCTCCTGCGCATTCAGCCATTCGCGCTCCAAACCGTTAGCGGCGGTGCGATCCCATAGCGCGCGCATGCGCTCCATTTCCAGAGGGGAGGTGGCAACCAGCATTTTTCCGCAGACGTCGTAGCGGATGCCGTTTTGGTCGCAAAAGGCTTTTGTGGCGCGATTTCCGGCCAGGCAAAACTGCGCCTTCAGGCTGCCGGGAGTGTAATAGACCCCGGCATGAATGACGCCGCTGTTGTGGCCCGTCTGGTGACAGGCCGGGCCGGACTCTTTTTCCAACAGCGCAATTCTGGCGTCCGGATAGACATCAATCAGCTGCATGGCGGTCGACATGCCGATAATGCCGCCGCCAATAATCACAAAATCATACATCCGCTTTTTTCCTTCGCGCTTACTGATGAGTCTGGTAGTGGTTTGTCGCGTAAGCGAAATAACCACGTTGGCGCATCAGTTCGCGGCGCAGGTCAGGATGCGAGGTGAAACGATCGCGACCGTGTAGCCAGAACAGGTTGTTGATCAGCAGGAATTTACCCACTGAAACCGGTACGGAAATAATACTTTTGCTGGTTTCCAGCGCGTCGGACAGGTCACTCAGCCAGACGCCTTCTTCATAGTCTTTTGGCTGGACGAACTGGTCGATGTAGCGCATCACCGGACGACCCTGCTGGTCAACGTCAAATACCGGATGGAACACTTCCTGGCTCACGTTTTTGCTTGGCGGCGCGGCAAAGCGCATAGGGCGACGCGCCAGCGGATGGGTAAAGTACTGATCCAGATGTTCCCAGTCGTCGAGGTGCAGCAGCAGCGAGTTACCGCCGGTCATGTTCTGCTCGTCAATCTTCATCATCAGCACGTAATCGGTGATTTCTTCGAGATAGGTTCCGTCGTTGTGCAATTCCATCACTCGGTGAGGCTGGCGCAGATAGCTGTCTGAGTTATCGACGTTTTTCACCACAAAACGTGCGTAATATTGACCGCTCATCGCATCAAAATTCGAGCGTCCGATTAGATGTGCTACCGCCGTCGCCAGCTTGACCATCTCTTCTGCCTGCGCCACATCATTCACGCCAACGGCATTGATCAGCAGTGCGCCTTCGGCACGATCGAGCAACGTTTTCAGCAGCAGAGGCTGCAACTGATTGCCGCACAGGTCGTCGAGGATCTTGCCCACTTTGAAGCGCAAGAAGGATTTGTATTCCAGCGCCTGCACCGGCCACTGCGCGACGGCCTGCAGAAATTGCTCAGTGGTCTCAGCGGAAAAAGTCAGCTCCAGCAGGCGTGGGGACTGGGCTGATGGTTTCAGCGTGAAACCGCTGTAGTGCTGGGCTGGATCTTCAGCGTTCGGTTTTACGGCAGTCAGTGCGTTCATCAAATCGTTCCTCTCAGTAGATTGTCAGGGAGATATGGCGCAGCTCGTTTCGTAGCCATAAATTAAAAATATCTACATTTTTGAAAAACGCGCACATAATGAGCTTGTTTGTTTATTATTTGTGATCAAAAACAACAAATATTTAACATTGCAAACAATAGGGATTTAAAGCGAAGACAGGGATAGAGCGGTTATATCAGGTGGTAACCACCTGATTTTAAAGAGGGAAATAAAGCATCTTAATGTTCAAGAGCAATAGCGCAGACGTGTTCAACATGAGTGAGATCGTGGTACAAGTCGGGCAAGGTCATCTTCTTACGAATTACGATTTTGAGATTAACCTCGATTTTACCCTTCTTAATATCCCTGATCGTTATGTTTTCAATAATGTTTTTCTGTTGATGGATGCGGGTTATCAGATTTTCGAGCGCATCGCGTTCATCAAGAATAACCCTGACTTTTACTTTTCCGGGGAACTGGTTTTTAGTCTGTAAGAAAATAATGAACGGGCTTAATTTAATTGCCAATAAAAATAAAGCCGTGGCAAAAAAAGCATGAAAATAAAAACCGGCCCCACAGGTGATTCCCACCCCAGCAGATGCCCAGACAATTGCCGCAGTAGTGAGACCAGAAATAGCATCGTCGTGTCGGTGCAGAATGACTCCCGCACCGAGAAAACCAACGCCACTAATAATCTGAGCCGCCAGACGCATAGGATCGCTACGGATGTTCATCGAAATTTCAGCATAGTATTCTGCAGATTGTATTGATACGACAGTTAACACACAGCTGGCTACGGATAAAATAACGCAAGTTTTGAAGCCAACCGGTTTCCCTTTCGATTCTCTTTCCAGGCCTATAATGCCACCCAGAATAAATGCAATGCTGATTTTGATGATCGTAGTTAAAGGCAACAATCCTTGCTCATTGATGATGGCGGCCAGATTATTCATGCAATTACCTTAATGAAAGAGTCTTTAACGATCAGGAGTTTGCTTTTTTCAATGGGAGGTCTGCTTTGCGTTTTGAAATATCGTCCCGGAAGAATATCAGGAAGAATACGCTGACCACTGCGGCAACGCCTGCGGAAACTAGCCAGAATGTTTCCCATTGCGGTAACGCCTGTGGGCCTTGTTCCGTCACGGTGCTGTTGAAGATTTGACCGCATACGGTAGAGGCAAACAGCAAACCGACGCCGTTGGAGACGATAAATCGCAAGCTTTGGGCTTGTGCTTTGATCTCTGGCGCGGCTTTACGGTCAACATAAATGTCGCCCACGGTAAAGAAAAAGTCCCAGCAGAATCCCTGCAACATCAGGCCGATCAGCACAAACATCATGTTGGCATCCAGTGATGCATGAGCAAACAACAGTGTGCGGATGATCCAGCAAACGGCGCCCAACATGAGAGTAATTTTGAAGCCGGCTTTCAGTAAGAAAAACGAGAGCAGGAACATAAAAATGACTTCACAGGCGATGCCGACCTGCATCATTGACGCGGCGTTATCGAATCCAAGCGCTTTTAAAAAGACCGGGATATAGGCGGAATAAGCTGTTTTGGGGATCATCAGGACAAAAATACTGAGCATCAAAACCGAGAAACTGCGGTCCTTGAAGAGTGCCAGAGCGTCCAGACATAACAGATCGCGGAGTGTAAATACGCTTCCTTTTGCTTTCGGTGGGGTGTTTGGCAACGTAAAGCAGTAAAGGCCGAGCACGACACCGGAGGCTGACGCAATATACCAGGTGATGGTATTTCCAGAATAGCCCATTTCACCAATAATAAAACCGATGACCATAAAGCCAAATGTGCCGAACACACGAATAAAGGGGAAGTATTTCACCCCGTTAATGTGGCTGAAACTGATGCTGTTAGCCAGCGCAGTTGTTGGATAAAACAGCAGACCGACCAGGAAGATCATGGTCAACGTCATGCCCGTGTTTTGTGCCTCAATAAATTGTGGAACAAACAACAGTACGCCAGCATTAATTAAATGCAGGATCGCCATGACTTTTTGTGACGAAAAGAAACGGTCGGCTACCATGCCAATAAAGAGTGGCGAAAGAATGGTCGCCAGACCAAGCAAAGCATAAGATGAGCCAATAATGGTCGCCATACCATAGGTACTTAATACCAGTCCCATGGTCATATTCCAGGCGCCCTGCATGAAATATTGTATGAACATCATAACCAGCAGGCGTGGTGTTTTATTAAGGTCCATATTGCATATCCTTATTGGTTGATGCTCAGGTTAAGCCCATCCCAGGCGACAAGAATGTTCTCTTTGTCGCACGCCGCCACGAGATCGTCGTGCAGTAGACCGCCGCTGTGTGAGACATGCGAGACGATGAGTTGGCTATTTTTCTCAAGGCAGCCCAGTTCTGCAAGCCTGTCTCTGGCGGCGAAAACGGTTTCCAGACTCATGTGGTTATTTGTACGGTTATCACCATTAAAACCGTAGGTACATTCCAGCACCGTTAAATCGATCTTTTTCCCTTTTAACCATTGCCAGGTGAGTTCAGGGAACCAGCCCGAATCATGTCCATAGAAAATTGACTGACCATCTTTTTCGATAAACCAGGTATAACAAAGCTCCCATTTGGCATGGTTCGCCAGCAGTGGAGTGATTCGGTATCCGCGGGTTTCAACGGTTACGAAGGGAACCAGGCAATGAAAAGCAAATCTTTCTGCGCTGTAGCCTGGTAACACTTGTGCCGCGCCGTTAATCGCACGGTCATTACCAAAAATGTGCAACGGATGAGTAATCTCAAATCCGTACCCTTCCATTCGGCTAAAAAGATCGCCGACGTTGAAATGATCGGGATGTGTATGCGTGAACAGCAGCGATTTGATCTCTGTTGCGTCCAGGCCATCTCGCAGCAGTTGCTGGCTGAATTCAGGCGCGACATCAATCAACAGTTCATCGTCGATGATCGCTGAGGAGTGCGTGCGTATGTCTTTGCCTTTACGAATACGGGCTTGCTGACAGTGCTCACAACGGCAAAAAGGATTGGGTATCCCTTCGGATGCCGCGGTTCCCAGAAAATGAATATTCATGTTTCCCTCTTGATCAAAACAGAGTGTTGTTTTTTGAACGAAAATGTAATGAAACGTAATTGGAACGTGTCAATTATTATCCTGCAGCTTCAAGGCAACAACGATCTTTTGTTGCATAAGTGATCCTCTTCAAGAATTTAATAATTTATTTTTATATTTCATAGCTTTGAAATTTTTAGTTCATTTCTTCGTGCTATGTGGGGTTGAAAGGTGGTTATAAGAATGTGTTGATAAAATGCACTTTTTAATATTGTAACGTTCAAATTATCTTGCTGGAGATAGTTTCCTGATGAGCGCCGTGCTAGCATCAAAACATCAGGGGAAGGGTGTAAAAATGCCAACTATCAAAGACATAGCAAGAATTGCCGGTGTGTCGCATGGGACTGTCTCGAATGTGCTCAATGGCAGAGGAAATGTAAGCGTTGAGAAGATTGAAGCGGTTCAACGTGCGGCCCGAGAAGTTGGCTATCAGTTGAATGCGCAGGCGCAATCATTGAGAGCCAGCAAAAGTCAGGGAGTGGCCTTGATTCTGCCGGACATCAATGCGGAACGTTACTATCAACTTTATCGGGGATTACACCAGGCCTGGCAACCTTCACTCAGCGAACCAGTTGATCTTTACCTGACTAATGATTTGCCCAATCTGGAACTGGATATTTTGCAAACACTGGCGGCAAAGTCTTACCAGGCTGTTGTCACCGTGAGTTGCCTGGACAACAGCCAGCCCTATTACGATATGCTCAGGCTCTCCCCGGAGAATGTGCTTTTTGCGTATCGCCAGCCAGCCGGTGCAGTTTGTTATTTTAGCCTTGACTATGTGACCGCAGGGGAAGAAACCGCAAGAAGGGCACTGGCGCAGCAGCCGGGTCATATTGGTGTTTTCTGCGAGCCGCTGGAATTTGCCCACAGCGCACGATTTACTCAAGCGATACAGAAGGTATGCCGGGAGTTAAGTCCGCACACAAAGCTTACGGTTATACCTGCGCATGCCAGTGAAGTTAACACCGTCGCGTTTGACTTTTTCCGGGGGGCGATACCCGATCTGTTTATTGTTCAGGACAGTGAGAAGACGCGTGCGTTGACGCAAGCGTCCTGGTTTGGGAGTTCTCAGTCCTGCCCGCCGATAGTACAACTGAGTGATAATCTTCCTGCATCTTTTGATGGAATCACCAGCTATCAGATGGATTATGCCCGCCTGGGGACAACTATTGCTTCATGTATTCGCCAACCCAAAAGTAAAGAGAAGCACCGTATTCTGACGAATTGCGGTTTTTCCTGGAATGGGCAATACGCTCCGCCTCATGAGACGGAGGCGACGCTGAATATGTTAATTTTGCCCAGCCCTTCGACCGATGCGCTGAAGAAACTGTTACCTCACTTTTATCGCCAGACCGGTATTAAGGTTAATCTTGCGGTTTATCCGTATGATGAGGTTTTTGAAATTCTCTCTCATCTTCACCTGCACCCTTATTACGATTTACTGCGAATCGATATGGCATGTTTTCCCTGGTTTGCAGAAAAAGCATTATTGCCGCTGGAGTCGGTCTCCCCCGAGCTCCCGTTATTGCTGGATAACTTCTCTGAGCAAATTCAGCAGCACTTCAGCCAGGTGAATGGGACTGCATGGGCAATTCCCTTTGATGCCAGTATGCAGCTTCTGTTTTATCGACGAGATCTGTTTGAAGATGCGACGATTAAACGGATGTTTTATGAATCAACAGGCAAAGAGTTAACGCTACCAGAGAATTTCGCACAATTTGATGAGATTGCCGCTTTCTTTAGTCAATTGCATCAGCCAGAAAACAGACAGCGCCCAATGGGAACGGCGGTGACGTTGGGCAGCTCAGGACTTATCGCCACTGAGTACTTGCTACGTTACTACGCGTTAGGTGGACGATTGGTGCGTGAGGGCGAGCCGGTACAACTTGATGCTTCGCTTGCTGCCGCTGCACTCGAAGAATATCTGCACCAGCTTTCTATCGCCGTGAATCTCCCTGGTGAGTGGTGGAGTGATGCGGTTAAACAGTTTGAGCGTGGAAATCTCGCCATGCTGATTATGTATCTCAATTTGTTTAACGATGTTGCGCATACGACCATCGCCCCCACGATCGGCTATGCTCCCGTTCCGGGGCAGCTTCCACAATTGGGCGGTGGCTCTATTGGAATGTCTCGCTACAGTAAGAAGAAAAAACAGGTTGAGCAGTTTTTTCATTGGCTTTATTCCGATGAAATTTCGCGCCATCTGGTTCTATTGGGGGGCAACAGCGCCTGGTCTGGAATATGTCACGATCAAAATGTTCTCAATCTCTACCCGTGGTTTAATTTACTGAATGAAAAAGGCATGACGGGAATACGGGAGTCTCAGGGAAGTAAAGGTGAGTCTTTTAACCTGCGACAGGCAGAGATTATTATCGGGCAAGGCGTGACGAATGCGATTAACGGCATTATGGACGTCACGCAGGCCGTGGAATACATCAATGCGCGGATCAGAAACGAAACGGGTGCCTGAAATATGCGACTCATCGCCTCTTACTGATGACGTAAGAGGCGAGAAAAAGCGGTTAACAGTAACCCACTTTATAAATGCGCCCGCTCTGGATGCCTTCGACGCTGCGGCGATAGGCGTTGGCGACCGTGACGGCGGGGACGCTTTCAAAGCCGGGGAAGAACCCGTCATAGGCTGCAGCGGATTCACTCAGCACGGTCGGGCTTATCAGGTTAATACGCTGACCACGCTTTAGCTCACAGGCAGCGGCGCGCACAAATCCTTCCAGACCGGCATTGATCGTTGCCGCATTTGCGCCTTGTGCGATGGGCTCGTGGGCGATAATGCCGCTAATTAACGTTATCGAACCGCCATCATTGAGGAAATGCTGCCCGGTTAAGGCCAGACGTATCTGGCCTAACAGTTTATCCTGAAGCCCCTGATTAAAGTCCTGGTCGGTCATTGTCGACAGCGGTCCAAAGAACAGATTGCCGGTGGCGGAAACGATCGCATCTACCCGACCGACTTTTTCGAACAATGCCTCGACACTCTCCTGCGAGGTGATATCGACCTGGTAATCCCCCTGCGTGCGACCTACGCGGATCACCTCATGTTTACGGCTCAACGTTTCTGTGACTGCGCGACCCACTGTACCACTGGCACCAATAATGACGATTTTCATAACCACCTCCGCAATAGTGTGAGCCGCTATTCTTTAATGAAAATGAAATCGGATAAACTGGCTAAAAGTTAGATGATTACTAACCAGGGGTTTGCAATATGGATAAGTTACGCGGCATGGAAACGTTTGTCGCCGTGGTGGAGAGCGGGAGCTTTACTTCTGCGGCGACGAGGCTCGAGATGTCTGCGGTGATGGTGGGAAAATATATCGCCCAACTGGAAGCGCAGCTCGGCACGCGTTTGCTGGAGCGCAATACGCGTCGCCAGAGTCTGACCGATGCCGGACGCGTCTATTTTGAAGAAGCCCGTCGCGTGCTGGAGCAGGTATCGATAGCCGAACGTTCGGTAGAGCGTCTGCGGCTGGCACCAGCAGGGACGCTGCGCATAAGCGCGCCCACGTCTTTTGGCGCTTGCGTGATCTCGCCACTGGCCGCTGCGTTTTTACAGACCTGGCCAGAGGTGCGCATTGAACTGGATCTAACCAACCGGATGGTTGATCTGGTTAATGAAGGTGTTGATCTGGCGATCCGCATTGGCGATATCCATCAGACTGACGTGGTGGCGAAATACCTGTGTCCCTACCGTATGGCAATTTGTGCTTCGCCAGAATATCTTGCCCGCCATGGCACCCCCCGAACGCCCGCGGATCTGGTGGATCATCTGTGTCTGTCCCATACCGTGTGGACGGCCCGCAACGAGTGGATACTGCCTGGCGTGACGGGGGAAGTCAGATGGAAACGCGATGCGATCCTGCGCTGTAACGATGGTCATGGCCTGCGTATGGCGGCGGTAGCGGGGGCTGGGCTGTTATTGCAACCGGAGGTGCTGTTGGCAGAAGAGCTGGCTACTGGCAAGTTGGTTCGTATTCTGGAAGGATTTACGCCACAGCCGCGGCCGATTCATTTGCTGTGGCGACAGGATTTGCGTCCGTTGCCCAAGCTGACACGGTTTGTTGAGCACGTTCTTAGTGCAGTTCAGGAATTAAGATGAAAATGCCGGATGGCGCTGCGCTTATCCGGCCTACAGTGGCGATTAATCGTAGGCCGGACAAGGCGCGTTACTAACCGATATCCACCTGCGGTTTGCTGTTGCGTTTACGGATCATGCGCAGCACTGGCGGGACCACGATAACCAGTACCGCCATCACCAGCAGCACTTTCGCCACGCCGCTGGCCCACAGAATATCCATACTCCCGTTACTGATAGACAACGCCCGGCGCAGGTTCTGCTCCAGCATTTCCCCGAGAACGAAGCCCAGAATCAATGGCGACATTGGGAAGTGCATTTTACGCAAAATGTAGCCCAGCACGCCGAGGGCGACCATCAACACCAAATCGAAGGTAGTGCTGTGGACAGCGTACACACCTACCGCGGAGACTGCCGCAATAGCGGGTACCAAAAACCACAGCGGAATGGTCAGCATGCGGGTAAACAGACCGATCAGTGGAATGTTCATCACCAGCAGCATTACGTTAGCGATCAGCAGCGCCGCAATCAGCCCCCAGACGATATCCGGCTGTTCAGTGAACATCGCCGGCCCCGGAGTGATGTTGTACAGCGTCAGCGCGCCCATCATCACCGCCGTGGTACCGGAGCCCGGCACGCCGAGCGTCAGCATTGGGATGAAAGAGCCGCAGGCCGAGGCGTTGTTGGCGGCTTCTGGCGCCGCTACGCCACGAATATCCCCCTTGCCAAAGCTGTCGCTGTTGCCGCTGAGCTTTTTCTCGGTCATGTAGGTGATGGCACTGGCAATGGTGGCGCCAGCGCCAGGCAGAACGCCGACGAAAAAGCCAATCACTGATGAACGCAGGGTGGCTCCTACGCACTGTGCGCCTTCTTTGGCGTTGAACAACATGCGGCCCGTTTTACGCACCAGCGTCTGACCACTGCTGGTATGTTCCAGCATTAACAGTATTTCAGAGACAGAGAACAGCCCAATCACCACTACGATAAACTGCACACCGTCGGAGAGATGGACACTGTCAAAAGTAAAGCGATAAACCCCGGTGTTGGCGTCTACGCCGACGGTCGCAAGTCCGAGACCGATAAGCGCTGCCAGAAATGATTTCAGCGGATTTTGCGCCATCATGCTGCCGAGACAGGCAATGGCGAAAACCATTAAGGCAAAGTATTCTGCCGGACCGAAGGCCAGCGACCATTGGGCTAACGCCGGGGCAAACAGAATGATGCCGCCGATGGCGATAAGTGAACCAAAGAAAGAGCTGACCGCCGAGATAGAGAGCGCCACGCCGCCGCGTCCTTGCTGCGCCATCGGGTAACCATCCAGCGCGGTCATAATCGCCGCCGCATCGCCGGGAACATTCAGCAGGATGGAGGAGATGCGCCCGCCATATTCACAGCCAATGTAGACCGTAGCCAGCAGGATCAGCGCGGATTCTGCGGGCAGATGCAAAGCAAAGGCCAGCGGCAGCAGGATCGCCACGCCGTTGATCGGCCCAAGGCCAGGCAGCAAACCCACAATGGTGCCTACAAAACAGCCTATCAAGGCGATGACCAGGTTTTCCGGCGTCATTGCCACCGCGAAACCCTGAGAAAGATAAATCCAGGTATCCATCGTTTCTCCGTTAACCCAGCCAGGCGCCGAGTGGTAAGGTGACGTCAAGCAGTCGGTCAAAGGCATACCACAGCAGAATGCCGAGCACCGCGCCGGAAATACCCGCAGCCGGGATGGTTGCGCCGAACAGCATGCCAATCACCACGGTGAGAATGGCGGTAGCGATGGGAAAACCGAGCCACTCAAAACCCCAGGCGTACATCAACAGAACAATTACCATCGTCAGCAGCTTTTGCAGCACGTGGCGACGGGGCCAACTGATGGTGTCCGGATGGCGCAACAGCAGTGCCACGGCGCATACCAACATCAGACTGATAATGCCCAGCGGGAAGGGACGCGGCCCTACGGGTTCATAGCTGTATTCGCTGCTGATTTGCCAGGCCACGAACAGCCCGGCTATGCAGAGCAACAGCCAGATACCTGCAAAAATACGATCGCTCATCATCTTTGCCTCTGCGTTTACTTCGCCAGACCGAAGGCTTTCGCCTGCTCACGATAATCCGTAACCTGTTTTTTCACGTAGTCGTCGAGCTGTTTGCCGCTCATGTTGAACTCAAACAGACCGCGCAGATCGCGTTGTTTTTTAAACTCATCGGTCTGCTGGAGTTTGTTAAAGGCATCAACCCACCACTGATACTCAGCGTCGCTGACTTTTGGCCCAACGTAGAAGCCACGAATGATAGGCCACACGAGGTCATAACCCTGCTCTTTGGCGGTTGGCACGTTGGCTAACTGGCCCGGTAGGCGTTCATCAGAGAACACCGCGAGCACGCGGATTTTGTCGCCGCTGAGGTAGGGCACCATCTCACTGAGATCGCCGGAAACCACCTGTACGTGATTTCCCATCAATGCGGTAACCGGTTCGCCACCGCCTTCAAAAGCCACATAGCGCATCTTATGCGGATCGACATTGGCTTTTTGCGCCAGCAGCGCCGACTTCATCCAGTCCTGGCTACCGATAGAAGCACCTGCGCCAATGACCACGCTGTTAGGGTCTTTCTCCATTGCCGTAAGCAGATCTTTCAGCGTCTTCCATGGCGCATCCTGACGTACGGCAATCATGCCGTAGTCGGTGCCGACACTTGCCAGCCAGCGGACATCATCCACACCGTAGCGACCAAACTTGCCCTGTGACAGGTTCAGCAGGGAGCCGCCGGAGAAGGCCACCACGGTTCCCGCTTCAGCCGGGCGTTGAGCGACGATCGCGTTATAGGCCACGGCACCAACGCCGCCAGGCATGTAGGTCACGCGCATCGGTTTTTCGATAGCACCGGTTTCCATCATGCTCACCTGAATCAACTTACAGGTGAGATCGAAACCGCCGCCGGGCTTAGCAGGGGCGATACATTCGGTGCGCGATGGCGCTTGTTCGGCCAGTACAGAGGTACTCATCAGTAAAATGCTTGCAGTAAGGGTACGAAGTAACTGTTTTTTCATTGTTTATCCTCACGCCGGAAAACCGGATTTTCGGGTACGGAAGAAGATTTTTGTGATTATGTGAGCCGATGTGTAGCAGTTCGGTTGCGTGATTGTTAAAACATTAACCTTTCAATTCCCTTTCAATGCGGCAGAAACTTTACAGGATGTGATATGCGTCTCTTATTAGCGGAAGATAACCGTGAGTTAGCTCACTGGCTGGAGAAAGCGCTGGTGCAAAACGGTTTTGCCGTTGACTGCGTTTTTGATGGCCTGGCGGCCGATCACCTTTTACATAGTGAAACGTACGCGCTGGCGGTGCTGGATATCAATATGCCGGGGCTGGACGGCCTCGAAGTCGTTCAGCGCCTGCGTAAACGCGGACAGACGCTTCCCGTTCTGCTGCTTACGGCGCGCAGCGCGGTGGCCGATCGGGTGAAGGGACTGAACGTCGGAGCCGATGACTATCTGGCAAAGCCGTTTGAAATCGAGGAGCTGGATGCCCGGCTGCGGGCCTTGCTACGGCGCAGCGCGGGGCAGGTACAAGGCATCCAGCAACTGGGGGAACTGGCGTTTCACGATGAAGGCTATTTTCTGTTGCAGGGGCAGCCGTTGGCGCTCACGCCGCGCGAACAGGCGCTGTTGACGGTGCTGATGTACCGTCGGTTGCGACCGGTTTCACGCCAGCAGTTGTTTGAGCAGGTTTTCAGCCTGAGTGATGAGGTCAGTCCTGAAAGCATTGAGCTGTATATCCATCGTTTGCGCAAAAAGCTACAGGGAAGTGATGTGCGCATCGCCACGTTGCGTGGTCTGGGCTATGTGCTGGAGCGAAGCGATGAAGTGGGTTAAACCCCAATCGTTATACCTGCAACTGCTGATGTTTTTGGGCCTGCCGCTAATGTTGCTGTGGGGCCTGTCAGCATTTAACAGCTATGTCAGTGCGCTACAGGCGGCGACCCAGGCGTATGACCGCACGCTGCTTTCATCCGCCAGGACCGTCTCCGAGCGGCTGGTGGTGCGCAATAAACAGTTAGAAGTGAATGTGCCATGGGTGGTGCTGGATAGCTTTGAATTGAATATGAACGACCGACTGTATTACAAAGTGGTTGATCCGGCGGGGAAGGTTATCTCTGGTTATGACGATTTACCGGCGATGCCGCCTGCTACCTCGCGCACGCGGCTTTATCCGGCGCTGGCATGGTTTTATCACACTGAATATCGCGGTGAGGCAATCCGTGTGGCACGTCTGCTGCAGCCTGTCAACGAAGGTGGCATTGTTGGCATGGCGGAGATTTATGTTGCCGAAACGCTGCAATCGCGGCGTTATCTGGCGCGACAGCTGTTGTTTTCCTCGTGGGTTTCGCAAGGGCTGTTGGTACTACTGACTCTGGTGCTGGTTGGTTGGCTGCTGCGCCGGGTGCTGCGCCCGATGCGCCAGCTGTCATCGCTGATGGTGCGTCGTGAGCCAGGTCTGCTGACGCCGCTGCCGGAGTTGCTGCCGTGGTCGGAAACCCGTCTGCTGATTGTTGCATTCAACCGTTATCTGGACCGACTTCGCGGTCTGATCTCTCGCCAGGAGCGCTTCAGCGCGGATGCTTCCCATCAGCTTAAAACGCCGCTGGCGGTACTGAAAACTCAGGCATCGGTGGCCCTCGCCAGCGCCGAGCCGCGGCAATGGCATGAGAGCTTACAAGCCATGAGTAGCACGCTGGATAACACCATTCAACTGACAGAGAGGCTGTTGCAGTTGTCTGCGGTGAAGCGCAAAGAGCAAGGGGAAAGGCATTTCTCGCCGGTTAATCTGTATGAGGTGGTGCAAACCAGCTGTTTTACCCGACTGGCGCAGGCGCGTAGTAAAGGGATCGATCTGGGCTATGAAGGGGATCAGGACGCGGTGTGGGTCGAGGGAGATGAAGTGCTGCTCGGTGAACTGTGTGGGAATCTGCTGGATAACGCACTGAAATACACGCCGGCGCAGGGGATAGTGACCGCCCGGCTGCAACGAGAAGGAGAGGCCGTGGTGCTGGTAGTCGAAGATAGTGGGCCGGGCATAGACGAGCAGATGGTTCATCAGGCTCTGCTACCGTTTCATCGTCTTGATAACGTAGGCAATATCCCAGGCGCCGGGATCGGCCTGGCGCTGGTTAATGATATTGCTCGTCTACATCGCACGCATCCTCAGTTAATACGTAGTGAGACATTGGGTGGGCTGATGGTTCGGGTACGCTTTTTAAGAGCTACGGTATGATATATTCGTGATTATGATATTTGTTATTTTATTATAATAAAAAGTAATTAACTTTATTATTAATGTCATTTGAAATATTGTCTTAAGGAAGTTGTTTTTATTTTAATTACCGTATTAAACAGCACCTCTAAGGTGATTCAGCGTCAATGAAACAATATTTTTTGCAATTCATCATACATAAAACACTTTTTCATAGACCATGAATTGTTACCTGTCAATAGCAATGATGTTGTTAAATATTATCTTTTTTGCTGAGGTGGATAAAACTGTTATTGATTTTATTTGTATTAAAATCATATAGATGCGATTTTTCTGGAGATGTTTGTCACAGTAATGAGTATTATTTTTTACATTTACTGACAATGTACCATTGCGTTTTTTAGACTTGTGATATAATTAGCAACATGAAATGAGAAAAAAACAATTAAAGATCAATAAATAATGGGCTGAGATATGCTTAAAAAATCGCTAAAGATTAGCAGCCAAGGATATCCAGTCTTTTTAAAACTGGTCGATTTCATTGTTATCAATGTGGTGTTAATTTTTAGCGCCCATCTGTTGGGTTTGCTGCCCTTTAACACCATTGCGATTTTGAGTCTTCTCTTCTCGATCTTTTTCTTACTGTTTGCTGAATACATTAAAATGTACCAGCAAAAGATTAAGACGATCGGTTTGCGTAATCAAAAACGCTTGGTTTTTTGTACGCTGCTGGCGATTTTTTTTAACGAACTGGTCAGTATGACGGTGGCTGAGCCTGAATCACTCGGCTACTTAGACAGACTGCCTTCACCGTTTTATTCAGCCATTATTTACTGGTACTTCATTCCATTACCTTTTCTTTACTACATTCGCTTTTTTATTTTTAAGTATTCAACGAAAAAGAGTATACGCGTGGCGATTATTGGTCTGACCGACAATGGTCTGGCTGCAGAAACTGCGCTAATGAATGAATACGCCAATATCACATTAGATTTGGCTTTTTATGATGAGCGCGCCTTATCTCGCTGTGGTGATATCGTTGATAAAGTTAAAAGTCCCTTTCGTGGTCCGGTGATCAATCTGGTTGAGGAAGCCAGGCAGGGAAATATAGACGAAATCTACATCGCTTTACCGATGGTTGCTTTACACCGAATTCGTCATTTTTTAGCGATGATGTCTGACACCACCGTAGATACCTATATTGTCCCTGACTTTTATACTTATAGTAACAACATGTCCAAGTTACGCTCCATCCACAACCTGCAAACTATCGGTATCTTCAGTTCACCGTTTGAAGGGGCGGGGTCGTTTATTAAGCGGGCGGAAGATCTGGTTCTTGGCAGCATCATTATGGTGATGATTTCCTCCCTGATGCTGGCTATTGCCATTGGTATCAAACTCACGTCCCGCGGGCCGGTGTTTTTCAAACAGGACCGCTATGGTCTTAGCGGGCAAAAAATTAAGGTCTGGAAGTTTCGTTCTATGCGCGTCATGGAGAATTCCGATACGGTTATTCAGGCCACGAAAAACGATCCGCGGGTAACCAAATTCGGGAGCTTTTTACGCCGCACTTCGCTGGATGAACTTCCGCAATTTATTAACGTTTTGCAGGGAAGTATGTCGATTGTCGGTCCCAGACCTCATGCGGTTACGCATAATGAGCAGTACCGCAAACAGGTTGAAAATTACATGATCCGCCATAAAGTTAAGCCTGGGATCACTGGGCTTGCGCAGATCAACGGGTTCCGTGGGGAAATTGATGCGCTTTATAAGATGGAAAAACGGGTTCAGTACGATATTGAGTACATTCAAAACTGGTCGTTATGGCTGGATTTAAAAATTATTATTAAAACTATTTTCAAAGGATTTGTCGGTAAGAATGCATACTAAATTGATAGTGATTACCGGAATCGTGATATCGCAGTCCGCATGGGCTGATTTAACACCGAAATCACACATTGGCTTTGCGGGGATAGACTTCCAGGGCAAGGTTGCTGTGGACTACGGTTATAATGATAACGTCTCTTATCAGCCACATAGCAACGATGCTATCGGTTCCTCATTTCAGAGTGCAGCGCCAGTGCTGAGTATGAGTGGAGAGCGTGGTCAGGATAAGTATTTGCTGATGTACTCCGGGGATTACCGTAACTACTCAAGCGATTCTGCTGATAACTACAACGATCATTTTTTCCGTTTTAACGGTGCCTGGCGTTATGGGCTCAAGCATGGTTTAACCCTTAATCTGGAGGATTCGCTTGGGCATGAATCCCGTGGTCGTGACATCACCGAGGGTTTTCTACCGAGTCAATTTGAGCAATATGGGATTAAATCCCCGCTGACGACAAATTTTATCAATAGTGAATTGCGCTACAGCTATGGTGCGCCTGATGGTCGCGGCAAAGCGGAACTGGCGTTGTTATACAAAAAACTGACTTTCGGTAACACTTCTGATGTTCGGGACAGCAGTGAAGACTTCTACAATTATATTCAGGAACAGGAATGGCATGAAAATAGCCTGATAGCGGAAGTTTTTGACCAATACTCATCCAGAACGCGCTTTCGCTATAGTTTTATTACTAACCAGCGTCGCTATGATAACAACTCAGAAAAAGACACTAATGAGTACTATTTGCTGTATGGCCTGAAGTCGCAGTTGACGGGGAAAACCAATGTCGACATGAATATTTCATGGCTGTATAAAACATTTGAAAACAACGCAAACTCGCATGATTTTAATGGTCTAAACTGGGACATAAAAGCGGAGTGGAAGCCATTACAACAATCTGTTTTCACGGCCCACTCTGCGCAAAGCATTAAAGACCCATCGGAAGTTGGGGGATATATTTTAGTGACCCAGTATGGCCTTTCTTACCAGCATTTCTGGTTAGGCACTCGTTTTTCTACTTTATTGGACTACTCATTTACTTCGGAAGACTATAAAAAACAGAACAAGGATCGACATGATAAAGATGGTGTGTTTAGCGTAACCATGAGCTATGACTATACGCCGTCGGTTAATTTTGAGATTAAATATCAGATAGATACATTAAATTCGAATAGGGATACTGACTCGTTTTATATCGGTCCCAACGACAATCAGGAAGTCATTAGAACGTTGGGTTATGATAATTCTATGATTATGCTTAAAGCTAAGGTTCAGATCTAAAATGAAAATAATAGAACTGTGCGCGGTTTTGCTTTTCAGTATCCTGTTGGTCGGATGCACAACGTCCAGCCCGCGATTAATGGACGATCCTGCTACTGTTCAGCAGGATTACCGACTTGGGGCGGGGGATACGGTCAATATCGCAGTTCATGGTCAACCCGATATGACGATGCGGTTTATTTTGGATAAGAGTGGGGAAATTAATTTCCCATTTGTTGGTGCTCTTAAATTACAAGATAAAACCGTTGATCAAGTGACAAAAGAATTAACTCAACGCCTGACCGGAGATTATTTTACCACTCCGATGGTGACGGTGAGCATTGCCGAGTTCCGCAAATACTATGTTTCAGGCGAGGTGAAAAGTCCAAATGGCTTCGCCTATGAGCCAGGGCTTACCGTCGAGAAGTCTATTGCGCAGGCGGGTGGGTTTACAGACCGTGCGGACCGTCAAGATATCAACATTCGTCTGTCGGGTAGCAATCAGCTGCTTGAGAATGTCGATTTAACGCACTCTGTTCATCCAGGGGATGTCGTGATTATTGGCATGGGGTTCTTCTAACGATGAAACTATCTATAGTGGAAAACGGCAAAAAACGAGAAAGCAGTGTCGAATTCTCCCGCTTTGCCAAAGAGCTGAAAAAGAACGCCTGGAAAATCGCGCTGGCCGGTATCGTTGCTGGGGTCGTCGCGTATCCATTAATCAGCATGATGTCCTCAAAGTATGTTTCAACGGCGACGGTGCTGATTAAGGCGCAAGCTGATAACGTTTCTCCGTTTCCACAGGTTGATGGTTTCGATTCAACGCGTAGTGGTTACTACGAAACACAATATGCGTTGATGCATTCACGTATTGTGCTGGAGAAAGCCATACGTGATATGAAGCTGGATGAAAACCCGGAGTTTACCGGGGAAAAAGCCGGTGCTCGGGGGGCTGATAGCAATGAAAGTCGGCAACTGAGAATGGAACAGGCGCTGAAAACGCTGGCGAAAAATCTGAATGTCATTGGTATTCGTACGACGAACCTGGCGTCTATTACCTATGAATCAACGTCCCCACAGGTTGCGGCTGACATTGCGAATGGCGTCGCGCAGGCTTTCATCAACTACACGGTGGAGCAGAAGCGTCTGAAAGTGGAGCAAGCTCGTGAACTGAATTTTGAAAAAATGGAAGAGATTCAGACGTCGATAGCTAAGCAAAAAGACGAGATGGACAACTATCTGAAAAATGCCGGGCTGCTGACCTTCCGTGGAATCGATGGTTTTGAAACCGAGCAGCTAAGTATCGTAACCAATCGCCTTGCCGATGCAACTCAGCGTCGGGTTGCCGCTGAATCCGTCTATAACGAGGTGAACGGGGGAGGTAAGTCCATTGAGAGCGTTATCTCGCTGCCTTCGGTCTCTAATCATGCTCAGATCCAGGATTTGCGCATTGCGTTGATTCAGGCGCAACGAACGTTGTCCGAACAGCGTAAAGTCTACGGGCCAAAAAATCCCGCCATTTTAAAAGCAGAGGCCGATGTTCAGTCGATCCAAAACCAGACTGGACGAGTATTGGGTGAGCTGAAAGTCGGTTTACGCCAGCAATATCTGGCGGCGCTGGCGGACGAAAAAAACTATCAACAGCAGGTGACTGAGCAGAAAGAGATCTTCCAGAAAATGGCGTCAAAACGGGATGCCTGGAACAGTCAAAAGCTGTCGTTAGATAAAATGGAAGACCTGTATAAATCGCTTTATCAACGTACTCAAGAGCTGTCGCTGTCCGGTGTGAATGCTGATGCGGTGTTATACGACCCTGCGGCACCCGCGTTAAAACCGGCGAAACCGAATAAATCTTTGCTGTTGCTGATGGTGGTCATGCTGGTGGTGGTGTTCAGCATCATGTATTTCATTGTTAAAGCGGCAATGGATAACTCAATCGGTACTCTCAGTCGCATGAAAAAACGGCTCAATGTTGCTCCGCTGGGTGAAATCCGTCGTTTTAGCGGAACCTCAGGGCGCGCGCAGGTGCGGGACATGATCATGAAGAACCCGCTGAATGCCGATATTGTGCACGGTATCCGTACCCGGATTATGCTGGATAATCGACCTTTACAGACGCTTGCCGTGGCGTCGACAGAGCACGGTGATGGGCGTTCTTTGTTGGCGAATCTGTTAGCTAACTCTTTTAGTTTCGACCAGAAAACACTGCTTATTGATGCGGATTTCTTTAACACTGACGGGCTCTCTTCTGAACTGGCGTCGGCAACATCCGCAGGTTTGGCGGAACTGTTGCGCGGGGAGGTTCAGCTCGAAAAGGCGCGGATTACGCTCAGTGATCATCTCGATTTTATTCCGCACGGCAAGACAACCATCTCTTCTTTACTGATGCTGTCGTCGGGGCACGTTGAGCCCTTAATGCGTGAACTGAAATCGCACTATCAGCGCATTATTATTGATGTCGCTGCTGTGAATCAGAGTCAGGATGTTCAACTGATTAAACGCGCCGTTGATGGGGTTATTTTCATCGTGAAAGCCGGGACGGGGTCCGCCGGGCAAATCGCCAACGCGCTGGATAAGCTGGAAGAAAATAACGGCGTGGTAATTGGCGCGGTACTTAATGCGGTTGAAGAAAAAGATCTTGAGACGCAAGAAGGTCTGCGTTCACTGAACTTCAGTACCGATCAACTGATGACCACGCCAGGCCGCGTATGAGTCTACTGAAGAGCGCTTCCACGATAGCCGGTTCATCAGTCATCTCGCAGCTGATTGGTGCACTGTCTATTTGGTTGATTTCACACAAGTACGATATGGCTGAGGTGGGGCTTTATGCGCTCAACTACAGTATCGCCGTGGTGGGCGCTCAGGTATGTACCTTTGCATCACAGCTGTTAATTCCTAAACAGCAGGATGACGAACTGGTACAGAATGTTGTGTTTTGCCTGATCCAAAGCACGATCATTGCCTTACCTTACGCCGTGCTCACCGCGTGGCTGTTTCACCAGAACATCCTGTTTCTCTATTTGCTGACGTTGGCAACGGCGTGGGTTTTGATCTCGGAAAACCTGTCGCTACGCACGGCCAACTTTCGTTTTCTGATTTTCCAGCGTATTTCTGTTTCAGTGGTGGTATTACTTTCGGTTCTGGTTACGCATTATGTACAGCTGTTTTATTGGTCGTGGGCCTGCGCGACGATGGTGCTGACCATAAGCTGTATTTTGCATTCGTTTGATATTCGTTCGGTGGCAGCCAGACATCTGCGACCCGCCAGTAATTGGCATTTTTTCAAACAGAATATTCATCACATTACCAAAGTGGGCAGTGCGGAAGTGCTGGCGATGGCCAGCAGCAATTTGCCGATTATGCTGATTAACTTTTGGTTCTCGGCGCTGACGGCGGGTTATTTTTCCGTGGTTAGCCGCTTTTGCCTAGCACCGGTGGTGATCATCGGCAACGCGGTACGCAATACTATTTTTTCCAAGTGGTCTATCGACTTCAGAAATAATACCTTTAACTATCAGGAATATACCAAGGTACGTATGCTATTGCTGGTACTAGGGGTTATCTGTACCCTTGGGGTTTTTATTTTCTATCCGATTGTGATGCGCCTCGGTTTTAGCGAAGACTGGATTAACTCCATTGAGACGTCGCGCTACATGTTGCCCTATTTATTCCCTGCGCTGGCGATAAGCCCTCTGACGGTGATAGAACTTATTTTTGGTTCCCATCGCTATTTTCTGCGTATCCAACTGGAACAGCTGGCGATTGTACTATTCGCTTTTGTCGTGACGCCCTATTTTTATAAAGATTATGCAACGTCGGTCATCTTGTTTTCTTCACTGACATTTATTCGCTACGCCTTCATTTATCTGAAAATGAATAAGCGAGCCAATCTCCTGAAAGACAAGCCGGTGATAATATGACACTGAATACCGGATACTATTTACAGGTTTATACTTTTGTCACGCTGATCCTGTGTGGCTTGGTGCAATACTTTACCGGTATGCAGTCAGTGCTGTGGATACCTTTTTTCCTCACCTTATTGATGGTGGGATTATTGGTGATGCAGACGCGTGATGGCTCGCTGCAACTGGATGCGCAGGAGACGATTGTTCTGGCGTTGTATTTCTCGTTCCTGGTACTGGCTGGGACATCGACGTTGATTCAGGGCGGGATCACCGTCGCGATTGTGGCATTTAAAAACGAAATTGCATTGTCGCTGGTGATGATCTGTTTGCTGCTAGGGTTTTGCCGGGAGTCGCAGATTTATCGTGTAACACGCTATCTGTACTGGATTTTTTACGCGCAGATCCCGGTAATGATTTATCAGGTTTTACTGGTCGTTCCCCAGCGCGTCGCGGTACGCGGCGAAGATGAGAAATGGGACTCCGTGGTTGGCACGTTTGGCGGTGACCCCATGGGGGGCGGGAATACTGCCGCAATGGGGCTGTTTTGCCTGTTAATTATGTTGTTAAAAGTCTCCGAATATAAGCATGGGCTCACCACGTTCAAATCCATGGCGCTGCATATTGTTCTCGGTATCGGTTTATGCATAATTGGTGAAGTGAAGTTTGTCATCCTGCTATCGCCAATATTCCTGGCGTGGGTGTGGCTCTCACCGAGCTACGTCAAAGACGTTAGTAAGGTTAATCTGAAAACGTTATTGGTTATTGTGGCGGGAATGCTGTTGCTCATTAGCCTGTCGATTGTGATCCTCGCGTACTATTATTCTACGGCGTTCGGTGGCGATCCATCGAAAAGCTCGTTAAGTATTTTTATCGACTCCTTAAGCTATATCTTTGATCCGAACTACATTATGTCTACCGGTGAATTAGGGCGCTTTACGACGTTCCTGTTCTGGTTGAAAAATAACGATCTGTGGGGGCTTTCAGGAACGTTATTTGGCTACGGACTCAACGCCACTAACAGTGGTAGTACGGTGTCGCCGGGATTTTTGAATATTATCTACAACTTAATTCTCGACTCGACCTCCCTGAGTATGCTGCTGTGGGAAGTGGGGGCGATTGGTACACTACTCTTTGTTAGCTTATTCATTTATATCCTGAAAGTTTGTCAACCAAAGCCATTACTGAGACTTGAACAACTGGACCAGCAGGATCTCCAGTTGCTGAGTTTTGCACCGGCGTTTAACGCTTTTGCTATCAGTTGCTTAATTAGCTTACCTTACAGCCAGATACTGATGATTACACCGATGTTACAATTCCTGTTCTATTTATCACTAGGGGCAAGTTTAGTGATTCGTCGAACCGTCCTTCGCTGCGTAGGGTAATTGTATGGACCAAAAACCGTTTATTTCAGTGAGCATTAAAACACTCAATGAATCTAAATGTATTGAGAAGACGATTGACAGCATCCGTAAGCAGCTTATTGACTATCCACATAAAATTATTGTGGCAGATAGTCTCTCAACGGATAACACCCAACAGCTTGCGATCGATAAAGGGGTGACCGTAGTGTCCTTAACTGACCCTGGCGATCGCTGCTGTGGCGTCGGGCACCAGTTAGGTTATCTGTATAGCGAAGGGGAATATCTGTTGTTGATGGACGGCGACATGGAGCTGGAAGAAGGATTTGTGGATCAGGCCGTCGCCTTTTTGCAGGCTGAACCAGAATATGCAGGCGTTGCGGGAACCGTTGAAATGGATGATGCCGTTAACTATGAATTTAAGTCTCGTAAGCAACGCATTAATAAAATATATCCGCTCGGGGATAGTGACCATTTAGGCGGTGGTGGATTATATCGTCGCTCTGCGATTGAGAAAATTGGTTATCTGACTAACCGTAATTTGCACGCGTATGAAGAGGCTGAGCTGGGTCTGCGTTTAATCGAAGCGGGCTATAAACTGCGGCGTCTGGATATTCCTTACTTCAGCCATACGTCACATACGCTGCCGACGTTTAAGATGCTGGCGCGGCGCTGGACCAGCGGTTATTACCAGGCTCCGGGTGAGCTTTTGCGTTGTAGTTGGGGGAAACCCTGGTTTTCCCAGTCATTCAACATCGTGAAGAATGAGGCGGTATTTGCGCTCTACCTTATTCTCTTATTTGTGGCGCTGCTCACTTTTAATATCGACGTGTTTGCCGTTGCGCTTCTACCATTACTGGCATTTACCTTGTTGAAGATTGTGCAAAACCGCTCGTTAACAGATGGGCTGCAAAGCGTTATTAACTTAATCGTACGCTCAGCGGGGCTGATCAAAGGTATTTTTTATCCCGTACGCGATCCGTTGACTCCACCTAACAGTAAAATCATTCATGAATAACCGGGGCAGGCGCCATGAAAGTATTATTAGTTAACAAGTTTTTTTTCATTAAAGGCGGCGCGGAAACGGTTTATTTTCAAGAGCGCGATATGCTGAAACAGGCCGGAGTGCAGGTTATTGATTTCTCTATGCATCATGATAATAATTTCCCCTCGGACTATGCGGATTATTTCGTCAGCAATGTGGACTACCACAAAGAGAGCAATCTGCTGGGCGGTATCAAAACGGCGGTTAACTTTATTCACAATTCGCAGGCCTGCAAAAAAATGCTGGCGCTATTAGAAAAAGAGCGCCCGGATATTGTCCACTTTCACAACATCTACCATCAGTTAACACCGGCGTTGATTAAAGTTGCGCGTAATTTTGGCTGCAAAACGGTGCTGACTGCGCATGACTATAAGATTGTTTGCCCCTCGTATTCCATGCTGCGCGACGGCAAAGTGTGCGATTCCTGTATTACCGGGACGGTTTTCAATGCCTTCAGGTATCGTTGCCAGGAAGGTTCAGCCTCAAAAAGCTTACTGCTCTCCCTGGAGGCAACCTGGCAGTACATTGCACAAAACTATCAGGCGCTGGATGTGATTATTTCACCGAGTGTTTTTTTACGAGGTATCCTGCTGCGTACGCTGCCAAATTCGCGCATTGATGTCATCGTCAATGGCGTTGATGACAGTCGTCCCCTGGCCGAAGTAAGCGATGAGGGCTATATGCTGTACTTTGGCCGTCTGAGCCGTGAAAAGGGCGTGGCAACGTTGTTGGCAGCGCATAAAAAAATGCAGAACAGCGCGCCGCTGAAAGTTGTGGGGCACGGTCCGTTGCATGATGAATTAGCCGCCAAATACCCTGATGTTGAATTTTTAGGTTATGTGCAACAAGGAGAAGCCCTCGACAAGCTTATTAAGCATGCGCGAGCGGTGATCCTTCCTTCTGAATGCTATGAAAACTGTTCTATGGCGATATTGGAAGCGATGTCCTTAGGCAAGCCGGTTATTGGGTCGCGCATTGGCGGCATCCCGGAACAAATTCGTGACGGTATCGAAGGGATTTTATTCGAACCAGGCAATGCGCAGGAGTTGGCAAATGCGATGGACGTCCTGGCTGACTCGCAAGAGAAGGCGCGGAATATGGGCTTACATGGCCGTGCGCGGTTGAGTGAAAAATATGCGCTGAGTAAACATATGGATACCTTACAGGCGCTGTATAAAGAACTGCTGAGCAGGCCATAGAATGAGTAAAAAAATAACGGTTTTTGGAACGCGTGGTATTCCCGATGTATTGGGCGGTGTGGAGACACACTGTCAGAATCTTTATCCTGCTATTAAGCAGCAGTTCGATGTGGATATTTGCGTGATTGCTCGCTCGCCATATGTAAATTACAAACGTTCGGTCTATAAAAAAGTCGAGACCTACGCGCTGTGGGCACCCAAAAAGCGCTCGCTGGAAGCTATTGTCCATTCCGTTTTAGCGGCGTTTAGGACACGTATCGACCATTCGGATATTGTGCATGTCCATGCTATCGGCCCTGGCCTTGTGATCCCACTCTTACGCGTGATGGGTAAGAAGGTGGTTTTCACCCACCACGGACCTGATTACGATCGTCAGAAATGGGGTTTCGTTGCAAAAAAAATATTGCTGCTGGGCGAACGTTGGGCGGTGAGATATGCCAACGAGGTGATTGTGATTTCTGAAGTTATTAATCAACTGATCCAGAAAAAACATGGTCGCTATGATGCGCATTTAATTCACAATGGCGTAAATGAGCCGCGGTTGTTATCAGAGCTCACCATCGACAATACGCTCTCCCGCTTTGGGCTGCAGCCGAAAAATTATCTCGTTGTGGTTGGACGGTTTGTGGAAGAAAAAGGGATGCATGATGCCATTGCCGCCTATCAACACAGCGGTTTGACCATGCCGTTAGTGTTAATTGGTGATGCGGATCATCCAACCGAATACAGCATTCGCCTCAAAAAGCTTGCCGCCGACACGCCAGGCGTAGTGATGACCGGTTTCTTACGTGGTGATGAGCTGCAGGCGGTGTTTTCGCAGGCCAGGCTATTTGTGATGCCTTCATACCATGAAGGATTGCCCATTGCGCTGCTGGAGGCAATGTCATTTTCTCTTCCGGCCGTCGTCAGCGATATTCCTGCTAACCTTGAAGTTCAACTGCCTGCCGAGACCTATTTTAAGGTGGGAGATGTAACCGGTCTGGCCGAAAAATTAGGCCAAGGGGTAACAGCAAATAGCGTGGACTATCGTGTATATTTGCAAAACTACAATTGGCATGAAATCGCCAAAAAGACGGTTAACGTCTATCACTCAATTGATAAAGATATAGGTTAATTTTGACCAGTCCTCAAAATCGTCCCCCCGTAATCGAACGATTTTATACTCATCTTGATGAGACGATTGCGCAGGGGTTGACCCCTGAACAAAAAGAAGGGGTGGAAAATGCGATCCTGGCCTCGACGCTGGCTTCGCGGCATCAGATCGATATTCGCAGAAGCTTTCCCTTTTTCAGTAAGCGTTATTATCTGGTTTTTTTGTTTGGCAGAGATTTACGCCGTCAGCATCGCCAGGAATCAACCCTGTCGAGAATGCTGCTCACATTTTTGCTGTTGATTGCCGTGCTATTCGTCACCTGCTGCATATTGCTGACGCTGTATATGATCAAATCCGCGTTAGGTATTGATGTGTTCCAAAATTTTCACGTAGGTATCTGGGACTGGTGGTTAAGCCTTAAAGACCGCTAGCGTTTACAAATTGGTGGAGGATGTCATTGCGATGAAACGTAAATGGGTTTGTGCGTTGTTGAGCATGTTTTTCCCGCTGACGGTCATGGCCGCATTGACGACCGTTACCCCCAAAGCATTGACGGGCCCGCTAACCAATCCGGGGATTGGCGTGGCAAGTTTTCATCAGGGATACGGTGAAACGCTGGGGCTGGCGGACTATCCCAATACCGGATTTGAATACGAGCGTTTTTACTGGCGGGACCTGGAGCCAGTCGAAGGCCAGTACAATTTTGCGTTGGTGGATGATGCCTTCAAATACGCGGCGGCACATCGTCCAGCGATGAATGTCGGGCTACGATTTATGGTACTGGCAGAGCCGGAAAGCGGCTCGCAAATTCCTGACTGGCTGATTAAAAAAGGCGTGAAAGGTACCTGGACGCCGGATAAAAAGACATTTGCCCCGGATTTAGACGATCCTCTGTTTATTCAATACAGCCAGCGTCTGTTGAACGCATTTGGTAAGCGCTACGATGGTAATGAGAATCTCGCGTTTGTTGATATTGGCATGGTGGGATCATGGGGAGAATGGCATAACAGCAACTTCCCGAACCTGAAGCCATTACTGGAGCGATACACCACGGCGCAACTGGATCGCTACGTCGCGATGCACTTTTCTGCTTTTCCGGTGACGCCAAAAACCATGCTGATAAGCGGCGGACAAAGTCTGGCGAATGCGGTGGAGCGTGGGGCAGGATGGCGTGCGGACTGTTGGGGGGACCTGCGCGTATTTTCGGACTCTTGGAACCATATGACTGATGATTACCCGCAGCGATTGCTGGCTGCGCAGCAGAGTTATTCAGGGTTCAACGACGCATGGAAACGTGCGCCGGTGAGCCTGGAGATCTGCTCGTATATGCAGGACTGGAAGAATACCTTTCACTATACACGTGCTGAAGTGCAGGGGATTTTTGACTGGGCGGTCAAACAGCACGCCAGTACCATTAACCTGAAATCGAGAGCGATACCGAGCGACTATCGACCTATTGTCGACGATGCGCTGACCAAATTGGGCTATCGATTTCGCCTGGCGTCCCTGAGCCATGAGTCCGTGTGGGACAGCGGACAAACGCTGACATTGAACAGTACCTGGTACAATGAGGGTATCGCTCCGATTTATCTGCCTTATATGCTGGCATTCCGTGTTGTGGACAATGCTAATAAGGTGGTGGCACAGGGGAATTCCGCGGAGGATATTCGCCGCTGGCTCCCCGGTAAGTATCAGGTCAGTTATGCGTTATCTATGCCAGGCCGACTGGCAAAAGGGCAGTACGCGATTGAGGTTGCGATGTTGGATAAGTCGGGTGCGGCGAGAATTAACTTTGCCAATGAAGGGAAGCAGAACAGCGGCTGGTACCGGGTATCAACAATAACAGTACAATAGTCAGACACAGCAGCGAGCCTGACGGTTAGGCTCGCTGCTGTGAACATTAAATTTGATACCCATTCGGGTTGTTTTTTTGCCAGTTCCAGGTGTCACGCATCATTTCATCAAGGCTGTAGATGGCCTTCCAACCTAACTCCTTATATGCCAGCGATGGGTCAGACCAACATTCGGCAATGTCTCCAGGTCTTCTGGCGACAACCTTATAATTAATTTTAGTCTGCGCTGCTTTTTCAAATGCTTCAATCAACTTAATCACGGAATAACCGACACCGGTACCGAGATTAATCACCTTGTAAGCCGCGCCTTTGTTCAGGCAATCCAGCGCGGCTAAATGACCGGTCGCCAGATCCATGACGTGAATATAATCACGCACGCCGGTACCGTCGGGAGTGGGATAATCATTACCGTACACCGACACGGTTTCCAGCTTACCAATCGCGACCTGGGAGATGTACGGAACCAGATTATTGGGGATACCGTTAGGATCCTCACCAATCCGACCCGATGGATGGGCGCCGACCGGGTTGAAATAGCGCAGGCAGGTAATGCGGAAATCGGGTTGTGCACGAGAGAAGTCAGCCAGAATTTGTTCGACCATCAACTTAGACGTGCCGTACGGATTGGTGGTGCCGCCCGTACGCGATTGCTCGCTAAGCGGTACGCTTTCCGGATTACCATATACCGTGGCGGATGAGCTAAAAATGAAACGATTAACGCCTGCGGCCAGCATCTCATCCAGTAAAACCAGCGTTCCGGTGACGTTGTTTTCATAGTAGGCGAGGGGCTCTTTTATCGACTCTGAAACCGATTTAAGCCCGGCAAAATGAATGACATCGGTGATGTTATGGTTGGCGAAAATGTTTTTCAATGCCGGCCTGTCGAGAACATCGGCGATATAGACAATAGGCTCTCTTCCAGTGAGTTCCGCGACCCTGTCCAGCGAGATTTGACTGGCGTTCGCCAGATTATCGATGACAACGACATCATCGCCTCTTTCCAGTAGCGTTAAAACAGTATGTGAACCAATATAACCTGCACCACCAGTGACCAGAATTGCCATACAGACTCCAGATAAACGGGGATTGAGTCACGCCAGTACCATAGAGAACGCGTTATTGGTGACGTTTGGTAAGGTTATAGTTGCGATACCTCACCATGCATTTATAAGATATTTTTTTAAGTATAGATAAAAAGCTGAATTGGTTTATTTTTGTATCATAAACAATATAGTTATTTGAGAAGTTCAGCGTGTGGACGCCGTCACTGTGGTTGATCGACGAATTGATTTGTTCGATTAGGTTCTCATCAAAATTAGCGTCGTTCAGTGTCACTAATTCTTTGATATAGATTGATTTTCCATAAGTTTCAGGTGTGCACTCCTGAGTAAGGAAGTACATTTTATTTTCGACCTGATAGGAGGCTCCTGCGCCTCGATGATGAGGATTGCTCACCTTCAATGAGGGGGTAATCCGCTGCCATTGTCCATAAATATGATCTGCCGAATGAATAATTATTTCATTATCCATCGTGGTGGACAAAAGATAACAGGCTTCATTAATTGATATAAATACGTTGTCGGTTAATTCGATATCAGAGATTAAAACTTTAACTTGCTTCCAGCGTGCAGGGAACTCTATTGACTGAAACAGTATTACCTCTTTTCTTTCTGAAGACTCGGGGATCATGAAGAGTTGATCGTTGATATGAATCAGATAAGGGAATGACAAATGACACTTTAAGTCGTCAAAGCCCTCAAGCTTAATATCATCAAGTTCAACCAGTTCACGGTCAAGAACGCGACATCGTAGCGTGCCTTTTGAGTTGCGAAAGCTAAGAGCTTCATAGAAAACATACAGTTTATCGTCTTTTTCAACCAGAAAAGGGTCAGCCTGAAATGTATATTTCTTTTTTAACTGCTGTGCAGTGGATTTGCTTAATATCTCCAGGGTGTTATCAGGGAATAAGTGTGTGCCATTATCCTTAATAAGCATGATATCCCACGACTCATGATAAAATAACATATTCATTATTCTTTTTATTTTTGCTTGCATTCGTACCGGCTCCTTTTATCGCCTGCACCATGTATGAACAGCTGTTTGCGACTCAGGAAATGAGACCTGTCGCAATATTTTATAAAATGTGCGAAAACCGATGTGGGAACACCAGTGGCCACTTTAAAGCTAGTCGCAAGTCCGTTTTTTGTCCACTAACAGAAATAGGGGGAGGAGATGTCCAGAGCATCCTTGCTCCAGTGGAGGAATTACTCGAAATGCACTTGTGGGTTTTCTGCAAGGGAAACGTAGGTTTTGCTGTTTTTATCCAGGGTACGGATTTCACCGCTTTCGATGTCATACACCCAACCGTGCAGACGAAGCGCATTATTGCGCAGCCCAACCGCGACACAAGGATGCGTTTTAATGTTGTTAAGCTGTGCGATAACGTTTTCTTCTACCATGGCGTTAACTTTGTCGATTGGGTTATCCCAGGTTTTTTTCTCGACCACGGCTTTCGCGGCATCAGCATAGTGCAGCCAGTGAGCGACAGCGGGCATCGGATCCAAGGGCTGGCTATCGGCAATGGCTTTCATCGCGCCACAATTGGAGTGACCGCAGATGACGATATCCGTTACGCCAAGTGCGACAACCGCGTATTCGATGGTTGCGGATACACCACCCGGTTCCGGACCAAATGACGGTACGATATTACCGGCGTTGCGGATAACGAAAAGCTGTCCTGGATCTTGCTGAGTAACGAGTTCAGGTACCAGGCGGCTATCAGAACAGGAGATGAAAAGTGCCTTAGGATTCTGGCTGGATGCCAGGCTGCGGAAGAGTTCCTTGCGTTGAGGGAATATCTCTTTTTGGAAGTTGAGGAAGCCCTCGATGATATGTTGCATAGCAGTGTCTCTTGTCTCTGTTTAAGCAGGTTATGATGAAGATCACACTTTCCAGTTTAACACCAGCCGACAGAAGAGAAAGACTTTATAGCAGTTCAGCAACATCTTTGGATAATTTTGCCCCACCGTGGCAGGGCAAATCGTGTGATGTACGCTATGCGTTCTGCCATTTCTGGTATGCCGCTTTTAGCCTGTTCATCGCGTCTACCAGGATGGAACGTGAGCAGCCAACGTTGAGCCTCATGTGCCCCTCTCCACCGGGACCATATTGCGCGCCAGGCGAAAGGCCAAGCCTGGCGTCATGCACAAAAAAAGCGCTTAGCTGATCATCGCTTAGCTCCATTTTTTCCGCGTTCAGAAATAAAAGATACGATGCGCCGCCATACACAATGGAAATCAAGGGACAGTGCCTTTCGATTTCACTTTTTACAAACGCTACATTGTCGGCCAGATAGGCTAATAATTTTTGGTGCCAGTCGGCGCAATGGGTAAAAGCGCTATAAATAGCCGCCTGCTGCAATGAATGCGTCTCGGCAAGGTAGCAGTTATCCAGAAAGTGGTAGAACTGATGGCGTAATTCATCATTCTTAATAATGGCGATTCCACCCTGGATCGCCGCCGTATTGAAGGTCTTGCTGATGGAAGTAAGCACGATTGCCCGACTATCTGGCGCTTCATCAAGAGTAAAAAACGGCAAATGATGCTTCCCTGGCAGGGTTAAATCACTATGCACTTCATCAGACAGAATGATGACGCCAGCCTGCTGGCAATAGTGGCTTATTTTTCCCAGCGTTTCCCGCGACCAAACCATTCCACCTGGATTATGTGGTGAAGGGAACAAAAACATTTTGCACTGCTTGAGTTTCTCGCTGAAATCATGCCAGTCAAATTCATAGTGCCCGTTCTTCTCAATGAGGCGCGTCTGAATCAAATTCCTGCCGCTGGTGTTTACCAGATTAGGATAGGGATCATAGATTGGCGTACAGGTTAAAATATTATCGCCCGGACGGGTAAGCGCTATTAAAGAGAGTACGATAGTTTTTATGACACCGGGAATAAAATGTAACCAGTCTGCCTTGATATCGGCATCATACTGTTGTGCATACCAATGGATAACAGATTCTTTCCATTGTGGATAATCCAGGTTATAGCCTTGCACCGGCTGCGATACCACCGAACGCAGCGTGCTCATGATTGGCTCTGGTGTCGCAAAATCCATATCTGCAATCCACAGCGGTACTACATCGGTGGTACCGTACATCTGTTGTAATTGCCCGTATTTACGACAATTAACATCCCTTGTGACAATATCATCAAACAAAGACATTGCTGACTCCTGGAAAGTCTCTGAAAATAGTGTAAGCCACGCTAAAAGCGAAGAATATTTATGTATATCTAATGGATATATTAAATTTACCCTGGTGATAGCTAATATTTAGCTAATTAATAGTTTATGATTTTTGCTCAACCATATTCTCAGTGGTTTCATTAGGCTCATATTTAGCAATGCCAATACCGGTTGCCGCCCACAGTAGGGCAAAGATGACGCCGCTGTAACAGAGGATTGCCCAGGGCAAATAATCAAGTGTGGCAACACCCAGCATAGTGGCGCAATAAACGCCTGAAGCGGACCAGGGGATAATCGGTTCGACAACGGTTCCGGCATCTTCAGTGGTTCGCGAGAGGTTTTTTGCCGCAAGCCCTCGTTTTTTGTACTCCTCTTTAAAGGCATCACCGCACAGCAGTAGCGGCAAGGTCCCATTTGCCGTGCAGGCACAGATGGTAAATGTCGTCACAATCGTGGTAGCCACCAGGCGGAATGTGGATTTAACGCCTTTTGTCAGTGCGTTTATTACGGTGTGCAGAGAGCCTGTCGCACTCATTGCTCCGGCAAAGCTGAAGGCGCTGAAGACGGTAACGAAGCTGCTAAACATTGAAATAGCGCCGCCTCGCTCCAGTAAGCGGGAAACATCGGAAGACAGTGTCGGCAGATTATCTCCGGTAAGCATTGCGAGCTTAAAGCCACTAACCACGGATTCACCGACAGAGGATGCGGTAAATTGCTGAAAGACTAACGCTAATATCATTGAAACAATCGTAGATAAAAAGAGCATCGGAATGGGCGGTCTTTTTGACAGTGAGCCATATAAAACGATGATCGGCGGGAGCAGCAGCAGAATATTAAAGTGATAAATCTGACCAATAGAATTCATCAAGTTGGTGATATTTTCAGGTGCGCTGGACGAGGCATCAATGCCCATGCCCATATAGCTGTAAACGACGCAGCAAATAATAAAACCTGGGCCGGTAGTCCACAGCAGGTGGCCGATATGCGAGTACAGATTTACCCCGGCAGCCAGTGCGGCCATGTTGGTTGAATCAGAAACCGGTGAGAGCTTATCACCAAACCAGCAGCCTGAAACAATGGCACCAGCGGCAACGGGCAGTGAGACATTCAGACCAATTGCGACGCCAATCATGGCAATACCAACGGTCCCGATAGAACCCCAGGAGGTACCGGTGCATACTGAGATTAAGGCTCCCAGCATAAATGCCGAGATATAGAAATACTGCGGGTTAATCCACTTCAGACCATAATAAATCATCATTGGAATAGTGCCTGACACCATCCATGCGCCAATTAAGAAACCGATACTGGCGACGATTAATATGACCGGCAGCGCTTCAGATATTTTATTGCAAATAGATTGTAGAATGTCATCCCACGTATAGCCGTGAGCGATGGCGATAAACGAGGCGGTTGCCGTTCCCATCAGGATCATGGGCTCAGCACGAATATTGAAGATAAAATATCCGATACTAATCCCGCCCAGCATGACTACCATGGGTAAAACTGACCAAAAGAAAGACAATGGCTTTCTGTTGTTGGCGGTGCAGTTATTTAATTCCATAATTCCATCCCAATCGTTAATGGTTGAACACGTCAAATAAATACCTGCTACAGGTCACTCATATCTGAGTGACATAGTTGCCAGGGCTCATGGCTGAACCCTATTTTATTAACTGCTGCAGATTATATTTTTTGACCTGCTATTTTGATGCTTATATTTTAGAAGTAAGGTAAGAGAACGTTTGGCGAATAAATTACCCCTCGGCATAAGGTGAATGATGTCGGCGTTGTTGACTCAGTTTGCGATACTGCTGCGGCGGCATGCCGACGTATTTATGGAATGAGCTGTAAAATCGACTGCTGGAGCGAAAACCTGCAATTGTAGCGATATCCAGAATTGTTTTATCCGTATCGCTGAGTAAAGCCCGCACATGGTTGATGCGCATCGCGGTAATATACTGTTTCATCGTCAGTTGCATCACCCGATGAAAAATACCCATCGCATAATTTGGATTGAGCTTAACGTGTTCGGCAATAGCATCAACCGTAAGCTGTTTGTTGCAGTTGGCGGCAATAAACTCCAGCATCTGGCTGACGTAAAACTGTGAATGCCGTGAAATACTGTTTTTCTGGGTGCGCGACGTTTTGTTACCCAGTACCGGCCGCCAGCCAGCGAGGCTAAAGCGCTTGAGCATTAGCGCGATTTCATCAATGGCTAACTGGCGAATTTGTTCGTTATCGCTATTGAGTTCATTCTGCCAACGCTGCACTTCAAACGCGCTCAGCTGCTGTGAAGCCAACGAAGTAATCACCATCCCATGGGTCACGTGATTAATCAGATCCCTGTCCAGCGGCCAGGACAAAAACAGATGCATCGGTAAGTTGAAGATGGCCATCTGTTTACAGTGCCCGGCATCCGTGAGTTGATGGGGAGTACAGGCCCAGAACAAGGTGATAAAGCCCTGTTTGCTCTTCACCACTTCGTCATTAAAAAGATACTCCACATCACCATCAAACGGCACATTCACCTCAACCTGACCATGCCAGTGGCTGTAGGTCATGGCCAGTGGCGCCCGCAGTTCGACATCCATACGCTGATACTCTGAATAGAGCGCCAGCGGACTTCGCGACTTTTTCTCATAGCTGCGACACATATGTGGGTCGAGCGGCAGCTGCGGGGTACTTTTTGCCATTATGGTTGGGTTCCTGGATAGTGATTCCGGCCATGGGGTAACGCCAAAGCATGAACATAGCTTAACCGAAAAAAAACGTCGTTTTCTCTCCATTTTCGCGAAGTTATTCCCGAAAACTCAGATCCTGTGCCTGTCGCTTGTCGATCTGAGATAGCGGGAATGGCGAGCTGTAATCTCAAAAACGCTCAAACTGGGGAGCTCATGGCAAAACAACATCCTTTATTTGCCCATAAATCGGAGTTGTAGCGATAGCCAGTATTCATCGAATACCGTACATTTTTATTTGTATCCACAGGTTAAGGAATCATCATGCCCAAGCTTCGTACTTTAGTCGCAGCGGTAGTTGCCGTTGCTGCGATGACGATGTGTACCACTCCTGTATTGGCTAACCCCGGTAATGGCAACGGCAATGGTAATAGTGGCAACCATGGAAATAGTAGCAATCATGGTAATAGCGGGAATAAGGGCAATAGCCAGAAAGGCAATTCGCAGGCAGAACAACGTAAAAATTATGGTAAGCCGGACCATGTTGATAGTGACATCAGCTATAACGTGGCCAGACAGTATGCCGTCAGATATGGTTTGACGGGCTATAAGTCACTGCCTCCGGGTATCGCCAAAAATCTGGCGCGAGGAAAGCCGCTTCCTCCGGGGATCGCTAAGAAAAGTGTTCCATCCTCTATGCTGAACCAATTGCCGTATTATCCAGGTTATGAATGGCAGGTTGTGGGCGACAATCTGGTGTTGATTGCACTTAGTACGGCGATTGTCACCGCGGTAATTAATGGTGTGTTTGATTAAGTATTTTCGGGCTTAATTTGCTCTGTTCTACCTATGAGAAGCCCGCGTTGTGCGGGCTTCTCAGTTAATAAGGAAAGCTTACAGTCCGTACAGTTTTATTTTTCTATAGAGCGTGGCAATGCTGATCCCCAGTTCTGTCGCGGCTTGCTTTTTTCCCTCAACGCTTGAGCCGAATCGCTGGATGACGTTTTCGATAGCCTCCCTTTCCGCCTGTTTTCCTTTGCTGGCAAGCTGTCGGGGTTGCGCGGTCATCGTCGTTTTTCTACCGTCAGCGGCGGTAAGCAGGTAAGGGGGAAGATGGCTGGCGTTGATCCCAGCGGCTTCTCCGCGCATCACAAAAATGTATTCGATCACGTTGCGTAATTCACGAATGTTACCCGGCCAGTGCCAGGCATAAAGGCGATTAATAACGTCATCAGGCAGTTTTTGCGGTGGTCGCTGGTAACTGACCGAAAACTCATCGGCAAAATACTGTGCGAGGACCGCAATATCAGCTCGGCGTTCACGCAGGGAAGGAAGTACCAGAGGGACCACGTTCAGGCGATAGAAAAGATCTTCACGAAACTGATTATTTTCCACCATCGCGTTAATGTTTTTGTTAGTTGCAGCAATAATGCGCACATCAATATTGATGGTGTTATTAGAGCCAACGCGGGTGATCGCCTTTTCCTGCAATACCCTGAGCAGCTTGGCCTGCAGGTGCAGTGGCATATCGCCAATCTCATCCAGAAACAGGCTGCCGCCGTTGGCCAGTTCAAATTTCCCCATTCGCCCTTTGGGATCAGCCCCGCTGAATGCGCCGCGAACATAACCAAACAGTTCGCTTTCCAGCAGTTGTTCTGGAATAGCCGCGCAGTTGATTGTTACGAAAGGCGCGGCTTTACGTGGACTGCTCTGGTGAATGGCAAATGCCACGACCTCTTTCCCCGAGCCACTTTCCCCGGTGATGAGCACGCTGGCGTAACTGTTGGCGATTTTACCTATGGTACTTCTGAGCTGTTCCATTGAGGGAGAGTGACCAATTAGTCGTACCTGTATGTCGGACTCATAAGGGGATGGAGTAAGGTTACTCAGGTAGTCGTGTGCATCACGAAAGATAACCATGGTTAAGCGATCGTTATCCTGCGAGGAGAGCGAAATTTGTTTGCACAGTACATGATGTTTCTGACCTTCAAGCGTCAGCCACGCTTCTTCATCGCCATACAGGCTGTCCCCGGTTGTTTCAATGGTCAGAGGTAATCCCTGAACCTCGCGGTTGAGGATGCGATCGGCTGAATGATTGGCATGCCAGATAAGACCCTTGCCATCAATCGCTACCACGCCGCGGTCCATGGCATCGATCAGACGCCGAAATGCGCCAAGCGTTTCCTGTGCGCGTAAACGTTCCAGGCATTCAAAGACCTTACTGGAGATCATTACGGCGATTTGCTCAATAAAGGTGACAAATTTATCAATCTGGTTCAGTAACGTGTCACGCTGTGCCTGGGTTGAGCAAATAATCCCGATCACGCCAATCACGCGATTATTGAGAAAAATAGGTGCGTTCAAATCCAGCATTTCAGAACAGTAGTGGTGTTTTTCACATAACTGACACAGCGGATGCTCGCCGGGGTTTTTGATCAGTACCGTTTCTCGCACCTGCAATACGTGATGATAAATGTAGCCATTTTTGGCCACGTTCTCATTGAGCATATGCCGGTATTTCCCGGTACCCGCGATGCGCATTAAAGATTCATCAATGATTTCAACGTCCGTGCCCGTTATGCCAGAAATAGCGTCGGCGTAATTGCATATATCATCCTGAATATTGCTGAGTACTGAAATCATGGTACTTCTCCGGCGGTGTGTCACATTTCTCAAGGAAAATGATAAATAGGCGAAACAATGCAAAAATGATTTGCGAAAAATCAATCCACAACGCTGTTTTTGAATGTTTTTCTTATTTTATCTTCCGCGATCACACTATTTATCAATGATGAGAATTTATCAAAATGAAGCGATAAACTGATGCGTTGATATTTTTGGTTGTCAATTTCAAATTCTATTTAATTTATTGAAATTAAAGCCTTTATTAAAATATTTATAAGAATTTACTCAATTCATAAAAAGCTGGTAAGTATTTTGCTCTATTGCCATTACCGATAACGGAAATATCTCTGTATTGCACCGATTACAGGGAGTGAAATACCAGGACAATGAGGTTTTATGATGCAGGAAAACTTATCATTTTTTATCAACCAGACACCGTTTACCGAACATCCGAACGCGCCGCTGGCACCGTTTAGCCGCCAGGAACTGGTAAAAGCGTTGAATTTTCATCGGTCTATTCCGGGCTACGCGCCGACGCCGCTATATACGTTACCGGCGCTTGCACAAAAACTGGGCGTAAAAAATATCTACCTCAAAGATGAATCTCAGCGTTTTGGCCTGAAAGCCTTCAAAGCGCTGGGTGGCTCCTATGCGATGGCGTGCCATATCGCTGAATTAGTTGGTAAGGATATCAGTGAACTGCCGTTTGACGTGATGACCAGCGAAGAGGTACGCCACGATCTGCAAACCGTCACGTTTGCTACCACCACTGATGGCAACCACGGTCGCGGCGTGGCATGGATGGCGCGCCAACTGAAGCAAAACGCCGTGGTTTATATGCCAAAGGGCTCTTCGCAGCAACGTCTGACCTCTATCCGTAACGAAGGCGCTACCGCTGAGATCGTCGATATGAACTATGACGATGCGGTTCGTATGACCGCAGAGCAGGCCGAAAAGTATGGCTGGATTGTCGTGCAGGATACCGCCTGGGAAGGATACGAAAAGATCCCGCAGTGGATTATGCAGGGCTACGGCACGCTGATGCTGGAGGCGATAGATCAGCTGCATCAGGTTGCGCCGACTCACATTTTTGTGCAGGCAGGCGTCGGCTCGTTTGCCGGCATGGTTCAGGGAATGGTGACGGCAGCCTGGGGTGAGAATCGCCCGAAAGTGATCGTCGCCGAAGCGTTAATTGCCGATTGCCTCTACCGCTCAGCCCGTTCGAAAGAGGGGGATGCCATTGCGGTGGGCGGTGATTTACAAACCGTGATGGCCGGTCTCGCCTGCGGTGAGGCGAACAGTATCGGCTGGAAACTGCTGCGCGACTATGCCAACGCATTTGCTTCCTGCCCTGATGAAGTTGCAGCGTTAGGCATGCGCATGTTGGGCAACCCGCTGGCAGGCGATCCACAGATTATTTCGGGTGAGTCAGGTGCGGTTACTACCGGTCTGCTGGCGCTGTTGATGACCTCACCTGAACTGGCGCAAACGCGTGAGCAACTGGGGCTGGATGCGCATTCTCGCGTGCTGTTAGTCAGCACCGAAGGGGATACCGACCCGCAACAATATCTGGATATTGTCTGGGGCGGACAGTACCCGGGCATCAACAAATAATTCCCTGATTAAGAGATATAACGGAGAAACCCATGTTATCTGCAAACCGCATTGAAGAAGTCATTAAAAACTGTCAGGCACTGATCCAACAAAAAAGTTATTCCGGTCAGGAAGGTGAAGTGGTTAATGCCATAAAAACAATGATGCAGCATTACCAATTCGATGACATCCACGTTGATAAGTACGGCAACATTGTTGGCGGTATTGTCGGCAACCAGCCAGGGAAAACGTTGGTTCTCGATGGACATATCGATACTGTGCCGGTGAACGAAGAGAAGTGGTCCCGCAACCCATACGGCGGCGATATTGAAGATGGCAAAATTTATGGTCGCGGCACAACTGACATGAAAGGTGCCGTGGCGGCGATGATCTCCGCCGTGGGCTTTTTCGGTCAGGACAATCAGCGAAATTTTGCCGGGAAAATCTACGTTGCGTGCATCGTGCATGAAGAGTGTTTCGAAGGTATTGCCGCTCGCCTGGTCAGCGAGCGCTATAAGCCAGACTATGTGATCATCGGTGAAGCTTCCGAGTTAAACCTGAAAATTGGTCAGCGTGGCCGCGCTGAAATTGTGGTCGAAACATTTGGTAAACCCGCGCACTCCGCTAACCCGCAGGCGGGGATTAACGCGGTGTACAAAATGGCGCAATTGATCGACAAAATTCGCACGATCACGCCGCCAACGCATCCGGTTCTGGGGCCTGGCATTCTGGAACTGACCGACATTAAATCTTCGCCGTACCCGGGGGCCTCGGTGGTACCGGATTACTGTCGCGCAACCTACGATCGCCGTTTGCTGGTGGGTGAAACCAAAGAAAGCGTGATTGCTCCGCTGGAAAATGCGCTTGCGGAACTTATTGCTCAGGATCCGCAGTTTAAGGCCCGAGTGTCCTACGCGGTGGGTCAGGAGTCTTGCTATACCGGCGCCACGATTGAGGGAGAGCGGTTCTTCCCTGGCTGGGTGTACGACGAGTCCGACGAATTCGTGCAGGCAGCGTTGGCGGGCGTTCGTGAGGCTGGCTTTAATCCAACCATTACGCAGTACTCATTTTGTACCAACGGTAGCCACTATGCGGGCGAAGCGGGAATCAAAACCATCGGCTTCGGTCCTTCACGAGAAAACCTGGCACACACCATTGATGAGTATATCGAGATCGAGCAATTAACCGGCTCGGCCAGCGGCTATTACAGCATTATCCAGACACTCTATCGCCAATAAAAATAAAGATAACCACCTCTTACCTTACAGGCGGTGTAGCTCAGCAGCACCGCCATGGAGAATAACGATGAAAACCATTTTCAAAAACGGAAATGTAATTGATGGGACGGGCAGTGAAGGCAGAATTGCCGATGTGATGGTTGATGAAGGACGTATTGTCGCAATCGGCCAAATTGAGGTTGGTGTCAATGAGCAGGTTATTGATGCAACAGGAAAAATAGTTTGCCCTGGCTTTATTGATACCCATACGCACTCTGACCTGTCAGCCATTATTAACCCCGCTCTGTCGGCAAAAATTCGTCAGGGTATCACCACCGAACTGTTGGGCCAGGATGGCGTCGCCTTAGCACCGCTACCGGAAGAATATATTCCAGCCTGGCGTAAAAATATCGCCGGACTGGACGGTGACACCGACAAAATTGACTGGAAATATAAAAATACAGACGGTTATCTCAATCTGCTGGCATCGCGTCATCCGGCGACAAACCTCGCGTATTTAGTTCCTCATGGCAACGTGCGCATGGAAGCGATGGGCCTGGATGGGCGTCCTTCGACCCGTGAAGATGTGGCGAAGATGTGTGAGGTCCTTGAGCGGGAGTTAAAAGCCGGGGCATTTGGACTTTCCACTGGTCTTATCTATATGCCTTGCGCCTTTGGTGATACTGCCGAAATGATTGAACTGTGTAAGGTCACGGCGAAATATGACGGGATTTTTGTGGTGCATCAGCGCAGTGAAGCTGACGATATTATCAACTCAACCCAGGAACTGATTGATATAGCCACAGCCACCGGCGTCTGGCTGCATATTTCGCATATGAAGGTTTGCGGCAAGAAAAACTGGGGGCTGATCGACCAAATGCTGGGCATGCTGGAACAGGCGCAGAAAGAGGGGATTCGTATCTCTTTCGACCAGTATCCGTATGTGGCGGGCAGCACGATGCTCGGCGTGATCCTGCCGCCCTGGGTTCACTCCGGTGGTACAGACAAATTACTTGAGCGTCTCGCCTCGCCCGAACTGCGCGCCAAAATGATTGACGATATTCAGCAGGGTATTCCTGGCTGGGATAACTTTATCGATTTTGCCGGTTTGGACCAGATTTTTGTCACCAGCGTGAAAACGGCAAAAAATCAGGATGCTGTCGGTTTGAACCTCGTCCAGTTGGGCGAGCTGCGTGGAAAAGATCCGTACAACGCCACCTTCGATCTGCTCTTTGAAGAGGAAAACGCCGTGGGGATGGTCGACTTCTACGGTACCGAAGAGCACGTGATTAAGTTTCTCTGTCGACCTGAACAAAACGTCTGTACCGATGGCTTGATGGGGGCTGGCAAACCGCACCCGCGCGTGTTTGGCGCATTCCCTCGCGTGCTCGGTAAATATGTTCGTGAAGAGGGATGTCTGAGCTGGGAAGCGGCAATCCGCAAGATGACGGGGAAACCTGCTGAAGTATTGGGTTTGCAGGATCGCGGACTGCTGAAGGTCGGTTATGCAGCGGATATCGTGATGTTCGATCCGAACACAATTGCGGATAAAGGCACTTTTGTTGAACCCAATCAGTACCCGGAAGGGATTGAAATTGTCATGGTTAATGGGCGCATTGCCTTAATCAATGGCACGGAAAGTTATGCCTGTAGCGGTACGGTTATTAGAAAACAATATTAATAAATAACGCTAAACACGCATGGATCTATCGCGACTATTTATGGCCGCGGTAGATCACTACACCCTAAGGACATCACAATGAACCTACAAACGTCTTTACCTTCAGGTAAACCCAAGACCTGGAAAGCAAGATATACCGTCCTGACACTGATCTGGCTGGCGTGGCTGCTCTCTTTTCTCGACAGAATGGTGATGAGCGTTTCACTCCCTTATATTGGCAAAGATTTAAATCTTGATACGACTCAACAAGGTTTAATTATTAGCGCCTTTTTTATTGGTTATGCCGCGTTTCAAATTCCCGGTGGATTACTGGCGGATAAGTTTGGCTCGCGAAAAATCATGGCCATTGGTATTGCATGGTGGTCTGTGTTCACCAGCTTAACCGGCGCTGTGCTGACGCTGCCGCTGATGTTAGCAGTACGTTTCTTCTTTGGTATTGGTGAGGGATGTTTCCCGTCGGCCTCATGGAAGATGATATCAACCTATTTCCCGTCGAAAGAGCGTGGTCGCGCCACGGCGATTCAGTCAACGGTAAACACCTTAGGCCCAGCGCTGGCGGTAGTCGTGGCGGCAAGCATCATCGGGGCATTTGGCTGGCACATGGTTTTTATCGTGCTGGGTATTCCCGGTCTGTTTATCGCCGCAGGTATCTACTTATTTACGCGTGACAACCCGAAAGATCACCCTGCCATTACGCAACAAGACCTGGCGGAGCTGGCTGCTGACGACCAGGGGAGCCTGCAAAACACCAGTGCTATCGCGTTTAAAGACGTACTCAAAATGCCGGTGCTCTGGCAAATGGCCAGTATCTGGTTTTTGTTTGATATCACCTTCTGGGGTTTTTCAACCTGGCTGCCAAGCTACCTGATTACCGTACGAGAGTTTTCTCTGGCAAAGACCGGTGTCATGGCAGCCATTCCCTTCCTGTTCGGGGCCGGCGGAACATTATTAGGCGGTTATTGCTCAGACAAATTCAAACCCCAGCGTAAAACGCTGTATGTCGTAACCTCTGTTATTGCCGCGGGTTTCCTGTATCTGACCTTCAGCGTGAGCAGTGCAGATATGGCGGTGGTTTATCAGTGTATTTCAGCCTTGTTCATGTTTTTCGCTATGGCAACGTTCTGGGGTATTCTGATGGATACCATTCCCAGCAACATCATGGGGCGGGCATCCGGTATTGTTAACTTTGGCGGCCAGATGGCAGGGGTTGTATCAGCGCCCATCATCGGCTGGTTGATCCAAAGTAGCGGCGGAAGCTATAACAGCGCTTTTATCTTTATGATTGCCGCACTGTTGTGTTCTGCCGTCGTTACACTGACTGTGAAAAGCTCGCATGCAGTAGGGGCATTGCCCAGTAAAGCCTGATTAATCGCTGCCTCCCTGTGGCACTGCTGCTCCAGAGCTGCGGGGAGTTTCTCTCTAAATTCAGCAGGTTTGTACTCTTGTTCTCCATATTTGACCAGGTATGAAATTTATTTTTAGATAGCTATTCGCATATCCCCCCTCGCAGTTCTGATGAACAATATCCCGGTTATATGTCCCAAAGCATTAAGAATAAATCATAATAAATGAGAGATTTGTCCTACGCGTGTAGGAATATTCCTTTTATGTTGTGTTAATGGTTTGATATTTAGATAGGCTCAAGGTTTAAAATTTGTAAATTACAGTGTTGCGTTTATACCTTGTTCTGCATTTTTTATAAAAAATGAATAAAATATACGCGTGATTATGTTAGGATTTACCTGATAAAGCCTTATTTTCAGAAATTATAATGTTGAAGGCTCGCCTGCTCTATAGCCATCGCCTCTCTTTATTTATCGGGATTCTTATACGCAATGAACGCGATAATTGTTGACGATCACCCATTGGCACGCATTGCCATCCGCAACTTACTCGATACTAATGGTATCGCTGTGACCACCGAACTCGACAGCGGAGATCAAGTGGTTCAAACCGTTGAAAAAACTAAGCCGGAGCTGTTGATTATCGATGTAGATATTCCCGGTATCAGTGGCATCGAAGTGCTGGAGCAGCTGAGAAAGCGGCACTATGCTGGTGTAATCATTATCATTTCAGCCAAAAATGAATTTTTTTACGGTAAACGTAGCGCCGAATACGGTGCCAACGGATTTGTGAGTAAAAAAGAAGGTATGAATAATATTCTTGCCGCAATCGAAGCAGCAAAAAATGGCTATAGCTATTTTCCCTTTTCCCTTGAGCATTTTACTGGTTCATCCGTCAGCGAGCAGGATAAGCTTGATACGTTGTCGAATCAGGAAATGAGAGTATTGCGTTATATCCTTAATGGCATGGATTACAGCTCAATTGCCAGCAAAATGAATATCAGTAATAAAACGGTGAGTACCTATAAAAGCCGGTTGATGGAAAAATTAGATTGTTCATCATTAATGGAAATTTATGATTATGCGCAGAGAAATAAAATAGGATAGAGTAATGCTGGAACGCTTGTTTATTTTTTTGATGGTCATATTTACCATCGGGTTGTCTACGGGTGTAAGCTCAGCTCGGCAAGTTGAGCTAAAAAGTAATTATAATACTTCAGTACAAAATATCAGCTTGAACAGGGAAGAAACAAACTGGTTAGCGCATAAAAAAACCTTGGTTGTTGGTACCTGGTTACCTGAAGTCTCCCCCATTGTTTATCAAAATAGCGGCGAATATTATCGGGGAGTCAACGCAGATTACCTTGCGTTAATGCAAAAGAACCTCAATCTGAAAATCATTATAAAGCAGTATGATAATGAGCAAGAGGCGCTGGCCGCGCTCGCCAATAACGATGTTGATACGCTGATAACCCAACTGTCCCGACGCCAGGATGTGGGCGGAAATTTGTTGCGTACTTCGGTATTGCTGACGACGTGGCCGACGCTTGTAACATCACTAAAAAACACTATGCTGCCGCTGACCACGAACCATCAGGTTAGCGTCGCGTGTGTGCGGGATTGCCCTTTTCTCGATGTTATCCAGGAGGCTTTTCCTGAGGCTAAAGTCTCATTTTATGATGACGAGTATCAGGCCATGGCCTCGGTAGTGAATGGTGATAACCAATATTATATTGGTAACAATATCACCAGCAGCCATTGCATCTCTCGATACTTCTCACAATCACTGGTTATTACGCACTACTTTGATAAGCAAGAACAATATAATTATTTTGTCGTTAACGAAGATCAGCCGGTATTAAGAAATATTCTTGATGGTTTCATTACGTCAATCAGTAATGAAATTCATATGCAAGTCATGCAGAACTGGCTGAACCGCGGCAACCTTGCCTATCTGAATGCACCTATACCTTTCACCACTCAGGAAAAAGCGTGGTTGAAGAAAAAGCATGTCATCCGCATTTTAATCAACCCAGATTACCCGCCCTATACGCTGGTCGATCGCAGCGGTGAATTACGCGGTATTCTTGGCGATTTACTGAATATTATTCATCTGCAAACGGGGCTCGATTTTGAACCCATTTTAGCTAACTCTAAAAGTGAGCAGACAAAGCAAATAAGCGGCGAACAGTGGGATATGTATCCCACTATCACGCTCACTCATCAAAACCCGCACAATTCGACCTTTAGCGATCCTCTGATGAATGTGGCATTTGTGATGATCACTTCCCGTGAGGAAACCGCCGACTCGCTACTGGAGAAGCCGATACGTATTGCGCTACCAGCCGGGCATGTACTGGAAAGCGAGCTGAAGCAACGCTATCCGCAGGCCACCTGGGTTAATGCTGATACTAGCAGTGTTGCGATGGTCATGGTCAAGGAGGGCAGCGCTGATGCGGCAATTGCTACCGAATTGTCAGCAAGGTTTATGGTCGATCATTACTATCAGAAAAATATGCACTTTTTTAGGCTTCCAGATATGCCTGGTGCCTCTGTAAGTTTTGCGATTTCTTCTCACGAGCCTATGTTGAAGTCTGTTATGGATAAAGCGCTACAGGCCATACCGCCACGTGAGATTTTGCAGATGACGGAGAAGTGGTCGAAAATTTCCAATACGCAGGTTGATTTATGGAGTCGATATAGCAAACAGTTCTATCAACTGGGGATATTCGCGCTGCTGCTGATAGCGATTAGCCTGATCTGGGGGATCTCACTCTCCCGTGAGGTAAAGAAAAGGAAACTATCTCAGCGGCTACTGGAAGAGCAGCTTCATCTCAAAGAGGCATTATCTCAAGAACTGGAAAACGAAAAGAATAAAGCGATTGAAGCAACCAAGGCCAAAAGTCGCTTTCTGGCGAGTATGAGCCATGAATTACGTACCCCGGTAAGTTCGATTGTTGGCTTTGTGGAATTACTGTCGAGTTCAGAACTCAGCCCGGCACAGCGAAAAGAGGCGATTGCCCTTACCGGGGCGACAGCCCAGTCATTGCTTGGGCTGATCGGTAAGATTCTGGATCTGGATAAGATTGAGTCTGGTAAATACCAGGTTGTTCCTCAATGGACGGATCTCTCGCAGCTCATTGAATTGCAGTGCCACTCTTTCGATGCTTTAGCCAGACAGAAAGGAATTACGCTGGCTTGCGTTAGCCAGTTGCCGGCAAACGAACGGGTATTTGTCGATCAGCAGGCTTTGCGGCAAATTCTCACCAACCTGGTAGGCAATGCGTTGAAGTTTACCGAGCAGGGCAGTATTCATGTGACGGCCCGTTTGACGCCTGACGGGGAGAATCACGGTACCCTGACCATTGCCATTAGCGACACCGGTTGCGGGATTAGTGAAGAGGAGCAGGCGGGGCTGTTTCATCGTTACGCTCAGGGGCGTTGCGGGCGTCAACAAACCGGTTCCGGTCTGGGGTTATTTATCTGTAAAGAACTGGTGACGCTGATGGGTGGGACGCTGGAGTTGATGAGCGTCCCGTTGCAAGGAACCACGTTTACCATAACGCTGCCGGTTGAAACGGCTCGACAGTCGATTGTACCGGATGGCGATGCGCCTGGTACTCTGTTACCGCTTCCGTGTCTGTCTATTTTGATTGCAGACGATAACCCAACCAATCGCCTGCTGCTCAAGCGACAGTTGAATGCCATTGGCTACAATGTGGATGAAGCGTGTGATGGGGAGGAGGCAGAAGCCAAACTGGCGAAAAAATCGTACGATCTGCTGATAACCGATGTAAATATGCCGAAAAAAGACGGGTTTGATCTCGCGGCTTCGCTACGTCGTCAACAGCCGAATTTACAAATATGGGGACTGACGGCCAGCGCACTTCCACAGTCACGCGATCGATGCCTGCAAAATGGTATGAATTTGTGCCTGTTCAAGCCTGTGTCGATTCAGACACTGACACATGAGTTGAGTAAAATCGAAACCGGTTATTCGTCTCCTTGTTCAATCCGGCATTTGAAATTCAATGTGTTGACGGAGAATACCGGCGGCGATCGCGCACTAATGAACGAGATTCTCGAGACATTTCGCGAGGCAACGCTGAATGATATACAAGCGGCTGAGAAAGCTGTTCTGCAAGATGAACCTCAGCTGTTTTTGCGCGCTCTTCACCGGTTGCATGGCTCGGCGCAAATTCTGGGCATCACTGCGCTACAAAACCTGTGCGAACCTTTCGAATCCAGACGACCTGACGATCTTCCTCTGGCAGTACGCCAGGAGGCATTGCAGAAGATTATTGCTGTTATGCGGGAAATTGAGATTGAGATAGACAGTCTGATTAGCCATTAATCCCCCTGATCGGGTGGCCGTAGCTGCCCGATCAGGAGAGAAAGTCCTGGTTCAACACTCCGTAGTGCTGAGTATTACTGGCCTGCGCCGATCATCTCGCTATCGATCACAATACCTTCTTCAGCACCTTTTAACACAAGGTTTGCTTCATAATATTTACCGGAAGACAGCAGTTTTTGCGCGCTGGTAACGGCTTTACGAGTCTGATTCAGGGGCATCAGGTATTGGGTCTGAAGCACGCTGATACCAGCGAGTTGCAGGGTATCCACTGCACCTTTCCAGTCGCCTTTGGCCATTTTGCCATTCGCTGTTTTGATAGCGGATTCTTTGGCTGGAGTGGCAATATAGTCTTCTGACAGCGCGATCGTAGCGTTAATAACCACGTACTGATCGTCAATCATCTTGGCTTTAGGCGCAGTTTTTACAAATTTCGCCCAATCTTTGCTGTCGCCTGCCAGCAGGGAAGCGGCGTCATCGGTTAATTTTTTAGCGCTGTCAGGCTGTCCATGAAACAGGGCCAAACGAGCAAGCTGAATATCACGCATCGCATTTGCGCCTTGCACTGCGACCTGCATAATATCGGCAGCTTCTTTTTGTACATTTGCGGTAGTAGCTTGCGCCGGAGTAGTTGTGGTAGCAGTAGCAGCCATCACTGGTGCTGAACCCATCATGGTTGCAAGCACACCCGCAAGAATAATCTTTTTCATTACTTTCTCCTGAATAAATTTGGTATATGTCACCAAACGCAATAAGCATATTAAATAATGTTAAAGAGCGAAATCAGAACCACGATAGAATAATGACCGTTTAATCTTACAAGTGTCAGATGTCTGACATGTGTAGGAATATACGCATAGCGACATTCTCTTGTTCTTATATACGCTTCCTTAGCGGAAGTCTTATCATTCCATTGTAAGTAACATATGTTGAGTGAGTAATAATTCTTGTGTCAACAGGTTACATTGCGTTTATGTATAACGGAGGATGTATGTTTGTTTTTAATCAGCGTAGCCTGAGAGCGTTTAATGAAAAAACACTCGTTCATTATAAAAAGCATGCGACGATTATGGCGGTGTTGATGTTGATTTGTGGCATCTGCTGCTTGATTTATCCGATTGCTGCAGGTGTTTATTTAAGCTATGCAACTGGCTTTATGTTCCTGGTATGTGGTTTTTATTCTATTTATAGCCTGTTTAGCTCAAGTAAAAAGCAATTGAAAGCCAAATTTACCTATGCCTTTTTTGCTATCGCGTGGTTACTGCTGGGTTACTGTTTCCTGGTGAATCCTGTGATAGGCATGAATTCATTGGCAATGGTATTTTGCTGCCTGTTTATTCTGGGTGGTATTTTTCGTATCGCATCTGGGGTCAAACTGTTCCACAGTCCGGGTTATGGATGGAACATTTTTATTGGTATTTTTGACCTGCTTATTGCCGGCGTGTGGCTGAATATGGATCCCGACAGATCGTATGTATTTACCTCAATTTTTATTGGTGTCGAGATGATCTTTAGTTCTTTAGCTTTTATCAGTCTGCGTAGAAATGCGACGCTGGTAAAAACTGATAAGCTCGCCGATAAAAATTAATGCTACCTCTGGAGCGCATAGTGAATATTAAAATGATGGTTTCTGCAGCTATTCTTGTGACCTCTGTTATGGCGCCAATGACCCGTGCTTTTGCTACTCAGGCAACGGAAGCTGCGCCACAAGATATGACCTGTAAAGAATTCGTTGATATGAGTCAGCAATACAAGACGGCAATTGCCTTTGTGATTGTTAATAAAAATTCGGACTTTAAAGGCGATGATTATGTTCCCCTGCATGAGGTGGAAACGGAAGCTGTACCGAAAATGGTTAAAATGTGTCATCAGCATCCGAATACAAAACTGGGTGAACTGGCTGTAAATCTGAAAGGTTCCGGTCTGCACTATTGATTAACCGTTTTGATAGCCTGGCTTTAGTTAGAATTGACAACCTCTGTACCTGCCCCAGTTGTTCCCCTACAAGAAAAGTCCGCGTAATGCTTACCCTGCTATCCACGAGAAACTCGCTGGATAGCCGTGCCCGCTAATAACTGTAGACCTGACAAATGAAGTCCCATCCCTGGATTTAATAATCTAAACCCAGGGATAGAGCAGGGGATCAACGTCGGGCTTTAAATCGCGCTAACGTATTTTCAACGAGTACAAAGAATACTGGAACAAAATAGATCGCCAGTACCGTCGCGGCCAGCATCCCACCGATAACCCCCGTACCGACGGCATTTTGCGCGCCAGAGCCCGCGCCGTTGCTTATTGCTAGTGGAATTACCCCCAGGATGAAGGCCAGTGAGGTCATCAGAATAGGACGTAAGCGCATTTGCGCGGCTTCCACCGCGGCCTCAAGCGGCGTTTTCCCTTCTTTCTGCATAATCTCGACGGCAAACTCGACGATCAAAATAGCATTTTTAGCCGATAGCCCCATCGTGGTGAGTAGGCCGACCTGGAAATAAACATCATTGCTCAGGCCGCGCAGATCGGTGGCCAGCAACGCGCCGACCACCCCGATTGGCACAACCAGCATCACCGAGAAAGGGATCGACCAGCTTTCATACAGCGCCGCCAGCGCCAGAAATACGACGATCAGCGAAATGCCGTACAGCATTGGTGCCTGGTTTGTGGATAGCGCCTCCTGATAAGACAGACCGGTCCAGGCATAACCGACGCCTGCGGGCAGTTTATTAATCAGTGATGCCATAAATTTCATCGCATCACCGCTGCTTTTCCCTTCTACCGGCTGGCCCAGAATTTCCATTGCTGGCTGACCATTGTAGCGTTCAAGGCGTGGAGAGCCGTAGGTCCACTCGGTTGATGAGTAGGCGGAAAGTGGGGTCATCGCGCCAGAGGCATTACGTACATACCAGTGATTGATATTGTCCGGCAACATACGGAACGGCGTATCGGCCTGGACATACACTTTTTTTACGCGCCCCTGGTTCAGGAAATCATTGACATAGCGACTACCGAACGCGGTGGAGATGGTCTGATTAATATCCGATAACGCAACGCCCATAGCTTCAGCCTTTTTGGCGTCGACGTGAATGCGGAACATCGGCGTATCTTCCAGGCCGTTTGGGCGCACCCCGTCGACCTCACCTGAGGACTGGTTGGCCAGAGCCAAAAGCTCGTTTCGGGCCTGCATCATTTTTTCATGCCCAAGATTACCGTTATCCAGCAACTCCATATCAAACCCTGATGCGGTGCCCAATTCTGCGACCGCGGGTAAATTGAACGGATAAACGACGGCATTATTGATGGTACTTAAGGCCATCATTGCCCGTCGAATAATGGCGGTAACCGAGTTTTCTTCGCCAACGCGTTCTGACCACGGCTTCAGGCTGATAAACGCCAGGCCATTGTTTTGTCCCTGACCGCTGAAACCAAATCCGCCGACGGTGAAAACAGAAGCAACGTTTTTCTGTTCTTTCGTCAGGTAGTAGTCCGTTATTTCCCCGAGCACTTTGCTGGTGTTCACCATCGTTGAACCTGAGGACAATTGCGCCGTGGTCATGAATACCCCCTGGTCTTCTTCAGGCAAAAAGGAGGTCGGCGTACGTAAAAACAGCACCATCATGCCCGCGCCAATGACTAAGTAAACGACCATGTAACGGCCCGTGCAACGTAACAGTTTTCGGGTGCTGTCCGTGTAGTGCTGAGTGCATTTCTCCATGAAATGATTGAATCGGGTAAACAGAAAATGTGTATTTGCCTGCTCGTCATCATGTGCTTTTAACAGCATGGCGCAGAGTGCTGGCGTCAGGCTCATCGCCACAAACACCGACAGCAGCATGGAGGAGATCAAGGTGATGGAAAACTGACGGAAAATTTCTCCTGTCGCGCCGCTCATAAATGCCATCGGCATAAATACGGCGGATAACACCACGGCAATACCAACCAGCGCCCTCTGGAGCTGACCCATTGCTTTATGCGTTGCCGCTTTTGGAGACAAGTGCTCTTCAGCAATAATACGTTCTACGTTCTCAACCACCACGATAGCATCATCGACTAACAACCCTATCGCCAGCACCATGCCAAACATCGTGAGCGTATTAATCGAAAAACCGGCGACGTCGAGAATGGCAAAGGTGCCAAGGATAACCACCGGAACGGCGATAGTGGGGATGAGCGTCGCACGAAAACTTTGCAAAAACAGGTACATGACGAGGAATACCAGAATGATTGCCTCGATCAAAGTATGAAAAACACCCTGAATCGAAATTTCGATAAACGGCGTGGTGTCATAGGGATAAACGGTTTTCATGCTGGCCGGAAACCAGGCTGATAATCTGTTCAGCTCTTGTTTAACAGCCTGGGACGTTTCAAGGGCATTGGCGCCTGCGGCAAGTTTAATTGCAATCCCGGCGGCGGGTTTGCCGTTGTAACGTGCAACCGTGGCATAATTTTCCGCACCCAGCTCAATGCGTGCGACATCACGCAGTAGAACCTGAGAACCATCTTGCTGAACTTTAAGGAAGATCTTGCCAAATTCATCGGTTGTTTGCAGACGCGTCTGGACGATTATCGACGCATTTAATTGCTGATCGGCTGACTGAGGCATGCCCCCCAGTTGCCCGCCAGATATCTGATTATTCTGTACTTTGAGCTGGGTAATGACGTCCTCGGGAGTGAGGTTATACTTGTCGAGCTTTTGCGGATCCAACCAGATGCGCATGGCGTATTGCGAACCGAATAACTGCACGCTCCCCACCCCGGCAGTGCGGCTTAGCGGATCTTTAATGTTCGAGGCCACATAGTCGGCAATATCATATTGGCTCAGGCTGTTATTATCAGAGATAAAACCGGCGACCATTAAGATATTGCTGCTGGATTTATCAACGCTGATCCCTTGCTGTTGTACTTCCTGTGGCAAGGAAGGCATCGCCAGCTGCAGTTTATTCTGTACCTGAACCTGCGCAATATCGGGTGACGTACCCGTTTTGAAGGTCAGGATAATCGAGGCATTACCTGCCGCATCACTGGTGGATGACATATACATCAGGCCGTCAAGACCATTCATATTCTGTTCAATCACCTGGGTGACGGAGTCTTCAACGGTCTTTGCATCTGCCCCGGGGTAGGCCGCGCTGATGGTAATGGTTGGGGGCGCAATTTGTGGATATTGGGCGACTGGCAGGTTCATTATCGCGATACCGCCCGTAAACATCATGATAATAGCGAGCACCCAGGCGAAAACTGGGCGCTCAATAAAAAAGTTGGCCATAAAGAAAGTGTCCTTAATACCTGAAATATTACTGTTCAGCTACCGTGTCAGGTGTGTTCAGTTTTGAAGGGAGGACCCGGGCTTTGCTTCCCGGACGAATTCTTTGTAATCCGGACACAATGACCCGATCGCCGGGGCGTAATCCCGCGGTCACTAACCATTGATTACCAACGGCCTTCACTGCGTTTATTTCACGCAGTTGCACTACGTTTTCCTGGTCAAGGATCAGCGCGGTGGCTTTTCCTTGCTCGTTGTGCGTAATTCCTTGCTGGGGGACCATCAACACGTTTTGTTGACTGCCTTCGTCCAGCAACGCAGTGACATACATGCCGGGTAAAATTTCACCTTCAGGATTGGGAAATACGGCGCGCAGGGTTACCGAACCGGTGGTCTCATCAACAGCGGGATCGGAAAACTCAAGCGTACCGGTATGGCGATAGGGTTTGCCGTTTTCCAGCATCAGCTCAACCGGAATTTTGCCTTGTTGCTGGGCAATTTTGCCGTTAGCTTTCTCTTCTTTCAGGCGTAAGAAGTCCTGTACTGACTGCGTTAAATCAACATAGATCGGATCTAATCTCTGAACGGTGACCAGCGAGTTTTCCTGATTGGCAGTAACCAGGGCACCCACGGTCACGGAAGATTTGCCGCTAATGCCATCAATGGGCGAGGTAACATTGGCATATCGAAGATTAATGGTGGCTTGTTCAAGATCCGCTTTAGCGACGGCAACATTGGCTTGCGCTTCATTAAGCTGTGAACGCGTGGTGTCATAGTCCTGGCGGCTGACGTAATTAGATTTTATTAATGCTGACTGCCGATTTAGTGTCAGACGAACATTATTGGCGGTAGCCTGTGCCTTTGCCAACGCGCCTTTGGCTGAGTCCAGTCGTGCCTGCAGTGGGGCTGGATCAATTTGATACAGTGATTCTCCTTTGCTGACTTTATCACCTTCAACAAAGTTGCGTTTTATGATGATCCCACCAACCTGAGGGCGGATTTCGGCGATCTCGAACGCAAGTGCGCGACCCGGAAGTTCACTTTTAATATTTACTGAGGAGGGGACTAAGGTAACAACGCCGACTTCGGGCTCAATGGTGGTTTTTACTGCAGGTTTATTATCGCAGGCAGTGATGATGACGCTACTAAAGAATAATGGTATCAACAGTAAGCATTTTCTGTTCATAGTAATCCCTGAATAATGTGTAAACACAAATGTTCTTTTATTGCATGCAGGGTGGGGGAGTTGTCGGTAAATAACAAAAGATGGTCAGGCATGAGAAGGGTAAAGCCCATTTCTTCGCTAAAGAATTAGCGGTTAAAAATTATATGTAACAGGAAGAATGCATGTTAAGCGAAGGATCTCCTGAAGCAGGATGGCGCAATAAGATAAACGCGGGGTAATGAGAAGGGTTGTTTGCCAACACCTGACTCCGGAATATAGTCGCGCCATCTTACCTCTGGGATTATTTCACTAGCTCCGGAGTTACCTGAGTTACTGTATTAGCGTAGTAAGGCGCTCCCCACATCGGCTCTGGCCAGAACGCACCGTAACCATAATCCCACATATTATAAGTGGTGTTGACAGACTCAGTTAAATGCCAAACCTGGATACCTTGTAAATCAACTTTAACAAAGTTGTACGGGACTTTGTTGATGAAACCTGACTCATCTCCTTGAATTGTTCCCAAAATAGTCACGAAATGGTTTCTGTAGTTTACCGGATCGAGGAAACCTTTCTGCTGGGCAAGAATACGTCCCTGATAGCTCGCGTCAATTTGTGGCTTAGCAGAGTCGTTCAGTGGCAAAACGGCGATTTCCAGCAACGTATCTTTTTTGGTGTTAATCACATTGATGACTTTACCGCCAAAGCGGGCCTGCTGACCGGTATATAAACCAGGCTGGTTATGCACGGAGATAAAGTTTTTTTGGATATCGGGTTGATTATTACCTTTGATATTCTCAGGAATGGCGGCACATGATGCCAGGGTGAAAGCAAGGGCAATAATCATCAACCCTTTTGTATTTTTCATTTTACTTTCCTGCTTAAAAAAGACAGGGCTATAGTAAACCTTTGCGTATTATTGTCAGCACATGCATTGTTGATTATCTAAAATTAATATAATTGTAGCTCATGGTAATAACGGATTGTATTTTATCCGGTCGCTGAATGATGGTGATATTTTCAACGACCATAAAAGTAACTGCAGACATCACGATTTCACGTCACGCTGGCGGGAATGTAATAAAGCGGATCATCAATTTTCGCGTCGCTCATCAACCGACAGAATGACCGCGTTCATTACTCCCGTCACCTAGCCGGTAAGCCAGCGCCACGACCAGTGACTGTACCAGGCACAGCGTCGCTGACTGGGAGCGAAACGCGTCGACCTGCGCCTCTTTCACCACAAAGCAGAGATCGCTGAACGTTGCCAGCGGGCTTATCTGGCTGTCGGTAATCACGATCTGGCGCGCGCCGGCATTGGCTGCAGTTTCGCTGACCATCACCGTTTCTTCCGCATAAGGCGAGAAGCTTATCGACACCACGATATCGCGCGCTTTAATGCGGTTAATCTGCTCGCGCAGCATTCCGCCCATTCCGTCGAGCAAAATAGGGCGACACTCAAGATGGCTCAGGGCGTAGGTGAGATAGGCGGCGACGCTAAACGAACGACGTAAACCGGCGATGTAAATGGTGTCGGCTTCTGCCAGCAATTGTACGGCGCGTTCCAGCATTTCAGGTTCGGCACGGGCTGCCAGCTGCTGGAGCGCTTGAGTATTCGAACGGGCGAACTCCTGCAGGATATCGAGCGGGGTTTCCGGCACGGCTTCGCTTTCCATCTCACGGAACATGCGCGCGCGGTCGCTGTAGCTGGCGGTTTCCTCCACCAGGTTCATACGAAACAGCTGTTTCATTTCGTTGAAGCCGGTGAAGTCAAAGGCATTGGCGAAGCGGATCAGCGTTGAGGGTGGCACTCCGGCACGTTCAGCAATGACGGCAACCGTATCAAAGGCCACGCTATTGGTATTATCCAGCACATAGCGGGACACCTGCTGCAGCCTCTTACTCAGGCTATCGTAGCGATCGCGGATTTGCTGCTGCAGCTCGTTCAGGCTGGTTGCTGTTGTCATTTTACCTCCTGGTACATAGTTTTATGATTCTAAACGCAAAACCGCGTCTTTGAAATGTCACTCATTCATCTGGCTGTAAAAACGAAACAAAAGCTTCAGGTTTGCCGTTCGCTGAAACGTTCTGCCAGTGCACGCTAATCATGCGATTCCGCTTGTTAACATAAAAACCCATCCTTGATCACATTAATCATTATTTATTTTATTTCAACTTAAAATGGAATGTTTGTTTCATATATAGTACACAGATAACAGTGTTCAGGTAACAGTCACGTATCAACAGCGAGAGGTTAAGGATGGAGACAGTAGCGAATTTTATCCACGGCGAATGTGTCACCGGTTCAGGCCAGCGCGTTCAGGCAATCTTCAACCCGGCCACCGGCGAGCAGATCCGCCAGGTGGTGATGAGTACGATACAGGAAACCGAGCAGGCCATTGCGGCAGCGCACGACGCATTCCCCGGGTGGGCGCGCCATTCTCCGTTAAAACGTGCGCGAGTGATGTTCCGCTTTAAGGCGCTGTTGGAAGAAAACATGGAGAGGCTGGCTCGCATCATCAGCGAAGAGCATGGCAAGGTGTTCTCTGACGCAGTTGGTGAGCTGACCCGCGGCCTGGAAGTGGTGGAGTTTGCCTGCGGCATCCCACATCTGCAAAAGGGCGAACACTCAGCCAACGTAGGCACCGGCGTCGATAGCCATTCGCTGATGCAACCTCTCGGGGTTTGCGTCGGGATCACGCCGTTTAACTTTCCGGCAATGGTACCGATGTGGATGTTCCCCATCGCGCTGGCAACCGGGAATACCTTTGTGCTGAAACCCTCGGAAAAAGATCCTTCTCTCGCCCTGGCTCTGGCGAAACTGCTGCAAGAGGCGGGCCTGCCGGACGGCGTGTTCAACGTCGTACAGGGAGATAAAGAGTCCGTCGACGTGCTGCTGACTGACCCGCGCGTGCAAGCCGTGAGCTTTGTCGGCTCTACGCCGATTGCGGAATACATTTATCAGACAGCGTCAGCCCACGGTAAGCGTTGCCAGGCGTTAGGTGGTGCTAAAAATCACTGCATTTTAATGCCGGATGCCGACATGGATATGGTGACCAACGCCATTATGGGGGCCGCTTACGGCGCGGCGGGTGAACGCTGCATGGCGCTTTCTGTCGTGCTGGCGGTGGGTGATAAAACGGCAGATGAGCTGTGCTCGAGACTGGAAAAACAGATTGCGGCGCTGCGTGTCGGGCCGGGGCTTGATCAGACACCGGAAAACGAAATGGGACCGCTTATCTCCTCGGTGCATCGGAATAAAGTGCTCGGGTATATCGACAGTGGGGAATCGCAGGGGGCCAGCCTGCGTGTGGATGGTCGGCATTTTAGCGTCAAAGGTCATGAGCAGGGCTATTTTGTTGGGCCGACCCTGTTTGATAACGTCACGCCGGAGATGACCATTTATAAAGAAGAGATTTTTGGACCGGTGCTTTCTGTGGTGCGCGTAGCAGATTACAGCAGCGCGGTGGAACTGATTAATCGTCATGAATATGGTAACGGCACGGCAATTTTCACACGTGATGGCGGCTGTGCGCGTCGTTTCTGCGAAGAGGTGCAGGCGGGCATGGTGGGCGTTAACGTGCCTATTCCGGTGCCGATGGCGTTCCACAGTTTTGGCGGCTGGAAGCGGTCCATTTTTGGTGCGCTCAATGTTCACGGCAATGATGGCGTGCGCTTCTATACCCGGATGAAAACCGTCACCGCACGCTGGCCGGAGATGCTGCAGGACACAGGGGCAGCGTTCTCCATGCCAACGCTGGGCTGACAGGAGGGGTTATGCAAACCGAACGTATGACCATGGCTCAGGCGCTGGTCAAATTCCTTAATCAACAATATATCTGTGTCGATGGCGTGGAAACGCCCTTTGTCGAGGGGGTCGCCACCATCTTTGGTCACGGTAATGTGCTTGGCATTGGCCAGGCGCTGGAGCAGGATCCCGGTCATTTGCAGGTGATGCAGGGATGTAATGAGCAGGGAATTGCGCACATGGCGACCGGATTCGCCAAACAGCATCGGCGCCAGCGTATTTTTGCCGTGACGTCATCGGTTGGGCCGGGAGCTGCAAACATGGTGACCGCAGCGGCGACCGCAACGGCGAACCGTATTCCTCTGTTGTTATTGCCAGGCGATGTCTACGCCAGCCGTCAGCCGGACCCGGTATTGCAGCAAATTGAGCAATACCATGACCTCGGCATCAGCACCAACGACTGCTTCCGCCCGGTCTCGCGTTACTGGGACCGGATTAACCGCCCGGAGCAGTTAATGAGTGCGATGCTAAACGCGATGCGAACGCTTACTGACCCCGCAGATACTGGTGCCGTGACCATCTGCCTGCCACAGGATGTACAGGGAGAAGCCTGGGACTATCCCCAGAGTTTCTTTGCGCGCCGCGTTCATCTGATTGAACGTCGACCGCCCGACCCACAGCGTCTGGCGATGGCGCGGGCGCTGATTGCCCGCAAACGCCGTCCGCTGGTGGTATGCGGCGGCGGGGTACGATATTCCGGCGCGCATGAGGCGTTTCGTACGTTTGTTGAAACGCTGCAACTGCCGTTTGCCGAAACTCAGGCCGGAAAAGGCGCACTGGTTAGTGACCACCCACTTAACCTCGGAGGCATTGGGGTAACTGGAGGGATGGCAGCGAATCAGCTCGCACCGCAAGCCGATCTGGTGATCGGCATCGGTACGCGCCTCACCGACTTTACCACCGGTTCGAAAGCGCTGTTTTCTCATCCGGAGGTTGAGTTCCTGCTGCTGAACGTGGCGGAGTTTGACGCACTGAAGTTTGATGCCACCGCGCTTATCGCCGACGCCCGTACCGGACTGACGGCGTTAACTGAAACGCTGAAAGACTACCGCAGCGATTGGGGGAAGGAGGTCACGCAGGCGCAAGAGGCCTGGCGCGATGAGTGCCAACGTTTATGGGATCGCGACTGGCGTCCCGACGACGAACCCGAAGTGGCAGGGCATCTTGACGCTCAGTTAGCGGAATATGGCGACACGCTAAACACCCGGTTGACCCAGACGAAGGTGCTGGGACTTATCAATCAGCACATTGAAGATAACGCTATCGTCGTGGGGGCCGCTGGATCGCTGCCTGGCGATTTACAGCGTATCTGGCAGGTCAAAACCCCGGACAGCTATCACCTGGAATACGGCTACTCCTGTATGGGCTATGAAATTGCGGCTGCTATTGGGGCCAGGCTGGCGAAGCCACAGCAGCCGGTTTATGCCATGGTGGGGGATGGCTCATACATGATGCTGCATTCCGAGCTACAAACCGCCGTTCAGGAGGGGATAAAAGTCACTATCCTGTTGTTTGATAACGCCAGCTTCGGGTGCATTAACAACCTGCAGATGGGGCATGGGATGGGGAGTTTCGGTACGGAAAACCGCCACCGCAACCCGCAAACCGGACGGTTAGATGGACCGTTGGTGAAGGTCGATTTTGCCAAAAACGCGGAAAGCTACGGCTGTCGGGCATGGCGCGTACATGACGAGCAAAGCCTGCTGGCGGCGCTGGAAGCCTCCCGTGTGCATTCGGGGCCTGTGCTGCTGGATATCAAAGTTCTGCCGAAAACCATGACCCACGACTATGCCTCCTGGTGGCGCACTGGCGATGCGCAGGTGGCAGACTCTCCGTCGGTGCGAAAAGCGGCTGAGCAGACGTTTGAGCAGGTGAAAAACGCACGTCAGTACTAAAAGCGATTAATGCCGGATGGCGCTGCGCTTATCCGGCCTACAGCGGATTCTACCTTCTGGCGGGATAAGGCGTTAGCATCGTCATCCGGCAACCTGCGACAACGAAATTTTCATTTCATTTTTCCTTTCTCTTCATCCATCACCTCCTTCCTGAACGGAAGGGGGCCAATTCCTTCATCTTTCCTGTCTTTATGTTGTGATATTGATAACAAATTTTATCTCGATCATCTCAAAAGTGTTAACTTGCACCCAAAAACATAATTTTCACTATTTATAAAAATGAAATAAATGTTTTATTTAAAGGGTCGTTAGTTCATCGCATTCACCAACACCGGGAGCCGTTATGTTTAACATTGCTTTACTGGGCGCTGGCCGAATTGGCCAGGTACATGCAGCTAACATTGCCAGTCACAGTGCTACTACCCTCTGGTCGGTCGTCGACCCGAATCAGGAATTTGCCACTCGTCTTGCCACACAGTACCAGGCTCGTTTGCAAAGCCTGGATGAGGCGATGACGGACCCTAACGTTCACGCCGTGCTGATTGCCTCCGCGACCGATACCCACGCGGATCTGATTGAAATGGCCGCACGCCACGGCAAAGCCATCTTCTGTGAAAAACCGGTCCACCTGGATCTGGCCCGTGTACGCGACTGCCTGAAAGTGGTCAAAGAGTACGACGTACCGTTGTTTATCGGTTTCAACCGCCGCTTCGATCCGCAGTTTCGCCGCGTGAAAACTGACGCATTGGCCGGGCGTATCGGTAAGCCGGAATCGCTGCTGATCATCTCCCGCGATCCGTCGCCGCCGCCTGCGGAATATGTGCGTGTGTCCGGCGGTATGTTCCGCGATATGACCATCCACGATTTTGATATGGCGCGCTTTATCATGGGCGAAGAGCCGGTTTCGGTGTATGCCCAGGGCAGTAATCTGGTGGATCCGGCGATTGGCGAAGCGGGCGATATCGACACCGCGTTCATCGTACTGAAATATGCCTCCGGCGCGATGGCGACCATCGTCAACAGCCGCCGTTCTTCTTACGGATACGATCAGCGCCTTGAGCTGCACGGCTCTGAAGGGCTGCTGTGCGCGGGCAATATTCTCGAAAACCAGGTGCAGCACTACGGCAAACAGGGCTGCACCAGCGCGTTACCTGAACACTTCTTCCTGCAGCGTTATAAATCGGCCTATGCCGCGGAATGGGAACACTTTGTTGCGGTACTGCGCGGCGAAGCGGTCCCTGATTGCAGCGGGGACGATGGCGAGCGTGCGCTGTATCTGGCGGATAAAGCGCTGGAGTCACTGCATAGCCAGCGTGAAGTTCTCCTCTGATTGTCACCACAACCTACCCTACACAGAGAGACATAATAATGAAAAAATTGATCTTAGCTGTCCTCATCGCCATGACATCCGGGGCAGCCATTGCTGAAAATGAGCAAATTGTTTTCAGTACGCCAAACCTGGCGATGCCATTTGAAGTTCACATGCAGCGCACGGCGGTGAAAGCCGCAAAAGAGATGGGCGTGAATTTACAGGTCCTGGACGGGCAGGGTAGCTCGCCAAAACAGGTCGCTGACCTGGAAAACGCCATAACTCGTGGCGCACAGGGCTTTATTGTTTCGCCGAACGATGTCAACGCGGTATCCAGCGCGGTAGATGAAATTCAGGATGCGAAACTGCCCGTGGTCACGCTCGACCGCTCCGTTGACAGCCAGAAAAAAGTGCCGCACTTCGGCGCGAACAACTACAAAGGCGGCCAGGCGATTGGCGACTTTGTCAAAACCAAATTCCCAGACGGGGCAGACATTATTCTGCTGACCGGCCAGCCAGGCTCCTCCTCCAACATTGAACGTACTAAAGGTATTCGCGACAGCCTGAAGGCGGGTGGTGAAAAGTACAAGATCGTTGCCGATCAGACCGGTAACTGGATGCGTTCTGAAGGGATGCGCATTGTTGAAAGCGTGCTGCCTTCGCTGCCGAAGCGTCCGCAGGTGATCCTCTCCGCTAACGACGATATGGCGCTGGGCGCGATTGAAGCATTACAGGGACAAGGACTGAAGCCGGGTGAAGTTCTGGTCACGGGATTCGATGCCGTGCCGGAAGCACTGGCGCGTGTGCGCGACGGTTGGCTGGCAGTGACGGCGGATCAACGTCCTGGCTTTGCGGTGAAAACGGCCATGAGCCAGTTGGTGAATAACGTCCGTGAGAAGACTGCGATCACCGGGGCTGACTACCCGCCAACGCTTATCACCAAAGAGAACCTGCAGCAGGCCGAGCGTATTAACGAAGCCGGTAACTGATATGTCCGCAGCCGCCGCGCAAGTGGCGGCTCTCTATGAGGAGGAGCAGACCGATGTCGCAACCCTTACTGAAAGTGACCGACCTGGCGAAAAGCTTTTCCGGCGTTTGGGCGCTGAGCAGCGCACAACTGACTGTCGGAGCAGGCGAAATTCATGCGCTGTTAGGTGAGAACGGTGCCGGAAAATCGACCCTGCTGAAAGCGCTGGCGGGCGCACAGCCGCAAACACGCGGGGATATTTGGTTCAACGGCGAAACATTGCCGGTAGAAGACTCTCCGGTTGAGCGGCAGAACAAGGGCATTATCACGATTTATCAGGAATTTAATCTGCTGCCCAATATGACCGTCGCCGAGAATATGTTCCTCGGACGCGAACCGCGTAAACGCAATCTGATTGTGGACGAAAAGGCGGTAAATCAGGAGGCGCAGGTGATTCTGGATTACCTGCAACTGAACGTTGCGCCAACCACAGCCGTGGCCCGACTGAGCGTGGCGCAGCAGCAAATGGTGGAAATTGCGCGGGCGCTGACGTTGAACGCAAAGCTGATCATCATGGACGAACCTTCCGCCGCGCTGAGCGACAGCGAAGTAGAAAGTCTGCACCGGGTGGTGCGGGAACTTAAAGGGCGTGGCGTGAGCATTATCTACGTCACCCATCGCCTGCATGAAGTTTTTCAACTCTGCGACCAGTTCACCGTTTTTCAGGATGGACGATTCACCGGGAATGGCGCGGTTGCACAGACCACCGTAGAACAGCTGATCCGCCTGATGGTGGGGCGCGATGTGGCCTTTAATCGCCGCCCGGCCAGCGAAACTCACCATGAAGATAAACCTGTGCGTCTGGCGGTGAAGGGGCTTAGCCGCGAAAAACCGCCGCTGGATCCGCATGGCATCGCGCTGCACGACATTAGCTTCCACGTGCATGCTGGCGAAGTATTAGGTATTGCCGGACTGGTGGGTGCCGGGCGCACCGAAGTGGCCCGCTGCCTGTTTGGCGCCGACGGTTTTACCTCCGGCAGCTTTGAACTTGATGGCGTGCCGTATCAGCCGCGCGATCCGCTGTTTGCGCTGGATCAGGGGCTGGCGCTGGTACCGGAAGATCGTAAAAAAGAGGGTGCAGTGTTGGGACTGTCGATCCGCGACAACCTGTCGCTCTCCAGCCTGTCGTCACTGCTGCACTGGCGCTGGTTTGTGAATACCCGCAAAGAAGATGCCCTGATTGAGTCTTACCGCCAGGCGCTGCAGATCAAAATGGTCAACAGTGCGCAGGAGGTGCGCAAGCTCTCCGGCGGAAACCAGCAAAAAGTGATCCTCGCGCGCTGCATGGCGCTTAACCCTCGGGTGTTGATTGTGGATGAACCGACGCGCGGCATCGATGTTGGCACCAAATCAGAAGTCCATCAGGTGCTGTTTGATATGGCGAAAAAGGGCGTGGCGGTGATTGTGATCTCTTCAGATCTGCCGGAAGTCATGGCGGTTTCCGATCGGATCATCACGTTGAGTGAAGGCCGGGTGACTGGCGAGATCCACGGCGATGACGCCAACGAAGAGCGGCTAATGACGATGATGGCCATCAACCACAACGCCCTGAATGCGGCATAACGGAGTGACTCATGACGCAGATTATTTCTAAAACGCAGGTTCCAGCCAAACGCGGTGGACGTCTCGATCCCATTGCCTTTTTTGAGCGCTTTGGGGTGCTGATTTTTATGATCCTGCTGCTGATTTTCTTTCAGTTGCAGAACAGCAATTTTCTTTCTGAACGCAACATTTTCAACATTCTGACCGAAGTCTCCATTTACGGGATCATGGCGGTGGGTATGACGTTTGTCATTCTGACTGCCGGCATCGATCTGTCGGTGGGCTCTATCCTGGCGGTCTGCGCTATGACCGCCGCGTATGTGATCAAGGGCGACAACTTCACCACCGTCGATCCGAACGCCTGGGGCGGCATGAGCTGGCTGATTGGCCTTGGCATCTGTATGGCGATGGGCACCGCGATTGGTTTTCTGCATGGCCTCGGCGTGACCCGCCTGCGTCTGCCGCCGTTTATCGTCACCCTCGGCGGGATGACCATCTGGCGCGGCCTGACGCTGGTGATCAACGACGGCGCGCCGATTGCCGGTTTCGACGCGGGATACCGCTGGTGGGGACGCGGCGAGCTGCTCGGCATTTCGATTCCAATCTGGATCTTTGCTCTGGTCGCTATTGGCGGTTACCTGGCACTGCATAAAACCCGCTGGGGGCGCTTCGTGTACGCCATCGGCGGCAACCCGGAGGCGGCGCGTCTGGCAGGGGTCAATGTGAAGCGCGTGCTGGTGAGCGTCTACGTATTGATTGGCTGTCTGGCTGGGCTGGCGGGCTTCATCCTCAGTGCGCGTTTAGGCAGTGCGGAAGCGGTCGCCGGGATCTCCTTTGAGTTGCGCGTCATCGCTTCGGTGGTGATTGGCGGCACGTCGCTGATGGGTGGGTACGGACGTATCGGCGGCACCATTATCGGCTCGATCATCATGGGCATCCTGATTAATGGTCTGGTGCTGATGAACGTCTCGGCTTACTACCAACAAATTATTACTGGCTTAATTATCGTTCTGGCGGTGGCGTTCGATACCTACGCCAAGAGCCGTCGCGGCGCACTGTGAGGATCATGATGAAAGAAGTTCGTATTGGATTGATTGGCACCGGGTATATCGGCAAGGCGCATGCTATCGCCTATGCCCAGGCCCCGACGGTGTTTAACCTGCGCGGCAAACTGGTGCGTGAAATGGTAGCGGAAGTTTCTCCGGAGCTGGCCGCCGAGCGGGCGCAGGCGTTTGGCTTCAATCGCTCAACCGGAGACTGGCGGGCGCTGGTGGCCGACCCGGCCATTGATGTGGTGGATATCTGCTCTCCCAACCATCTGCACAAAGAGATGGCGCTGGAAGCGATTCGCCACGGCAAGCATGTGTACTCGGAAAAGCCGTTGGCGCTGAACGCCCACGACGCGCGTGAAATGGTTGAGGCTGCACAGCGGGCAGGAGTGAAAACCCTGGTGGGGTTCAACTATATGAAGAACCCAACGGCGCAGCTGGCGAAAGAGATCATTGAGCGCGGAGAAATTGGCGAGGTGATCCATTTCTACGGCACCCACAACGAAGACTACATGGCCGATCCGCTTGCGCCGATCCACTGGCACTGTTTTAAAGAAACGGCGGGTCTGGGGGCACTTGGCGATCTGGCGGCGCATATCGTCAATATGGCGCAGTACCTGGTTGGGGATATTCATCAGGTCTGCGGCGACCTGAAGATCGTGGTGCCACAGCGTCCGGCGCAGGTCGGTTCCTCGCAAATGGTGGCGGTAGAGAACGAAGATCAGGCCCACGCGATGGTGCGCTTTGCAGGCGGTGCGCAAGGGGTGATTGAAACCTCCCGCGTTGCCTGTGGCCGCAAGATGGGGTTGTCGTATGTGATTACCGGGACCAAAGGAACCATCAGTTTTACCCAGGAGCGCATGGCTGAGCTGAAGCTCTATTTGCATGACGATCCGGTCAACCGCCAGGGGTTTCGCACTTTACTGGTTGGTCCGGCGCATCCGGACTACGGCGCGTTTTGTATGGGAGCCGGGCATGGCATCGGCTTTAACGACCAGAAAACAGTGGAAGTGCGCGACCTGGTGGACGGCATTGCCGCCGACGCGCCGATGTGGCCGGACTTCGAAGAGGGCTGGAAGGTGTCGCGTGTGCTTGACGCCATCGCACTCTCGCACCAGGAAGGCCGCTGGCTGAATGTGAACGACATTGTCTGAAGAGGTATCAACGTGGAAAAGCAGTTTGATGTGATATGCATGGGCCGCGTGGCGGTTGACCTCTACAGTCAGCAGATTGGCGCACGCCTGGAAGATGTGTCGAGCTTTGCCAAATATCTTGGCGGATCGTCCGGCAATGTGGCCTACGGAACGGCGCGACAGGGACTGCGTTCATCAATGCTGGCGCGGGTTGGCGACGAACATATGGGGCGTTTCCTGCGTGAAGAATTAAACCAGGTAGGCTGCGATACTAGCCATCTGATTACCGATAAAGACCGCCTGACAGCGCTGGTGCTACTCGGCATTAAAGACCGGGACACCTTCCCACTGATTTTTTACCGTGATAACTGCGCGGATATGGCGATTACCGCCAGCGATGTTGATGAACAGTACATCGCTTCTGCTCGTTGTCTTGCTATCACCGGGACGCATCTTTCTCATCCGCAAACCCGCGAGGCGGTGTTGACGGCGCTCGCTTACGCCCGCCGTCACGGCGTGCGTACGGCGCTGGATATCGACTATCGCCCGGTGCTGTGGGGGCTTACATCCTTAGGCGACGGCGAAACACGTTTTATCGCCGCCGATCAGGTCACCCGTCAGTTGCAGGAGGTGTTGCATCTTTTTGATGTGATTGTCGGCACCGAGGAGGAGTTTCATATCGCGGGCGGCAGTACCGATACGCTGCAGGCGCTGTCGCAGGTTCGCGGCGTGAGTAACGCGACGCTGGTCTGCAAGCGCGGTGCGCTCGGTAGCTCGGTGTATACCGACGCGATCCCGGCCCGGCTGGACGATGGCCTGACGGTGACCGGCGTACGCGTGGAGGTGCTGAACGTGTTGGGGGCGGGGGATGCTTTTATGTCCGGCCTGCTGCGCGGCTACCTCAACGATGAGGGATGGGAGCAGGCGTGCCGCTATGCTAATGCCTGCGGTGCGCTGGTGGTATCTCGTCACGGCTGTGCGCCGGCGATGCCGAGCAAAGTTGAGCTAGATGATTATCTTTCTCGTGCTGCGGAGGTTCCGCGTCCGGATCTCGATCCGCATCTCAACCATTTGCATCGCGTGACGACTCGCCGTCGCACATGGCCGGAACTGTGCGTGATGGCTTTCGATCACCGCAGTCAGCTTGAAGAGATGGCGCTACAGTGCGGCGCGTCTTTGAAGCGTATTCCGGCATTGAAACAGCTTATTTTGCAGGCCAGCCGTGAAGCGGCCAACAGCGCCGGGCTGGAGGGCAAGGCCGGGCTGCTTTGCGACGGTACGTTTGGTCAGGATGCGCTGAATTCGATAACCGGAGAGGGCTGGTGGATAGGTCGCCCTATCGAACTGCCGGGATCTCGCCCGCTGGAGATGGAACACGGCAATATTGGCTCGCAGCTCATCAGTTGGCCGCAGGAACATGTGGTGAAGTGTCTGGTTTTTTTCCATCCGGAAGATGCCCATGCGTTGCGTCTGGAGCAAGAACAGAAAATCGCCGAGGTGTACCGCGCCTGTTGCCAGTCTGGTCATGAGCTGCTGCTGGAGGTGATTTTGCCGGCCAGTATGCCGCGCAGTGATGAACTGTATTTGCGCGCTATTTCCCGCTTCTACAACTTAGGGATTTACCCCGACTGGTGGAAACTCCCACCGCTGACTTCTGCTGGCTGGACGGCGTTGAGTGACATTATCGAACGGCGCGATCCGCACTGCCGTGGCGTGGTGATCCTTGGTCTGGACGCACCGGCAGAGCAACTGCGCGCGGATTTCAAAGCGGCTGCGGGTCATGCGGTGGTGAAAGGATTTGCCGTGGGACGCACGCTGTTTGGCGACGCTTCCCGCGCGTGGTTGAAACACGATATTGACGATGCGCAACTGGTGGCGCGCATTAAAGATAACTACCTGCAGCTTATCGCCTGGTGGCGCGAGCGCGGACAAGCATAATTCAGGAGAAGATAATGACGGTACAATTAGGTATTAATCCACTGACATGGACGAATGATGATCTTCCTTCACTGGGCGCTGAGACGTCGCTTGATACTTGTCTGAGCGAGGGCAAAGAGGCCGGATTTGCTGGTTTCGAACTGGGTAATAAATTCCCGCGCGAGGCGCGACTGCTCGGCCCCATTTTGCAGCGTCACGACCTGCAACTGGTTTCCGGCTGGTACTCCGGACGTCTACTGGAACGCAGTGTGGAGGAGGAGATTGCCGCCGTGCAGTCACATCTGACGTTACTGCGCGAGCTGGGGGCCAAGGTGCTGGTCTTTGCCGAAGTCAGTGGCTGCATTCACGGCGAGCAGCAGACGCCGGTACATCTGCGTCCGCGCTTCCCGCAAGAGCGCTGGCAAGAATACGGTGAAAAGCTCACCGAGTTTGCGCGCTACACCCAGCAGCAGGGGGTACAGATTGCCTATCACCACCATATGGGAACGGTGATTGAGTCCGCCGATGACGTGGACAACCTGATGACCCATACCGGTGAGGAAGTGGGATTGCTGCTCGACACGGGACACTTGACCTTCGCCGGGGCCGATCCGCTGGCGGTGGCGCAGCGCTGGGCATCGCGTATCAACCATGTTCACTGTAAAGACGTGCGTGCCGACGTGCTGGCGGATGTCAAAAATCGCAAAACCAGCTTTCTCGATGCGGTACTGAGTGGGGTCTTTACCGTGCCGGGCGATGGCTGCGTTGACTATCCGCCGATCATGGCCTTGCTGAAGGCGAACCAGTATCAGGGGTGGTTAGTCGTGGAGGCGGAGCAGGATCCGGCCATCGCGCATCCGCTAACGTATGCGCGTCTGGGCTATAACAACCTTAGCCGTCTGGCGCGTGACGCTGGTCTTATCTGAGGAGGTGATATGTCACGTTTATTATCACGCTGGCAGCAGCCGGACGCGCAGGGGCGTACGCAGTCAGTGACGCCGGAAAGCGCCGGTTGGGAATATGTTGGCTTTAAAGCGTACGAACTGGAAGAGGGGCAGCAGCTTACGCTGCCCGCCGTCAGCGAAGAACGTTGTCTGGTATTGGTCGCCGGACGCGCGACCGTCACCACGCCGGGCGCAACCTTTACGGATATCGGCGAGCGAATGAGCCCGTTCGAGCGTATCAAACCGTGGGCGGTGTATGTCACTTCTGGCGAGGCAATACAGGTCCAGGCGGTGACCAGACTGGAGCTGGCGGTCTGCGCGGCACCAGGGAAAGGAACGTATCCGACGCGGCTGATTGCACCTAAGGATATCGACGGCGAAGCGCGTGGCAAAGGTCATAACCAGCGCTACGTGCACAACATCTTACCGGAAGATAAACCCGCCGACAGCCTGCTGGTGGTGGAGGTGTGGACCAACGAAGGCTGTACCAGTTCCTGGCCAAGTCATAAGCATGATACCGACAATCCGCCGCAGGAGACCTATCTGGAAGAGACTTACTACCATCGCCTCAACCCGCCGCAGGGATTCTGTCTGCAACGGGTATACACCGACGACCGATCGCTTGACGAGTGTATGGCTGTCTATAACCGTGATGTCGTGATGGTGCCAAAAGGGTATCACCCGGTGGCAACCCTGGCAGGATATGACAGCTACTACCTCAACGTGATGGCGGGCCCGGTACGCAAATGGATGTTCACCTGGGAAGATGAACATGCGTGGATTAATCGCGAGTATCCAGTTGATAAATAAGGTTTTGAATGGCTTTGTTAAAAGCGAGTCGTTTTTTCCCTCCCTTTGATCAGTAAAATGGGAGGAATGGGATGACGGTTGGTACTATTTAAGTGCTCATTATTCTCATAGCTCGCCTGGCTATGAGAATAATGCAAGCGTCGATATATTTGGGGTTATGGCAGTAGCTAGGGTGCTGTCGAAAACACCCCGGCTATATTTTGTTGCGGGCTGATTAGAAATGATATTTCAGTCCTAACGTTGCCGCGCTGTTGTTGTAACCGTTGTCTCCCATCTGGACGCCCACATTACCCCACAGATTTAAATCTGGCGTAATCTGGCCTTCGACACCCAGTTTAATCTCTCCCAGATTGCGTGCACCTTCCTGGCTGACGCTAACATCGTCCATTTTTGTGCTAAAACTGCGTGTATTATGGAGCCAGTTAGCTTCAATAAATGGCTGGAATTCGCGGCCTTTGCCCTCATCCATTTTATTAAAGCTTTTCAGATAGGCTCTGGCTCCAAGACGGGTTTGAATATTACCGTTACCATTCATCTCGATACGCGTTCCGTTAGCTTCCCGATGGTCATCAGATTTGACCCCCATCCAGGTAACCTGCGCCTGCGGTTGAACATACCACTCATTAACGGTTCCTTTGCTGCCAGAGAATTCGCCAACTTTAAAGGTATACCCTGTTTCAACAGATGCCGTCAGACCTTTGGATTTATAGGACTCAGAAGCCAGTCCTTCACCTTTGACATGGTTATCAAACCATCCATATTGTGCCCAACCGTCGAAGTACAGGCCTTTATGATCAGTGTTATCGGCAAACCACGTGGCATAAAGGCCAGTGCTATAGCCATTGACGCTACCTCGCGAGGTGTAACCCGTTGCTGATGAGCGGGTCTGATTATTGTCATGACCGTATCCGGCCATGATCCCGAGACGCCAGCTATCATGCCCGTTGGTTGAGCCCTGCGCGATATCACTGCCGAGCTGCATCACATAGCGATTACTTTGAGTACGCAACTGGCTGCTACCGTCATACCAACTTTGGTGGCTACCTGCCTGACGCATCCACATACCGGTGGTTTTCATCTCTCCGGTTGACACATCTGTGTACTGAGCTTTGCCCGAGCGATCGTGTAGCTGCATGTTGAACATGGTGTTTACTGCAGCATGGTTCGCGGTATAGGTTCCTCCTTCCGGGCGAAGCATATGCTCTGTGGGCGAAACCGGTTTTTCGGGATTTTCAGGCTTAATCAACTGACTGGTCAGATACCAGTGATTATTGTTAGCCCCCTGACCTCGAACCAATGAATAATCATACGCACCCGCAGTGATACGCCCGCTCTGAGCAAAATCACCATCAGAACGGCCATCAACATGAATAAGCTCAATCCCCTCCAGAGTTTGTGAACCCTGGCCTCCTGCATTGGTGACACTTACTTGAGTATTGCCAGTGGTATCACCTTTTACAATAAGCTTATCGGTGGCCGAACGATCGTCCCCCAGAACCGTATCAAAATTAATATGACCATTGTTGCCGTGGTAATTTCCTTCAACAATCAGCTGGTTGCCGGCGGACTGTCCAATATTCCCCAAAGAGATCGCACCCTGATTGGTGAGATCTCCGCCAACAGTAAAGTGGCCTGATGCTCCATTTCCGGCAACAAACAGTCCGGCATTATGGATACTGCCTAGTACCGTTCCCGCGCCTGAAAGCATACCGGCCGAAGATATATTGACCTGCTGGCTCGCTAAAGTAACAGGCGCATCCTCCTGACCCAGCATCAGCCTCCCTTGTTGAAGATCCGTGGTGCCGGTATAGGTGGAATTCGCAGTCAGAGTGACAGTGCCCTGGCCTTGCTTGATGATATTACCGCTGCCATCGACCTGGTTTTGCATGGTCCAGTCATCCATGCTGCTAAGGATCATGTCACCCTGATTGTGAATCGTCGCCTCCCCCAGATGTTCGGCGGCTGACGCCACTAATTGTGTGTTTTTATCCAGGTTAAGCTGGCCGCTAAATCCACTGTTATCCCCCTTAAGAGCGACGTTAGATTCGCTGAATGAAACTTCACCCTTACCGCTAAGGTTGTTGGACAAGTGTCCCTCAACGGCATTGAGGTTGAGATGACCATCGGCAATAATCTTCCCGGTTCCCAATCCCTGAACATTATCCAGAGTGACCTCTGCGCCGGAGGCGATGGCCGTTGTTGCGTTTAAGGACGCATTACAGCCCTTCACGCTAAAGACACCGTTATCGATATTCAGATTACCGCTGCCGACCAATGCCCCCGCGGATGTTCCGCCGTTAGAAATCGTCAGGCTACCGCCATTAATATTCAGAACTGATCCCGCTGCGCTGGTTAGCTGCCCAATCGTCTGGCTATGCCCATTCATATCCAAAACGGTCTCTTCTGCCATCTGCAGACCTGCTGTATGGCCCAGAACATTGTCATTGAGCATCAGTAGATTACCGCTGCGCAAATCGGTCAAACCGGTGTAATCATTATTCAAACCAGATAGTGAAACTGTGTGGCCTTTCTGGCTGTCGAGCGCCAGATCCCCGGAGCCGGTCAGGCGGGAACTCAATTCCGCAGCCGCCCCGACTTTTCCGTTGGCGTTCAGGATCAGTGCATTCTGACCCTGTCCTTGTAGTTCAATCTGCGTCAGACCGTAGCCCACATAAAGGCCGTCATGGTTTTGCCCGCTGGTCAGGCGATAGTCGTATGTTCCCTTTGCTACAACCTGCCCGTCCTGGCTGATGTCATGCTGAACAGCGTCTGTTATCGCGTTACCGTTCAGATCCTGCAGTTGCAGGTTTCCGGCATCTCCTGTTACAACGGTTGCTGAATTGGTGGAAACCAGTTTAATTTCCGCATTGGCGTCTTCCTGCTCCATTAAGGAGAGACCGGTATCAATACCTTGAGATATGGCGTCCACTACGCCCACAGGATTCACCTGCACAGCACCAGATCCCGTCAGGTCTAACTGGTCTTTAACATTCACCATTTTGTCGGTTTGGTGTATGCCGGGGGTAATGTTACCAAACTCAATGGTACCGCCAGAAAAGGCCAGACTTCCGATGGACTGTGTGCCTGTGCCCAGTGAAATTTCACTCCCTTTTCCTGCAATCAGCCCTGCTTTTGCAAGAGCATCGGTGTTGGTTCCCTGCAGGTTGAATGTCGTATTTTGTAATGCCAGATCACCAGTGAACCCAGAGGTCGCTGCGCTATTTTTAAAAGAGAAAGCGTGATTTCCCGTATCGACCCCCAGGATGCCAGACCCAGAAATCTGGTGGCTAAACAACCAGTCGCTGGTGCTATTGAGCTGCAGTTTCCCGTCAACGGATAACCCGGCAGAGCCCAAGTTTTTCTGATCGGACACGGTTGCAACGGCACCCGATTCAACATTGATCTTTCCTTTAAAGGCGGTGTTATCACCTAATAACGCCACATTTCCGGCGCCGACGGAGATAATGCCGTTCCCCGAAACCTTATTGGTAAACGCCATGTTGTCCTGGGCGTTCAGTAAGAGTTTGCCGCTATTGCTAATATCAGCGGTTCCCAGGTTCTGCGTAACCCCAAGGGTGGCATTCCTGGCAATTTTTACGTTGCCGCTAAATTTTGAGTTATCACCAGATAAAAACGTTGTACCATTTAGCGCATTGATATTACCCAGCCCCTCACTGCCGCTTGATATATCAGCTGTTATATTTGCGTTATCACTGGTGTGGTTCAGTGTGATTTTTTTATTGTCTGTGCTAGCCCAGACAAACTCTATTTTCTTGGCGTCAATAACTCCAGCAGATTTAGCTTTCTCACCTTCTTGAGCGCCTAATGCTAATTCTGAGTTCGTACTCAAGCTAATTTCTGGGGCAGATATTTTCCCCATGTCAGATACCACCAGCGTGGTATTTGAATCTTGATTGTAATACCCCAGGCTTAATTTCTCACTGGCGTTAATTTCACCCTTGTTATTAACCGACAGGAATTGATCGCCACCGTAGCTCTTGAAAACACCCATAAAGAATGTTTGTGTATTTACCTGGCTACCTTCGCCGCTAATGTTTCCCCTTTCATAGGTAAGACGACTGGTCCCTTTAACATGAATCTTACCGCCATCAGACACGTTAAAATAACCGCCAGTTCGCCAGTTGTCTGATGCGCTGTCATATAAGTCGTCAGCATAGAGTTCGCTGCCTGCATTGGACACGTTAAGGTAACCCGTACCTCTCAGCAGGACGTTTAGCTCACCATTGATACGCACTGTTCCTTGGGTAATATCCAGCCCACCACCTGATGTGAAGGTCAGGCGGGGGCGAGAGTCCGGCGCATTGATTACCAGGTTAGCATTATCTTTTACATTGATATGGTAATTAATAGACTGGTTTTTTTCGCCAAAATCAACGGTGTTATCTGTGCTGACATCAATATCATTAGCAAAGGCCATTGATGAACATAGCGCTACAGCACCGGCTAATAACGCCCTGGACTTTTTTTTCGTGTTCTTCCTTCCCAGTTCGGAGCACACACACCAGCAATTACGGACTTTATTCCATTTTATTTGATATATTTTGTTCATAAACTCTCCGCAAAATAATCATAATAAAAATTTAACACTTTTTTGGTAAGGTATTTATCGGGCTACATTTTTGAGAGTGAAAATGCAGATCTCCGAATTGATGATATATGTCATGTGTCATTAATGTGATGTAAACATCGGTACTGGATACTCGATTCAAGTCTCCCTGCGTAGTTTGTCACGTGATAAATTAATTTTGATAATATAGCCATCAGTCTGAAAATATTTTACCTGAGGCTTTGCTGATATTTCCAGCCCCTTTATTATATTGCTGCTTGTTTTCAAATCAACGGGGGAGGGGGAATCGTCGAGAGTGAACTTAGCTTTGCTATACCTATTACAGTTCTGAGTCTTAGTGGGTAGAAGACGTGCGGGCAATATATAGAAAGGGAGATAGCCGCCATGCTGCGGCTATCTCCTGTTTATATCCTGATCAGGAATTCGGTTGATGATTCTCAACTACCCAGACGGTGAGTTCTTTTTCCAACGTTTTATCTCCCGTCGTTGCCTTCACTTTCACCCAACTTTCACCAGCAGTATCCGTTCTCAGTTCAGAGTAGGCATTTCCTAACTTAAAGTTGGTTTTATCCGGTGTCATCGTAAAGGTTCCGCTGTCGGGTTTGGCTCTGCTGCCTGCGCTAAATTCGACACTGCCGTTTAACGGATTGCCAAATTTATCCCGCAATCGGGCCATAAAGCCCATCGGCTCAAGGTTGGCAACGACGTAGCCAAAATCCTGCTCCAGAGTGAGTATTGGATTCTGGGCATCAGCATTCAGCATCAGCGAAGCATTTGCCGAGACGTTGCTACCGTGTTCTGCCAATGTGGCGGTCAGCGTGTAACGACCCGCCTTTTGACCGTGGACATTTACGGTCGCAGTACCGGAAGCATTGGTGGTGACAAGCGTATTATCAATCACCAGAGGATCGCGTGGCGATGGGCCTGTGGCCGTAATCTTCAGCTTACGGTTGCTGACGCTGTTCCCCGATGTATCGCTCAGATGCAGGGTAAACGCCACGTTATCCACATCACTCACTACGGCGGATGTGGTTGACGGTTCGATCGTCAACGCTGCATTTTGCAGATCTGATACCACCTCAATCGCCTTACCCGCCGTAACGCGTTTACCCTCTTTGATGAAGGTTGCCTGCAATTGATAGTGCCCGGCTTCTGTGGCAACAAAGGTTGTTGATGCCATTCCTTTCTCATCCAATGTCAGTTCTGACTGGCCCAGTTTTAATCCACTGGCAGGGGTACTGGTCAGGTGCACGTTGCCACTAAATGGGTTGTTCTCACCGTCGACAACCTGTACCTGAATTTCATGCGTAGCTGATGCGTTTGCCACGATGCTCTCAGCAGGTGCCGCCAAATTCAGCACTGCGCTGTTAATATCAGGTACGAATTCCAGGTCAACGCTTGAGGACTCAACGCTGTGTTGCCCATCTGTAACCCTGGCATTAACGGTGTAATGACCCGCCTTAACCGTTGTTAACGTTACCGTCGCGTAACCCTCTTTATTGGTGGTGATTTTGTCCGGGTACACGAGCCCTTGTGGCGTTACGATAAGCTCCACTTTCTGTCCTTCAACCGACGCGTTGGTATTGTTGAGCATGATCTCAAGCGTGGCACCATCGCGACCGTTTGCTGCAATATCGGTGATTGCGCCATTGTCTTTAGCTGTCAGAGACAATGTTGCCCCCTCCATTGCAGAGGCAAATGTGACGCTTAGCGATGAGCTGATGTTCCCCGCGTTCAGCGTAACCTCATAGGTTCCCGGCGTTGAACTGGTCAGTGAGAATCTTGCTTCACCTTTGGCATCGGTGGTGGCAACGTTCTCGCCATTCGCAACCTTGACCTGTGACGGTAACGCCAGGGTGACCGTGTATCCGGATAGCGCGTTACCATAAGGGTCGGTCAGGGTAACGACCGCGACATTACTCTGTTTGCCATCCGCCAGCGCATTGTCCCTGGTCAGGTTAAACGCCTGCACCACCGGCTGCGTTTTGTCTGCAATCCAGTTGGCTTGTTTTTCCAGCCCGGAGAAATCATGTTTTTGTGACGTCACACCAATGCGTGTCGCCTGAGCCAGTTCAGACGTTGCCTTAGCGCTGTACACGCCGTCTTTCTCTTCTACTGCAGTAAAACGGATCTCGCCGCTGGCCGAAACAGCATAAAAACGTAAGCTGTCGTCGCCGGTGATGGCAGTCCCGTCTTTATCTTTTGCTTCTAACGCTAGGTTAATCGGGTGCCCTACGACCTGCTCCATGGGCATTACCGTGAATGTCGATTTTGCCGACTCGGCGGAAACCGCTTTTAGTGTCACTGTCAGGGTTTCTGTTTTACCCAGGACTTTAGCGGTTATGCGTGCCGTCCCCGCCGTTAAACCCGGCGTCAGCATAGCGGTATACACCCCTGAACGGGTTTCCTGCACTTCACCAAGCTTTGGAGCCTGTGCCGAACGCTCACGATTTCTCTGTGCGTCAGGCGTAAATGCCAAAGACAATTCAATGTCATGTGCGAGCCCTGTTAACGGATTGCCATTGGTATCTTTAATCACCAGCTTAACCGGATGCTGTGACTTCCCATCAGCCGCGATGATCGGTTGCTGCTCGTCGTTCAATGTAAAATCCATTGTGCCGACAGAGGCTGAATTCCCCGTCACCGTTACGCTCATCACTGCATAGTTAGAGACGTTTCCTTTAACATCTCGCGCCGTTGCGCCGATCTGCCACTGATTGGTGCCGCCTGGTGTATAAGCGGGTAACGTCAGTTGCCATGACGTGCCGCTACCGGAAATGCGCCCGCCAGCGGCGGCAAATGCGCTATCGTTCCACTCTACCGACTGAATGCCCCAGTGGGATTTATCCAGTGAAATAGTCACCGGAACAACGGCGCCACCTTCCCCCTGTACGCTTTCAGGCAGGCGGATTTTCAGAACCGATTTTTTGCGGTATTCCAGAACAATATTGTTATTTCGTTCGACAAAATCGTAGCGTCCGTGCTGAACTTCGCGCATCAACGCAACATTGTCGCTATCCAACTGCTTCGCCAGCGGGATGCCGGGGCGATAGTTAATCTCTACGCCGAAGCGTGAATCATGAGTATTGCTCTGCCCCTGCTTGTGTTCAGCGGAAAGCGTAACTAGCGGAACCGGCGTATAGCTGATCCCGCCTGTAAAGGCGTACGGATTTTCCTGAAGATGATCGCTGCCAAAGAGGCCGACATTCTTGCCGTAATACTTTTCATATTTAAGCGATGCGCCCAGTTGCGGATACGATGGCAACCAACCTTGGGTATAGATATCCCATCCATCCGCCGGACGTTCCTGATAATCATCCAGATCGTGGGAATCCTTCCATTTTGATAATCTTAAATAAGCATTTGCGCCTGCATGTAAATAATCTCGCCAATACTCAACGCCTGCACCCATACGTGCGTGATGACGACTTAAATCGTAGTCATAAAATAAGTTTGCGCCCAGCATTGAATTATCCGCCGTGAAGTAGCGATAACCCATACCGATATTAGTTTGGGTTCTGTCATCGGTACGGTGAAGCGATGTCTGGCTAAATAAAACATGCTGCTTTGTATCAATCCACGGATAAAGGAAATCGAACGACGAATCTTTCAACGAGAAAGCGTCATCGACGTTGAGTTGAATACGCGCATTACCGTACTTCTGTAGCCACTCTACCACCTCCTTCGTTGCCTGTGCTGAGACGGTATTGGCAGCAAAACTGCCCGCATGACCGTTTTCAATACTTCTGCCAGCTTGCGCGGCGAGAGAAGACAGGCCGCGCAGTTCTTGCTGTTCTGCGGCGGTCTGCGATGCCTTAACGGCTGACGCATGGCTAATAGTTGGCGTGAAGCTAAGAAGGGCAGGATACAGGGCCTGTAAAGCGATTGTTGACCATGCGACAACCTTATTAACGGGGCCTGTTGCCCCATTGCTCCGCGAAATTTTCTTATTTGACATTCGTAACTCCAATATCAATTAAAAAAATCAAAGGTTATTCTATGTACTGAACGGGATGCGTAATATATGTATTTAGTAGGAAAATTCAAGAGTTGTTCATGGAAAAGTTAACTGGATGTTTTTACACGATTCTCTGTCGGGGTTGTCTGGCGATGTCGAACGTTTAAATGGTGAATGTTCTAAAAAATACGTTTCTTTTTATAGTGCCGATTTTAAGCTTATAGGGCTATTATTTAAGCCTGGTCGTTCACTGTTAAATAAAAAGGGGTATCAGGAAATTAATCTGCTTGTTCGTATTCATCTATCATCACGTTCTCCGGATTTAAGTCTGGAACGTGCCAACGCTATTCAGGACGGGTCAAAGAGCATAAAAAAACCCGCATAAGCGGGCTTTTTTTGTCACTCGGGAGCCGCGGCTCCCTTGCGTATCCTTTTTGTCCCCTCACCGTCTGGTCGGTGTTCTGCTGAGACTTCTAACTTCCTGTTTTTGCTAGTGATGTACTATCACTGTCCAATCATGATTGGTGGAGCTGGCGGGAGTTGAACCCGCGTCCGAAATTCCTACATCCTCGGTACTACATGCTTAGTCAGTCTTTACATTCGCCTGGCACCTGCGGACAGACACGCCACTACCAGACTAGCCTGATTAGATTTAACGCTTCAACCCCAGGCAGGGCATCCACGCGATCTCTTTTGGGTTTGACCTCTCTTTGATCCCCGTCTTAAGAGCGGAAGCTAGGGAGAGAGGGCTCAGAGCAGGTTATTAAGCTGCTAAAGCGTAGTTTTCGTCGTTTGCGACTATTTTTTTGCGGCTTTTTACGAGGCCAACCGCCCCTCGGCATGCACCTTGGGTTTCGCGAATCCCGTCGAATCCAGAATCAGCCCCAATGTGTTAGGACAAGTATAACAGACTTGTGACACGCGTGACCAGCCCCCGCAACCCCTAATCCTCAAGGATTTAGCGCTCACGCAGCGCTTCTTTTGCGCGATTAAACGGTTTGATTAAATAGTCGACGATGGTTTTTTCACCTGTTTTTATATCCACTGTTGCAATCATGCCCGGTACGATGGAGAAATGGCGTCCCAGTTTGTTCTGTAAGAAGTCCTGATGGGTGCGGATAAACACGCGGTAATAGAAGATTTCCGGTTTCACTTTATCCTGAATGGTGTCCGGTGAGATGGTTTCGACTACGCCTTCCAGACCGCCGTAAATGGCGTAGTCATAGGCGGTTATCTTCACCAGCGCCCGCTGGCCGGGATGGATGAACGCGATATCACGCGGCGACAGGCGGGTTTCTATCAGCAGATGATCGTCCAGCGGTACAATCTCCATCATCTCGCCATTAGGCGGAATAACGCCGCCAATGGTGGTGACCTGGATATTTTTCACAATACCGCGCATCGGCGCGCGTACGGTCAGGCGGGTGACGGAATCCTCGCGTCCTTTTAAAATAGCCGCCAGCATATCCACTTCGGCGTTGGCTTTTGACAGCGCTTCCCGCGCCTGCACGAAATATTGCGAGCGCAGGTCGGTGATTTTTAATCCCAGATCGCTTTTTTGGCGTTGCAGGCGCAGCACTTCTACGTGGCTGGCGGCACCGCTTTTCTCCAGTCGCTGAGTAATGGCCAATTCTTTATTTACCGAGACCAGCGCATCCTGCAGTTCCGCCATTGAATCCGCAAGCTGTGCGCGGCGGCTTTTATACAGGCGAGTTTCGGAGGCGATGAGATCCGGCCAAGCGCGCAGTGAATCGGGAAAGACCAGCGGCAGATCGTTAACTTCGGCATTGAGCCTTGCGCTGGAGGCCAGTGAGGCGCGATAACGGGCGGCGCTCTCCCCAACGTTGGACTCTGAACGGGTAGGGTCGAGGCGAGCAACAATTTGATTAGCCTGGACTTTATCTCCCTCGCGGACCGTCAGTTCGGCGAGAATACCGCCATCCAGTGATTGCAAGACTTGTTCACGCGAGCTGGGGATCACTTTCCCGCTGCCGGTTGAGACTTCATCCAGCTTGCCGAAATATGCCCAGATACCCAGGACGGCAAACAACAGCGTGCTGAGCAGAATAATGCGGCTGGCCCCGGAAAAACGGTGCTCGCGGCGGATATCGAGGTCGTCCATGGCGGCATCATGCGGATTGGTTTTCATTTTTCCACTCCCGACCGTGAGTTGGGGCAGGTGCCCGGCTCGCATTCAACGCCTGCGCTTTCGGGGCATCCATGACCAGTTGACCTTCTTTCAACACCACCACACGCTCGACCAGTTCCAGAACCGGTACGCGATGGGTGGCGACAATCAATGTGCGGTTACCCAACCACTGGTTGAGGCGCTGAATAAATTCCCGCTCGGTATGTTCATCCAGCGAGGCGCTGGGTTCATCGAGCAGCACGATATTGGGCGATCGCAGCAGCATTCTAGCCAGCAGGATCGACTGCCGTTGTCCACCGGACAAACCGTTGCCGCCTTCCATAATGGGATGCGCCAGCCCTTTGGCGAGCTGTTTAACGAAAGCAGCCGCGCCGCTGACCTCCAGCGCTTCGAAGATCTGCGCGTCGCTGGCGTGCGGTGCGCCGAGGGTCAGGTTCTCGCGTAGGGTGCCGAAAAACAGTCGCGCATTCTGGCTGAGAAAACCGATGTTGCGGCGTAAATCGGCCATATCAATTTGCGCCAGACTCAGGTTATCGAGCCGGACATCGCCCTGGATAATCTCCACACCACCCGCCATGGCCTGTAGCAGCGTTGATTTTCCGGCACCGTTACGCCCGAGGATCGCCACCCGTTCGCCGGGCATGACCTCCAGACGCGTGATCCGCAGTGGAACGCGCTGATCGTCGCTGTGGTAGCGAAAGTGTGCGTTTTCAAAAAGATAATGGCCGTGAAAAATCTCCTGATGCACCCTGTCTTCGTCATACTGCGTTTCGGTGGGAAGCTGCATGATGTTGTCTAATCCCATCTTCGCCGCCTTGACCTGTTGCCAGCGGGCCAGCACGCCGCACAGATTAGCCATCGGGGCAATCATTCTGGAACCGAGCATTGAAGCCGCCACCACGGCGCCGGTGGTCATCGTGCCTTCAATGACCATTGGCGCGCCAAACATAATGATGGCGGCGTAGACCAGGCTTTGTACCGACATGCCCCAGCCAATCAGCCCTTGAGTCAGCTTACGCGTGCGTAGCCCTGACTCTCCGGTAATACGGATATAGCTGTTCCACTGCTGTAAAAAGCGGTTTTCCGCCTGCATCAGCTTGATGTCTTCCAGCCCCTGGACGCTTTCGACCAGCACCGCGTTGCGCAGGGTGGATTCATGGGCAGCCTGGTTGGCGAGCACCGCCAGCTTCTTCTGTAACAGCAAGCCAGGCAGGATCATCAACAGGGCCGCGACGGGGGCTATCCACGCCAATGGTGGGGCAATACAGGCCAGCACCACGATAAACAGAAAGAAAAACGGCAGATCGACAATGGTCGACATGGTTGAGGAGGTGATCATCTCGCGAACTTGTTCCAGCTCGCGCAATTGAGAAATAAAGCTCCCCGTCGAACGGGGGACGGCGCTGTTGCGCAGCCGCAATGCGTGGCTAAACACGCGATCGGAAATGCGCATATCGGCGCGTTTGCCGAGCAGGTCCATTATGTGGGTACGCGCTTCGCGCAGCAAAAAGCCAAACAGCACCGCCACCAGAACACCGGTAGAGAGAACATACAGCGTTGGATAAGACTGGGCGGGGATCACCCGGTCATAGACCTGCATGGAAAAGATAATCCCGGCGAGCGACAGGACGTTAATCAGAAAGGCGGCAATCATGACCGGCAGGTAAGGGCGGATGTCCTTTAACACCAGTTCGCGCATCCAGTCGGGCTTGAAGCGCGAAATATAGCGGTCTACCCGACTGTCCTTCAGCGCCGACAGCGGGCGCAGCGCGGTAATGCTCACGATCTCCGGCAGAAGTTCTGCAATCGTTAACCTGTTACGCTGGCCCTCTTCGGCGATGATGAAAACATCTAACGTATCTTCGCCGTTGAAATGTTCTATTACCATCAGTTGGCCGTCGCGCAGTTCCGCCACCACTGGCAGGCGCCATTGACCGAACGCCTGCGCGGCGGTATTCAGCGCATGAAATGACAGTCCCGCCTGACGCGCCAGTTGCGACAGGGCCGTGGCCCGGCTTTTTCCCGCAAACCATGGGGCGTTGGCCTGGATTGCGCCAGGAGAACAGGCCACGCGATAGTGATTGGCAATATGCGTCATCGCCTGCGCCCACTGGCTCAGGGCGTGTTCGCCAATTACATCATCCGCATGTGAATCGAGGTCGCTCATAGCTTGATCTCCACCGATTGAATGCTGCGATTATTTAAGGCGAACGCCTGGCGAAGCGAGCCGGTGTTATAGAGACAGTTCAACTGGAGCTGGCGCAGCTGGTTTTGAGTCTGGAGTTCAGCAAAACGGGCCTGATACACCTCTTGCTCGGCGTTAAGCACGTCGAGCAGCGGGCGCGAGCCAAGGTCAAGATATTGCTGTTGATAAAGCTCGCGCGTTTGTTCGCTCAGCCGCTGTTGGCGACGCAGAATCTGCAGGGCGGTGGCGAGGCTCATCGCCTGGCTGCGGGACTCCAGTAATTTCTGCCGTACTTCGAGTCGGGTGCGCTGGATGGAGTATTGTGCAGATTCTACCGCATGGCTGGCGGCGTTGCGTCTGGCGGTGAGTCCGCCTCCCTGATACAGCGGCATTTCAACTTTTACCCATGCAGAATACTGGGTTTTGTCGAGTACCTCATGGCTGGGGTATTTGTCGTTGAGATAGTGCTGAACCGACGGTTCCAGAGAGATGGTGGGCGTCATCTGCGCGTTGGCGTAGTCGAGATTTGCCTGCGCTACATTCGCTTGTGCCCAGGCCGCCAGGACCGCGGGAACCAGTTTATCGTCCGGTTTGACCACATCACAACTGCTGTCCAGTTTGACCGGGAATTCATTGCTGATGCCGTTAAGCGAGTTCCAGCCGAGGAAGCTCATCAGCGTTGCCTTGCTGCTGTCGAGATTGGCCTGATACTGCGCCAACTGAGAACGTGCAGACTCGATACGCGCATCGGTTTGCACCACGTCTGACAGCGAGGTTGCCCCTTCATCATTGCGTTGACGGGTCAGCCGACCAATGCCGTTTAAGGCGGTGAGCTGCTCTTCGGCGGCGTCCACCATTTGCTGCCACGTCTGCACCTGGACTATCGCGTTGGCGGTGGCGTGGGCGATGGTATCAATACTGAGTAACACATTCGCCTGCTGTTGTGCGGCTCCGGCGGTCTCGGCGCGGACCTGGCTTGCCACTTTGCCGAAGTCGTACAGCATTTGCGATACCGAAATCACCAGCGCCGGGCTAAAGCCGTGGTCGGTGTAGGTATTGCTGTAACCGTTGTTCATTCCGGCAGAAACCTGCGGGTAATATTTTGACTTCGCCACGTCGATTTGCTCGTTTTGTGAGAGCAGTTTGCCGATGGATTCACGAATAGAAGGATGCCAGCTCACGGCACGACTCACCGCGTCGTTGAGCGTCAGGCTACCGGGAGCGGCAGCGCTCAGCGGCAGATCGGCAACCGCGCCGTCCAGCGAGGGAAGCATCTGGCTAGTGGCCAGTCCTTCCGGCGTAATAATTTGCGGTTCATCTTCGGCATTCACCCGCAGGGTACAGAGCGTTAATGCCAGCAGTAAGGCAACAGGCGCGACATTTCTCATAGATTATCCCTTACAAAATACGGCAGCGACGACTGTTATTGCCCCGGATGTCATCGCATCCGGGGCTGTAGTTATGGCGCTTTAACGCTATATGTTCACTTCAGGGCACAATGTGATTTTGTTGCACCAGCTCGTCGAGCGTGGTGTGTACGTTCTCCAGCGTGATGAGATTGGTTGAGTGATAAGTGTTGCCCGTACCGTCACGGTCGATGGCAATAACCGTGTTGTTACCGCTTGTTGTAACGGTGAGGTAGTTGCCGAGCGTCGCGTTCTGCCCGTTCCAGCCCACCAGCAGGTCACCGATATCGATTTTGTCACCCTGGGCCAGCGAGAAGTTGGTCCAGGTGTCCGCTGTTCCGTTACCGCCGGTAGCGTCGTTGGCATTGAGCAGGTGATAAATCAGCGTATCGCCGTAGGCGCTGCCAGTCAGGCGATCGGCATCGACGGTACTCACCACTTGCGGATTCATATTGATGGTCAGCGTAGCGGTATCGGTATGGCCATTCAGGTCGTTAAGGGTGTAGGTAAATGTCTCTTTGGTGACGATGGTGGAGAGCGAGACATCGCTGTTGAGGGCATAGGTGTAATGACCATCAATGCCAATGGTCAGTTTGCCGTACAACCCGTTAATGATGGCGCTGGTCGTGCTGCTCAGCGGATCCAGCGTGGCGGCGCTGCCGCCCGTGCCATTCACCGTTAGCAAGGTATGCACGCTGGCAATATGGTCTCCGTCATAAATATTGCCGGTGACGCTATTCGCTGTGGAAGTCTCGAAGTTTTGCAGGTCGATTATCGTGCCTTTCACGCTGGGGGTGATGGTGATATTCCCCAGCCCCAGAGCCCCGACGCTGCCGGTATAGTCGAGGCGATAGTTGCCGGGGTGCAGTACTACCCCGCTGAGGGCAATATCAATATTGCCGCCAATCAGCAATCCGCCATTGAATGAGTTACCGGCAATCTTGACGTTGTTGCTGTCATACAGCGCCCAGGTGACGGTCAGTCCGCCCAGCGTCAGACCTGAAGCGACGTTAAAATGCAGTATGGCGTTTTGCACCGCCGTTCCCGTCGCGACTTCAATGACGCCAGTACCATTTTGTGAGGTGGGTGAAAGGAGTTGGGCGCTCCAGCTGGCGTTGCCAACGCTGTTGTCGGTAAACGACCTGGATGTATCGGCCTGGGTGGTGACCGCCATCTGGCTGCTGATGTCGTTTACGGCATCCAGCGCCTGTGGGGTTGCCGTAATGTTCAGCGACGCGCTGCCGGTATCGCCGTTTGGTGCTTTGACCTTATACACGAAGCTATCCGGCGTATTGATACCGTCTGCGCCCAGTCCGCTTCTCAGCGTGTAGGTATAGTTCCCTTTCGCATCAATAGTCAGTGTGCCGTACTGTCCGTTAATGGTGGTAGTGCCTGTTGTGTTAACGGTGACACCGTTAACTTCGGTGATAACGGTATTAGCCGGAGCCGAGTCGTTGGCCAGCAGATTTCCATTGGTAGCTGCACTCAGACTGTCGACGGCGTAGGTGTGATCGGCCTGAATATTCAGGGTATAGCTGGTTAACAGCGTCAGGCCGCCGGAAGCGTTAAGCAGGAACAGATAGTCACCGCCCGGCAGTGTAATGGTATACGCCGGTGAGCTGCCGCCCAGCAGGGCGGTGACCCAGTTCGGCTGTACCCGGTACTGCTCATACTGCTGAATAGACTCGTTGAAGCGGTAGACATAGAGATCAAAGCCGCCCAGCGTTACGCCAAGTACGTTGGCCTGAACCGTGATCGTTCGCGTCGCGCCGTCATCAACGTTGAATTTAATCGGGTTGGTCAAACCGTTGACCAGGCTAACATCCAACAATTGTCCCAAACCAACGCTGGCGAGCGTGAAGCCGGTTTGTTGTGATGGATGGTTGTCGACTGCGATGACCTGCGTCCCGTAAGTCAGCGCAGCCACATCGTCTGCCGCAGTTACCGTGCTGGTGGTTGGGGCCTGACCCAGCGTGACCACCAGTTTTGCCGAGGAGTGATCGCTGCCATGCGTTAGCGTGTAGGTAAAGCTTTCGGAACGTCCATACACTGAGATTGACGTATTGGTCAGAGTATAGGTGTAGCTACCATTCTGATTGATATGCAGGGTGCCGTATTTACCCTGCACATCAATGCCGCCCGCCGGGATGTTCACCACGTTGCCGTTACCGTCAGTGATGGTGGTGACCAGCGTGCCGGAAGGGGCGTTATCCTGCCCATTGGCGGGATCGGTATCGGTGATGATATTGCCAGACTCGGTAGTACCACCGGTGATGGTCCCTGCGCTGGCTTTTACCACCGAGACATCAAGGCTGGTGTATGCCCCTGTCGCCAGTAGGTTGGTGTTGTAGCTGACCACGCGGTAATCCCCGCCAGTCAGTCCGCTGTAATTGAGCGTTACGCCCGAGGCGCCCAGGGTGAGCAGGCTGGCAAAGTCTGGTTTCCCGGTATCCACCACCGTTACCCAGGCATTCAGCCCGGTGTCAAAGCGCTGGATGACGACTTCAAGCGTGTTTAACAGCGACAGCACCACGCCGGTCGCTGCGGCATTGATTGTAATGGATCCGCTGCCGCCAGAAGCGATGCTGAAATTGACGCTTGCTGTATCGTTCCCCAGCACGTTGGCGACATTTCCCAGCGCATTGACCAACAGGAAACCATAATCGCTTTGATGCTCGGTGCTGACGGTGACATCGGTTTGTAGAGGCAGACTGGTGACATTGTCTTCAGCCAGCAGCGGCAATACCGGCGCGATAGCGCTTGTTGGCAATGAGGTATTTCCCGCCGCATCGGTCGCCGTGGCGGACAGCGACTGCCCCTCAATCTGGCGAACCGGCAGGTTGACGCTGTATACACCGCTGCTGTTGGCGATTGCCGTCACGCTGGTGCCGCCGGGCAGAGAGATGGTAACCGTGCTTCCCGCTTCGGCGACGCCGCTGATGGTACCGCCATCGGCGCTGATCAGTATCGTTGGCGCGGTCGGCGGCGTGGTATCCACAATCACGCTGAACGAGCCGGACACCCCGCTTACGCCGTTGGCGTTTGTTGCCGTGGCGGTAAACGCGTGGTTACCTTCGCTGAGCGCGCCGGATGGGGTAAAGTTCCAGAGCCCGTTACTATCTGCGGTCGTACTACCCATGGGTACGCCGTTGTTGTACAGATTGATGATGGCGTTAGCCTGCGCCGTTCCGCTAAGGGCTGGACGGGTATCATTGGTGGTTTTACCTGCCGCGACCAGACCTGTAATTGTGCCCACGTCGTCAAATACGCTGGCAATAACCGGCGCAGGCGGTACGCCAGTAAACGGTGCCAGCACGTTACCCGCTGTGCCGATGTTGCCTGCGGCATCCTGTGCGCTGACCAGCAGCGTTTGCCCACTGATTTGCGGTGGGCTCAGCGTGAAGGTGAAATTACCGGAGGCGTTGGCTGTTGCGGTACCAAGTACGGTTCCGCTGCTGGAGGTGATGATCACCGTACTGTTCGCTTCGGCAGCGCCGGTCAGCGTGGTGCCGTTGGCGTTGACCGCCAGACCGGTTGGAATACCCGGTGCGACGGTATCGACCACAATTGCGGAGGCAGACGATAGCCCGCTGGTATTACCTGCGGTGTCTGTTGCTGTGATGGTGAAGGAATGCGTCCCCTGACCCAACGCCGTAGGTGGCGTGTAATTCCAGCTGCCGCTGCCGTCCGCCGTTACGCTGGTTACAAAGGTGCCGTTATCATAAATATCGACCCGAGCGTTGGCTTCCGTGGTGCCGTTTAACGTTGGGCGTGCGTCGTTGGTTGGCTGATTATTGCCAATCACCCCGGTGTTTGGTCCGACATCATCAACAATACTGCTAATTGAAGGCTGCGTTGGTGCCGTGGTGTCGACCACTACGCTAAAGCCTGCCGTTGCGCCGCTGGTGTTGCCCGCCGCATCGGTGGCGGTGACGGTAAAGGTGTGCGATCCATTTGCCAGCGGCGTGGTTGGGGTAAACGACCAACTGTTATTGCTTTGCACCAGCGTGGTACCCAACAGGGTGCTGCCGTCATAAATGCTGACGGTGCTGCCTGCTTCGGCGGTACCGTTGAGCGTTGGTCGGGCATCGTTAGTCAGTTGCCCGTTGCTAAGTCCCGCGTTGAACACACCGCCTGCGACGTCATCCACCACCGAGGTCAGGAGCGGCGCTGACGGCGCGATCGTGTCAACGTTGATAATAAATTCGCTTGAGGTGGGGCTGACGTTCCCGGCGGCATCCGTGGCAATGGCGGTAAAGACATGCGGGCCGTTGCCCAGTGTGGCAGGCAGATATTCCCAGGTGCCATCTATTGCCGCTGTCACCGTCGCCAGCAGCGTGCCATTATCGTAGATGGCTACCCGGGCACCGGCTTCCGCCGAGCCGTTCAGTACGGGGCGAGTATCATTGGTGTAAGCGCCGTTCGACAGCGTTCCGGTTCCCGGCACCACGTCATCAAAAGCCTGGATAATCGTTGGCGCAAGCGGGGCAACAGTATCAACAACGATGTTAAATCCAGCGGACGTTGAGCTAACGTTTCCGGCTGCGTCGGTTGCTGTCACCGTCAGCGTGTGGTTGCCGTTGCTCAGCGCTGTTCCCGGCGTGAAAATCCATGCACCGCCCCCGTCTGCCGAAACGGTATCGATCAGCGTGCCGTTGTCGTAAATTTTAACCGTTGAATTGGCCTCTGCCGTGCCGCTGAGGGTAGGGCGCGCATCGTTTGTCGCCTGGCCGTTGTTCAGATTTCCGGTCAGCGGGCCGACATCATCGGTGACCTGAGTTATGAGCGGTGCGTTCGGCGATACGGAATCAACCGTGAGCGTAAAGCCGTTGGAGGCAGGGCTGGTATTGCCCGCGCTGTCGGTGGCGGTGACGGTCAGCGTATGCGTACCGTTACCCAGCGCATCTGTTGGGGTAAAACTCCAGGTGCCGCCAGCGCCGACGGTGGTGGTGCCAATCGGCAAGCCGTCACTCAGAACGGTGATGGTTGCGCCAACTTCACCGCTGCCGCTCAGTGCCGGGCGGGTTTCGTTCGTCGTCTGACCGTTACCGATCGGCCCGGTGGTGGGAGCAGTGTTGTCTTGCACCGTACTGATGACCGGCGCTACGGGAGCAATAGAATCCAGTTCGAGGGTAAAGGATGAAGAGGCTCCCCCGGTGTTACCGGCCTGGTCAGTAGCCACCGCAGTAAAGACATGCTGACCCTGGCCTAGTGCGCTTCCCGGTGTAAAGGTCCAGTTGCCTAAGCCATCTACTTGCGCAGTACCGATGTCGACACCTTTATCTTTAATGGTGATGATGGCACCCACTTCCCCTGTGCCGTTCAGCGTAGGCTGCGCGTCGTTGGTCAGTTGCCCGTTTGCCAGCGATGTATTGCCTGGCTGATCGTCAATGACTGAGGTGATGACCGGGGCTGCGGGCGGTAGCGTATCGACGACCAGTGTGAACGGTGGTGTCGCAGGGCTGATGTTACCTGCGCCATCCGTGACGGTTGCAGTCAGCGAGTGGCTGCCTTCACTGAGCGCAGGAGCTGGCGTAAAGCTCCAGTTGCCACTTCCGTCGCTGATCGCCGTGCCGATCACCGCGCCATTATCGCGAATAGTGACCACAGAGTCCGCTTCAGTGACGCCAGCAAGCGTCGGGGTGTTATCGTTGGTTGACTGTCCGGACGTCAGGTTTTGAATGGTGCCAACGTTGTCTGTGACTGTGACAATGGTGGGGGCATTCGGAATTAAAGTATCAACAATGATCAGAAAATCAGCGGAGGCATCGCCTTGGTTGCCAGCAGCATCGGTTGCGCGAGCGGTAAAGAGGTGATTGCCTTCTCCCAGCGCGTCTGTCGGGGTAAAGCTCCAGAATCCGTTGCTGTTTACTGTGGTTGTGGCATAAGCGATACCGTTATCGTAGAGGGTGATGGTTGCTCCCGCTTCGCCGGTTCCGTTTAAGGTCGGGCGTGAGTCATTGGTAATTTGTCCTTTATCCAGCGGCCCACTGCCGGGCGAAACGTCATCGATAATGCTGGTGATGAGCGGTGCCAGCGGCGCGGTGGTGTCGATGGTAATGGCATAATTGGGTGACTGCCCGCTGGGTATTGAGTTGACGGTTTGTGACACTGCGAAGTTATAGGTTGTGCCGTTAGTTAGCGGGGTGAGCAACTGATAACTCCAGGCGCCGGAAACCGCATCGGCGGTGACCGTGGCGATAGACGCGCCATTTTGATAGATAGTCACTGTAGCCCCAGCCGTGGCGGTTCCTTGCAACAACGGTAAGGTATCGTTAGTGGTTTTACCGCTGCCGATTTCGCCCATGCCGGGGGCTACGTCATCCACGATCTCAAGAGTTGGCGGATGTGGAACGCTGGAGGTGGCAGCGGTAAACGGGGTGGGATTGCTCTGGTTACCCGCGGGATCCTGGGCGATGGCATTCAGTGCCTGACCAGCCGTTTGCGCTGGTGAAATCGTGATGACGTAATTTCCTGAACCGTCTGCGATCCCCTGACCGAGAACCGTTGTTCCGCTGCGAATAATGACGGTGCTGCCTTCTTCGGCCGTACCACTAACCTGTGTGCCATCAGGGTTAACGCTAGTAACAATTGGGTCGCCGGGAGGCAGCGTATCAATCTTCAATATCACCGGATTGCCTGCCGCCAGCACGTTACCCGCGGCATCTTTGGCACCGAACGTTAGCGTATGGGTGGCATTTGGTGTCAGAGGAACATCCACACTCCAGGTGCCGTTCGCGGCAACGGTGGCCGTGGCAATTGCAACAGGATTGCCACCCTCATAAATGAGCACGGTACTGCCCGGCGTGCCGGTCCCGCTTATCGTCGGGGTGGTATCGTCCGTCACGCTGTTGTTGGTCAGTGAGCCGGTAATGATCCCGACGTTATCCTGAATATCCGTTACCTGCGGCTGGGTCAGCGTTGTGGTGTTAACCGTAAACGAGACGCTGTTTGAGCTGCCGCTGGTATTACCTGCCGGATCGGTGGCGGTGGCGGTCAGCGTGTAGCTGCCGTTTGCCAGTGCCGTTCCGGGAGTAATACTCCAGACGCCGCCAACGACCGTTGTGGTGCCGATCACCGTACTGCCGTTGTACAAGGTGATGGTATCACCGTCTGTGCCGGTTCCGCGAATAGTCGGGGTTGTGTCGTCGGTTACCGCGTTGGGGGCGAGGTCGCCCTGGAAACCGCCGACGTTATCATTGGCGGCGATAATAACCGGAGGAGCAGATGGCGTAGTGTCGATTTCCAGGTTAGTCGCCACTGATGGCTGGCTAACGTTGCCAGCCGGATCGGTTGCGGTGACGGTTATCTGGTAACTGCCTGGGGCGACAGGGGCGGGTGGCGTAAAGCTCCAGGTGCCGTCTGCGCCAACCGTTGCCGTACCTTGCAATGGCGGAGTACCGCTAAGATAAATGGTAATCAGATCGCCGGCGCTTCCCGTACCGCTAAAGGTTGGCGTGGTATCGTTGGTGATACCGTTAGTGACGATCCCCGTGATCGGATTGGCGTCGTCAGTGATGGTTGGTGGTTCGGGTTTCACTGGTGGTAGATTATCCACCGTCAGCGTAAAGCCAGCGGATGGGATCCCCACGTTGCCTGCTACGTCAGTCGCCGTGGCGGTGAATTTGTGCGGGCCATCCAGAAGCGGAGTGTCTGGGATAAATGTCCAGGTCCCATTTGGCTGTACGAGGGCGCTGCCAATCGGGGCGCTATTATCATAAATAGTAATAGTCGCACCCGGTTCACCGGTTCCCGACAGTGTGGGTTCGGCGCTTTTCGTGCTGCCACCGTTAATCAGCGTTTGTGTGCTGCTGCCAACCAGGCCTTCCGCCGATGAGATGACTGGGGCGGCGGGTGGGGTGGTATCGATGGTCAGCGTGAAGTTCCCGGCGCTGCTGGCGTTACCCGCCGCGTCGGTTGCGATAGCCGACAGCGCATGTGGACCTTCACTCAGCGGTTGAGTGACCTGGAAACTCCAGGTGCCCCCGGCCAGGACCGTGGTGGTGCCTATTGGCGTGGCGCCATCATAGATAGTGATGGTGGAGTCGACGGTCCCGGTTCCCTTCAGCAGCGGCAGGGTATCGTTTGAACGGCTACCGGTGGGCAGATCGGTTGGTGCATTCCCGACGTCGTCCGTGGCGCTCACAATAACGGGCGCTGCGGGTGCCAGGGTATCAACGGTCACGATGACAGGATTGGGGGAAGTGACGACGTTCCCGGCGGCATCCGTTGCGGTCACCGTAAAACGGTGAGTGCCTTCGGCGAGGGCCTCATCGGTTGTAACGTTATGGCTCCAGGTGCCTGTTCTGTCGATAAAAAAGACTGCCATTTGCAGACCATTATCATACAGCGTCACCAGCGAACCGGGTTCACCGGTTCCTGAGATTGTTGGCGTTTTGTCGTTGGTGAATCCGTTGTTCGCGACGTTGCCGGTGATGCTGCCAACGTCATCGTAGATAAGCGTAATAACCGGTACGCTGGGGGCGATGCTGTCGACAATGATTTTCCAACTGGCGGCGGTGCTGGTGTTATTAGCGGCATCGGTTGCCGTCACTGTAAATACGTGTGCCCCCTGGCCCAATGCCGAGGTGGGCGTATAGTTCCAGTTACCGTTGATATCAGCGGTAATGGTCGTAAGCAGAGTTCCGTTATCGTAAATTTTGACCTGAGAGCCGGCCTCTGCTTTGCCCTCAATTTTCGGTTTATCGTCGTTGGTTAACCCATTGTTATTGATGGGGCCTGTGATATCGGCGACGTCATCAGTAACGGCAATGATAACGGGTTGGTTTGGCGCGGTGAGATCCGGGGCAACAGCTGAAGTTGGCAGGCTTTCGTTACCAGTGCTGTCCGTTGCGGTGACGTTTACTGTTTCATTGTTGATTTTCGACGGGGTGATCTGGACGGTGAAATTGCCGCCGCTGTCAGCCTGACCCACGCCAATAGGAGCCCCGTTGCTGTCTTTGACGGTGATGGTACTTCCGGCTTCGGCGTGACCGCTAACCGCTCCACCATTTCCTGCAACTGTGACGCCTGTCGGTGCATCAGGTGCGGTGGTGTCCGGTGCGTTGACAGAGGCGTCGTCGCCCTTGTTGCCTGCGGTGTCGGTCGCATTTGCCGTAAGGGTCTCGCCGTTGGTTTGTGGCGGAACCAACGTTGCGGTGAAATCCCCATTTGTATCGGCAGTTGCTGTTCCAATGATATTGCCATCCGGATCCAGAATATTGACCGTACTGTTGGGTTCGGCCTTGCCGGTGACCTGGTCTCCAGTGCCATTAACTAGCAGGTTTGTTGGGGGCTGTGGCGCGGTAATGTCTGGTGCAAGCGCAGTTTCTGGCAGGCTTGGGTTTCCTGCCGGATCGGTTGCGATGGCTTCAATGGTTTCGCCATTGGTCTGTGGTGGGTTAATGGTGATGGTAAATGAGCCATCCGGCCCGGCGACTCCGCTGCCGATCTGAGTTCCGCCACTGCCGGTGATAACCACGGTATTGCCTGGCTCGGTCGTTCCGGTGACGACAGTCCCATCCGCAGATACGTTGAGATCATCAGGTGGCGACGGTGGTTGGGTGTCGATGTTGATATTGAACGCTGGTGACATGCCTCCTGTACCTGACTGGTTTGTCGCGGTGGCGGTGAAGGCGTGTAACTCATCTGATAACGGGGAGCTGGAAGTCCATGTCCAGTTACCGTTACCGTCAGCCAGTACGCTGACGATAATTGTGCCGTTGTCGTAAATAGTCACTGTGCTGTTGGCATCGGCAGTGCCAGAGAGCGTGGGGGTATTATCGTTGGTGGCCTGATTGTTGCTCAATGGCCCGGTTGATGGGGAGAAGTCATCCATCACGCTGACGATAACCGGTACGCCAGGATAGCCCGAGTTCGTCGCATTGAATGGGGTATCTGGCCCGATGTTACCGGCCTGGTCCTGAATCTTCGCGATTAGCGCTTCACCGTGCGTCTGTGAAGGTGAAATCGTGATGACGAAATTGCCGGTTTGGCCGACCGTTATTGAACCCAGAACCTGATTATTGCTACCGATGATCATCACCAGGCTTCCAGCCTCAGCACTACCGGTTACCTCAGTGCCTTCCGGATTAACGGAGGAAATGACCGCGCCTTCAGGCGGGGTAGTATCGACGGTGAATGTAGGTACGCTCGTTTCCGCGCTCACGTTACCCGCATCGTCAGTTTGCGTCAGCGTCAGATTGTGAACACCGTCGCTAAGCGGTGTGTCCGGTGTAAACGTCCAGTTGCCATTGCCATCCACCTGGACCATACCAATCAGAATGCCGTTATCAGAAATGCTGATGTAAGAACCGGCTTCGCCAGTGCCTGTGAGCGTTGGCGTGGCATCGTCGGTTACGCCGTTAATACCGATCAAGCCTTTAATGGAACCGGAATCGTCAGTTACTTCTGTGACCACAGGGGCGTCGGGGGCAAGCGTATCGACAATAATCTCCCAACTGTCTGACATGCCGCTGCTGCCTGTACCGTCTGATGCACTGACGGTAAACTTGTGGGTACCGTCTGCGAGTGGAGAGGATGGCGTAAACGACCAGTTGCCGTTGGCATCGATAGCGACCTGGCCGATTTCTACGCCGTTATCAAAAATATGCAATGTAGCATTTGCGGGGCCGGTACCCTGGAGAGTGGGCGTATTATCGTTGGTGGATTCCTGCTGATTAACAGGACCAGTAATTAGCTCCTGGTCATCGATTACACTGGTAATAACCGGCACATCTGGTGCGTTAGGTGTTGTCGTTGGCGGATCGCCACCATCGCCATCGCCATTACCGTTTCCACCACCATCGCCGTTACCGTTACCGTTGCCATTACCGCTTCCGGCGTTGTTATCGCTCCCACCGCCGCCACCTCCACCGCCGCCACCGCCGCCACCTGCGGCAAGGCCAATTCCGCCAGCAACCGCGATCCCGCCAAGAACCCACGGCCAGACGGCGCCGCCTTCATGGCTTCCCTCGGCAGTCATTAGCGGAGTGAGATCGTCTAAATGCTGGAAGTGGAACGCTCCATCAGTATCCTGAACCCACCACAGCGCGCCATTGCTGTCTTCCAGAACAAGCTGGTTTTGCGCATCACCTTTTCCGACGTAGAAGTTTTTAATGGTGATGGTTTCACCCGAGTGGAGTGTGACAACCAGATCCTGATTAACGCGTGTTAGTTGACTTACCTCCTCACGCGACACCGACAGTTTCACGATAGAAGGTGAACTGAGCGTAACTTCAGAGGATTCAACATTTGTGGAAACGCCAGTTAATTTTGATACAACGGCGAGTAGACGCATATGTTCACTCCTGATGGCATGTCGGGAGTATTAATCCGCAACAGCGCGCTGGGAAAATGAGCAGACAGGGGCCCCGTTCATCATAAAGATGAATTTACACATGTAATTACATTGATTAGGTCATGCAGATGTTCGTTTACTTAGTAAATACGTTCGGGACCTGCCGACTGAATAGTTCTTTCGTATTAGATGATATAGTCAGAAAGAAAGTATTCTGCAACTTATCCATATTAAAAATATATTTGGCTAATTGAAAAGGATACTTTCCGGTGCGTATTTAATGATTTGTTTTTTGTTAACTTATTGTATTTTAATTCTTTTTATTTAAATTGAAATGTGGGGGATATAATAAACAACAGTAATAATAGTGTTATAAAATAAATCTAAATATAGGCAATATGGTCTTGAAGTTTTATTTTATTAGACTATGGGTCGCTACGGTAATGCCATGGGAGTTTATTTCATACCTGAACGATTCAGCACAAATAAACCATAAATTTGATGAATGTATTGGGTGGGTTTCAATAACTAAAAAATAAGAACCAGTCTCAGGGTGAGAGACTGGTCACAGAGGAGTAGCGTTTAGCGACCAGCATTTTTCATAATGCGCGCTTTATCTAACTGCCATTCGCGTTCTTTCACATCGGAGCGCTTGTCGTGCTGTTTCTTACCTTTTGCGACGCCAATTTTCACTTTGCACCAGGCATTTTTCCAGTACAGTGAAAGCGCAACGACGGTATAACCGTCACGATTCATACGACCATACAGGGAGTCGAGTTCACGCTGGTTTAACAACAGCTTACGGGTACGGGTGGGATCACATACCACATGCGTTGAGGCAACAGCCATTGGCGTGAAGTTGGCGCCAAACAGGAACGCTTCGCCGTCTTTAAGGATGACATAGCTATCGCCGATGTTAGCTTTACCTGCGCGCAGAGATTTGACTTCCCAACCTTGCAGAGCGAGTCCTGCTTCGAACTCTTCTTCAATAAAGTATTCGTGTCGTGCGCGCTTGTTAAGCGCGATTGTGGCTGAGCCAGGTTTGTGTGCTTTTTTCTTCGTCATAATGCCGCTCAGTATAGGTAATCTGGAATCGAAAAACACCCCATTTCATCCAGCGGGGCGCAAGGCGCTATCTTAGCACGAGTTAGGCTATAGCGTTTTTTTTAGCGGGGGATAAATGGTATTATTTGTGTGATTGATATTGATGGAAATTGTTATGCCTCAGATTAGCCGGACCGCTTTAGTACCTTACAGTGCGGAACAGATGTATCAGCTAGTGAATGATGTTAAATCCTATCCCCAGTTTTTACCGGGTTGCACCGGTAGCCGTGTGCTGGAGTCAACTCCGGGACAGATGACCGCGGCTGTGGATGTCTCGAAAGCAGGGATTAGCAAAACGTTCACCACGCGCAATCAATTGACCAGTAACCAGAGCATCCTGATGCATCTGGTCGACGGCCCGTTCAAGAAACTCATTGGCGGATGGAAGTTTACGCCACTGAGTCATGAAGCATGTCGTATTGAATTTCATCTCGATTTTGAGTTTACCAATAAGTTAATCGAGCTGGCGTTTGGTCGTATCTTTAAAGAACTGGCTTCAAACATGGTGCAGGCCTTCACGGTTCGCGCGAAAGAGGTTTACAGTGTCAGCGTCGGCTAAAATTGTCGTTGAAGTGGCGTATGCGCTGCCCGAGAAACAGTATCTACAGCGTGTAACGCTGCAACAGGGTGCTACGGTGGAAGAGGCTATCCGCGCTTCCGGGCTGCTGGAATTACGTACCGATATCGATCTCAACAAAAATAAAGTCGGGATATACAGCCGTCCGGTAAAGCTTGCTGATGTTCTGCAAGACGGCGATCGGGTGGAAATATACCGGCCACTGATTGCTGATCCGAAAGAGCTGCGCAGACAGCGAGCAGAGAAATCCGCTAAAAAATAGCAGACAATAAAAAAGGTGCTCATTGAGCACCTTTTTTTGATCTGTTAATCCTACTTGTTGTCGGTCAACGCAGGTTTATTATCAATGTTCGTCAAAACGCCGCTGCTGTTAAAAGTCAGCGTCAGTGTTTGCTGGGTTACGCCTTCATGACCAGGTTGCTGACGGAACACATAAAACCAGGTGTTAGTGCCAAAAGGATCGGACATCATTGGTGTACCCAGAGCATAAGCAACCTGCTGTTGCGTCATACCCGTGCGCACTTTGGCGACATCGGTAGGTGTCAGATAATTTCCCTGGTTGATGTCAGGGCGGTAAACCACTCGCTCCAGAGTGGAACAGCCTGCAGTCAACATCAGTAGTACTGCTGCAGCAGCAGTCAGCGTTTTACAGCGCATAGTGATTTGATTCCTTTTCGGGCCCGAGCAGTACGCGGCTCATATGTAATATGCCGATGATAATAGACCTTTCACCACTTTAAAACCTTTTGCTGTCGGGTCGGTCGGCGATTTTATGTTGAACTCAGACCTTAACAAGGTAAAAAAGTTTATGCCGCCAGCAGTTCTTTTGCATTTGCGAGGGTATTGCGCGTTACTTCGCTACCTCCGAGTAAGCGGGCTAATTCCTGCAGACGAGCGCGTTTATCAAGTGGCTGCATGTGTGTTTCGGTCATCGCGCCGTCAGTTTCTTTGCTGACATAGAAATGTTGATGACCGCAGCCAGCAACCTGCGGCAGGTGAGTAACACACATTACCTGGGTTGACTCGCCCAACTGACGCAGCATTTTTCCCACCACCGCAGCAGTCGGGCCGCTGATGCCGACATCCACTTCATCGAAAATCAGCGCCGGTGTTTCCATTTTACGTGCGGTAATAACCTGAATAGCCAGCGCAATGCGCGACAGTTCCCCACCGGAAGCGACTTTCGCAATCGGCTGCAACGGCTGGCCTGGGTTAGTGGTCACTTTAAACTCTACGCGATCGGCACCGTCTGAGCTCAAATGATGTTCCTCAAATTTCACATCAATGCAAAAGACACCGTGCGGCATTGAGAGAGTATGCATGCTCTCTGTAATAAGCTGTCCCAGTTCCTGAGCATAATGCTGGCGCTGTTGGTGCAGCATTTTTGCCGTTTCCAGTGCCTGCTGGTGGTGATTGTTCACCGCCAGGGTTAAGGTTTCGAGAGAGTCGGCCTGATCGTCTAACTGCTGTTGTTCATCCAGCAATGACTGATAGAACTGTGGCAGCGCTTCAGGGGCAACATGATGCTTTCGCGCCAATGAGATTTGTTTGGAAATACGCTGCTCAAGTTCGAACAAACGGTTAGGGTCTAAATCCAGACGATCGCAATAGTGGCGCAGCTCGTCGCTGGCTTCGCTGAGCTGGATAGTGGCCTCTTCCAGCATGTCCAGAATACCGGAGAGCTTACCGTCCATTCCTGCCAGTTCACTAACCAACTGTTTTGCCGTGTACAGCTGGCTTTGCAGATTAACGTCTTCGCCGTCTGCCATGATAGCCAGTGCCTGTTGGCTGGTGGTGAGCAATTGCCCGCTGTTAGCCAGACGCTTGTACTCTTCATCAATTTGCTCAAATTCACCTGGCTGCGGGTTGAATTCGTTCAGTTCTTTTAACTGGTATTGCAATAGCTCTGCCCGGGCTGCGCGTTCCTGACTCTGTTGTTGATGATGTGCCAGGTCACGGCAGCTTTGGTGCCACAGTTGGTAGCGCACAGCCATTTCCTGAGTCAGGGACGCTTCATTGGCGTAGCCATCAAGCAGGGATTTTTGGTGTTCTGATTTTGTCAGGAGCTGATGCGCATGCTGACCGTGGATTTGAATAAGCAACTGGCCCAACTCGCGCAGCTGTGACAGTGGTACGGCAGTGCCGTTAATGAAGCCACGTGAACGTCCGTCGCTGCTGATAACGCGACGTAGCAAACACTCACGGCCTTCCTCAAGCTGGTTTTCTTCCAGCCAGCGCAGGGCCGCGGGGGTGTCTTTTAAGGTGAAGCGGGCGCAGAGGTCGGCTCGCGTGGCGCCTGCACGTACCATGTCGGCATCTGCGCGTCCGCCCAGGCACAAACCGAGAGCATCAATGGCAATGGACTTACCCGCACCGGTTTCACCGGTAATAACGGTCATTCCGTTCTGGAAATCGATCTCAAGTTCACGAACGATAGCAAAATTGCTGATGGTCAGTTGTGCCAACATAGCTGTTTTCCTGTATGAAAAACCATAACTGTAATTACATACAGTATAAACTGGTTTTTTATACAGTAAAGAGGTTGGCGTTAAATTAGAATAATTTTTTTGACCAGCCTAGCTTAGTGCTTAATGTGTTGAAATAGCTGTAATCTTTTGGGTGTATCAGGTTCAGATGATAATCACAGCGGCGAATTAATACGTCTTCACCTTCCTGTATAGGCAGGGCGATCTGGCTGTCACAGCTGATTTCCAGATCGTTACGGCGATGAGAGAAGCGCAGGCGAATGGTGCTGCTACTGTTGATCACCAGCGGTCGTGCGGAGAGCGTATGTGGGAACATCGGGACTAGCGTAATGGCATCCAGCGAAGGCGTCAGTATCGGGCCTCCGGCAGAGAGTGAGTAGGCGGTAGAGCCGGTCGGTGTGGAAATAATCAAGCCGTCTGAACGCTGGGAGAAGGCAAAAATTTCATCGATATAGACTTCAAATTCAATCATGTGCGCCACTTTTCCGGGGTGCAACACGACTTCATTGATCGCAGTGCTAATACGCTTCTGGCAGTCCAGTTGGCACACCTGGGCTTCGAGTAAAAAGCGCTTTTCGCTGATGTAGTGGCCTTCCAGCACGTCAGCTAACTGTTGTTGCGCATTGTCTGGGTCAAGGTCGGTCAGGAAACCGAGGTTGCCGCGGTTAATGCCAATAACCTTGATGTCATAACGTGCCAGGGTGCGTGCGGCGCCCAGCATATTGCCGTCGCCACCGACAACCACGGCGAGGTCTGCCTGCTGGCCAATCTCTGCGAGCGTACCGGTTTTCACATTTTTCAGCTGCAGCTCGTGGGCGATTTGTTGCTCAACGATTACCTCATAACCTTTGGCGCACAGCCAACGGTAGAGCATTTCATGTGTGGTCAGTGCAGTGGGGTGACGTGGATGCCCCACAATGCCAATACACTTGAAATGTTTGTTCATTTTCTCGAGGTCCTTGTAACGAAGATTAGTGACAATGTGAGTACTTCCCTTGAAACCCTGAATCTTATCCCCATAATAATCCAGGTTAGCGAGATGAATGCGAAAAAAACGCGGAGAAATTCATGAGTAGTAAAGAACAGAAAACGCCTGAGGGGCAAGCCCCGGAAGAAATTATCATGGATCAGCACGAAGAAGTTGAGGCGGTTGAATCAGACGCTTCTGCTGAGCAGGTGGATCCGCGCGATGAAAAAATTGCGAATCTGGAAGCTCAGCTTGCTGAAGCCGAAACTCGCGAGCGCGACAGCGTGTTGCGTATCAAAGCGGAAATGGAAAACCTGCGTCGTCGTACCGAACTGGACGTAGAAAAAGCGCATAAGTTTGCACTGGAAAAATTCGTCAACGAGCTGCTGCCGGTGCTGGATAGCCTGGACCGTGCGCTGGAAGTTGCGGACAAAGATAATGACGCGATGGCGGCGATGGTTGAAGGTATTGAGCTGACCCGTAAGTCAATGCTGGATGTTGTGGCGAAGTTTGGCGTACAAGTGGTTGCGGATATCGACGTGCCGATGGACCCGAACGTGCATCAGGCGATTGCCATGGTAGAGTCTGACGACGTTGCTGCCGGTAATGTGCTGATGGTTATGCAGAAAGGCTATACTCTGAACGGACGTACCATCCGTGCGGCGATGGTCTCTGTGGCGAAAGCCAAAGGCTAATCAGCCTCAGACCGGGTAATGCTGATGCGCTACCCGGTCTGGATTACTCTCACTGGTCCGATACGCTTTCCCGCAGCGGTTTGACGGGCAACACCTGCACCTGTTTAATCATATTGTCCTGCACGTCGAGAATATCGATATCGTACTGCCCAATACGCACACGTGTGCCGGCAACCGGGATTTCTTCCAGTGCTTCAAGAATAATACCGTTCACGGTACGTGCATCATCTTCCGGCAGGTGCCAGTTAAACGCCTTATTGATTTCACGAACGTTGGCGCTACCGTCAATGATCACCGAACCGTCATTCTGCGGTGTGACTTCTTCGGCAAGCGTCGGTGACATTGAGGTCGTGAAGTCACCAACAATCTCTTCCAGGATATCCTCGACCGTAACCAGTCCCTGAATATCACCATATTCATTGACGACCAGGCCCACTTTCTTCTTATTACGCTGAAATTTAATGAGCTGGGTGCTGAGTGGCGTGCCTTCCGGAACGTAATAAATTTCGTCGGCGGCGCGTAACATGGTCTCTTTGGTGAACTCTTTTTTCTCGGCCATCAATCGCCAGGCTTCACGTACGCGTAGCATACTGATAGCGTCGTCCAGCGAGTCACGATACAGCACAATACGACCGTGCGGAGAGTGCGAAAGCTGACGCACGATTGATTTCCAGTCATCGTTGATATCAATGCCGATAATTTCATTACGCGGGATCATGATGTCATCGACGCTGACTTTTTCCAGATCCAGCACTGACAGCAGCATATCCTGGTTACGGCGTGAGATTTGCGAGCGTGATTCATTCACCAGCGTTCGCAGTTCATCTTTGCTCAGCGAACCGCTCACTACGATATCCGTTTTGATGCCCATCATGCGCATCAGCAGCCGCGTGATGGTGTTGAGTAGCCATACCAACGGCATCATCAGAATCTGCAGGGGAGCCAGCAGGACACTGCTCGGATAGGCGACTTTTTCCGGATATAGTGCGGCAATCGTCTTTGGCAGTACTTCGGCAAAAACCAGTACCACAAACGTCAGTACCCCAGTGGCAATGGCGACTCCCGCATCGCCATACAGGCGCATACCGACAATAGTACCGAGCGCGGAGGCCAGAATATTCACCAGATTATTGCCGATGAGCACCAGGCTTATCAGGCGATCCGGCTTGCGAAGTAACTTTTCAACGCGTTTTGCCTGTCGATTTCCCTGCTTGGCCCGATGACGTAGACGATAGCGATTCAGGGTCATCATTCCGGTTTCAGAACCGGAAAAATAGGCGGAAATGACCACCATGATGAGGAGCGTGACAATGAGCGTGGTGGTGGAGATGTGTTCCACGTAGGATTCCTTAAAGATTTAACTCACGAACTGCTGCAGGATACGACTGCCGAAATAGGCCAGTGTCAGAATGCCTGCGCCTGCGACGTTAAACCATACGACGCGACGTCCGCGCCAACCTTCATGGTAATGCCCCCACAACAGAACGATATAGACAAACCATGCCACGATAGAGAGAACGGCTTTATCAATGTTCTCGGTACTGAACAGGTTATGCATGTAAAACAGGCCTGTGCACAGGGTGAGTGTCAGTAGAACCACGCCAATTTGGGTGATATGAAACATTTTCCGCTCAATACTCATCAACGGCGGCATCTCATTGCTGAAAGCCAGTTTTTTGTTTTTCAGTTGGTAGTCAATCCATGCAAGCTGTAGCGCATAGAGTGCGGCGATAATCAGCGTGGCGTAAGCGAAAAGCGAAAGCCCGATATGGATCATCATGCCCGGCGTAGCTTCGAGATGGGTGATGAACTCGTTCGGCATAAACGTGGCGAAGGCCAGGTTTATCAGCGCAAAGGCGTAGACAATGGGCAGCAATAGCCAGCCACGATTGCGGGAAGCGACAATGGTCATTACCGTACAGATCATCAGGCTCACCAGCGAGCCGACGTTCAACAGACTCAGGTTTTGTCCGCTTTCACCGCCGGGCAGAATACGCGCTTCCAGGGCGATAGCATGGCTTACCAGCGCGACAACCGCAGAGAGAATAGCCATACGCCGCCAGCCGCTGTTTTTTTGCAGCAGAGCGGGAATAATCAGCGCGAGGCTGACTGAGTAGGCGACAAGGGCGAGCAGAGCAAAAACGGGCATATAGGTGTCGACAGTTGGCCAGTGATAAAGAAAAGCAGTATAGCGTTACGTGACCGCTGCTCCAACCGTTGCATAACAACAAAGGCGGCTTCATGTTATACTGCGACAAATTTCTGTTGATGTGTCGCTGTCGCGACCGACCGTTTCCACTCCAGGCGAGAGACAATGTTTGATAATTTAACCGATCGTTTGTCGCGCACGCTGCGCAATATCAGTGGCCGTGGACGCCTTACTGAAGACAACGTTAAAGAGACGCTGCGCGAAGTGCGCATGGCGCTGCTGGAGGCTGACGTAGCGCTGCCGGTAGTGCGTGAGTTTATCAATCGCGTAAAAGAGAAAGCGGTTGGTCATGAAGTTAACAAAAGCCTGACGCCGGGTCAGGAATTCGTCAAGATTGTCCGTAACGAACTGGTTGCGGCAATGGGCGAAGAAAACCAGACCCTGAATCTGGCTGCACAGCCGCCAGCCGTGGTGCTTATGGCGGGCCTGCAGGGTGCGGGTAAAACGACCAGCGTTGGTAAGCTGGGTAAATTCCTGCGCGAGAAGCACAAGAAAAAAGTGCTGGTGGTCTCTGCGGACGTTTATCGCCCGGCGGCGATCAAACAGTTGGAGACTCTGGCCGAGCAGGTCGGCGTGGACTTCTTCCCGTCGGATGTTGGCCAGAAGCCGGTCGATATCGTTAACGCCGCGCTGAAAGAAGCCAAACTCAAATTCTATGACGTGCTGCTGGTGGATACCGCCGGTCGTCTGCACGTTGACGAAGCGATGATGGACGAAATCAAACAGGTCCACGCTTCTATCAAACCGGTAGAAACGCTGTTTGTGGTCGACGCCATGACCGGTCAGGATGCCGCGAATACCGCAAAAGCCTTTAACGAAGCGCTACCGTTAACCGGCGTAGTACTGACAAAAGTTGATGGTGATGCTCGTGGCGGTGCGGCGCTTTCTATTCGTCATATTACCGGTAAGCCAATTAAATTCCTCGGCGTCGGCGAGAAAACCGAAGCGCTGGAGCCGTTCCACCCGGACAGGATTGCTTCGCGTATTCTCGGCATGGGCGACGTGCTGTCGCTGATCGAAGATATCGAAAGCAAGGTTGACCGCGCGCAGGCAGAAAAATTAGCCAGCAAGCTGAAAAAAGGCGATGGCTTCGATCTCAATGATTTCCTTGAACAGCTCAACCAGATGAAAAACATGGGCGGTATGGCAAGCCTGATGGGCAAGCTGCCGGGCATGGGTCAGATCCCTGACAATGTGAAATCGCAGATGGACGATAAAGTTCTGGTGCGTATGGAAGCCATCATCAATTCGATGACGATGAAAGAACGCGCTAAGCCGGAAATTATCAAAGGTTCCCGTAAACGCCGTATCGCTGCCGGTTGCGGTATGCAGGTACAGGACGTAAACCGCCTTCTGAAACAGTTCGACGACATGCAGCGCATGATGAAGAAAATGAAGAAGGGCGGTATGGCGAAGATGATGCGTGGTATGAAGGGGATGATGCCGCCCGGCTTCCCCGGTAGATAAATATATCGGGCTACCTTATTTGCCATTTTGACGCCGGAGTGTGCTCGAAATGCTCACGTACTGCGTGTACGCTCCGCTTTCTGCGCGCGCGCCGACGCCAAACTGGCTGCAACGGTAACGCCCTGGTATAAAGCTTCATCACATGTTGATTGCTTTTTTCCCAGAAATCAGTAAAATTTTCGGGCTTTTAATATGACACCCGGGCTCCGTTCCTCGATGGGGCCTGGGTGTTTTATTCACACAAGAGGATGTTATGGTTACTATTCGTTTAGCTCGTCACGGCGCTAAAAAGCGTCCGTTCTACCAGGTTGTTGTTACCGACAGCCGTAATGCACGCAACGGTCGCTTCATCGAGCGCGTTGGCTTCTTTAACCCAATCGCTAGCGAAAAAGAAGAAGGCACTCGCCTGGATCTGGATCGCATCGCTCACTGGGTTGGCCAGGGCGCGACTATTTCTGATCGCGTAGCTACGCTGATCAAAGCAGCAAACAAAGCAGCTTAATCTGTCACGGTGGTCATGATGAGCAAGCAACTCGCCGCACAGGCTCCTGTAGAACCCATCGTTTTGGGGAAAATGGGGTCTTCTTACGGTATCCGTGGTTGGCTCAGAGTGTTTTCTTCCACTGAAGACGCCGAAAGCATTTTTGACTATCAGCCCTGGTTTATCCAGAAGGCGGGTCAGTGGCAGCAAGTACAGCTGGAAAGCTGGAAGCACCACAATCAGGATCTGATCATCAAGCTGAAAGGCGTTGACGATCGTGATTCGGCGAATCTACTGACTAATTGCGAAATTGTCGTGGATTCCTCGCAGTTGCCAGCGCTGGAAGATGGTTCCTACTACTGGAAAGACCTTATGGGCTGCCAGGTAGTGACCACTGAAGGCTACGATCTCGGTAAAGTCGTCGATATGATGGAAACCGGTTCGAATGACGTCATCGTCATCAAGGCAAACCTGAAAGATGCGTTTGGTATCAAGGAACGTCTTGTGCCGTTCCTCGATGGGCAGGTTATCAAGAAAGTCGATCTCGCTACTCGTACTATCGAAGTAGATTGGGATCCTGGTTTTTAAACCACCGGATAAACGGTAAAAGTCGGCGTTATGGGGATTGGCTTGTGTTTATAGGTATCGTTAGCCTGTTTCCAGAAATGTTCCGCGCAATTACCGATTACGGGGTAACTGGCCGGGCAGTAAAAAATGGCCTGCTGAACATCCAGAGTTGGAGTCCTCGTGACTTTACTCATGACCGGCACCGTACCGTGGACGATCGTCCGTACGGCGGCGGACCGGGGATGTTAATGATGGTGCAACCTTTACGGGACGCCATTCATGCAGCAAAAGCTGCGGCTGGTGAAGGCGCAAAGGTGATTTATTTGTCACCTCAGGGACGCAAGCTTGATCAAGCGGGCGTTAGCGAACTGGCCACGAATCAAAAGCTGATTCTGGTATGTGGTCGCTATGAAGGAATAGATGAGCGCGTGATTCAAACCGAAATTGATGAAGAATGGTCAATCGGCGATTACGTACTCAGCGGTGGTGAGTTACCGGCAATGACGCTGATCGACTCCGTTTCCCGATTTATTCCGGGAGTTTTGGGTCATGAAGCTTCAGCAATCGAAGATTCGTTTGCTGATGGATTGCTGGATTGCCCGCACTATACCCGACCTGAAGTGTTAGAGCAGATGGAAGTACCGGCAGTGTTACTGTCAGGAAACCACGCTGAGATACGTCGCTGGCGTTTGAAACAGTCGCTGGGCCGGACCTGGCTTAGAAGACCTGAACTTCTGGAAAACCTGGCTCTGACTGAAGAGCAAGCAAGGTTGCTGGCGGAGTTCAAAAAGGAACACGCACAACAGCAACATAAACATGATGGGCAGGCGTAAGCCCCCAATATCAGTTTACCCAGGATAAGAGATTAAATTATGAGCAACATTATTAAGCAACTTGAACAAGAACAGATGAAGCAGGACGTACCTTCCTTCCGTCCGGGTGATACCGTGGAAGTGAAAGTATGGGTTGTTGAAGGTTCCAAAAAACGTCTGCAGGCATTCGAGGGCGTGGTTATCGCTATTCGTAACCGCGGTCTGCACTCTGCATTCACTGTTCGTAAAATTTCCAACGGCGAAGGCGTTGAGCGTGTCTTCCAGACTCACTCTCCGGTAGTTGACAGCATTGCTGTTAAACGTCGTGGTGCTGTTCGTAAAGCTAAACTGTACTACCTGCGTGAGCGCACTGGTAAGTCTGCTCGTATCAAAGAGCGTCTTAACTAAGATTCGCGCAAGCGACATCCTGTTAGAAAAGGGCTGGCCGAAAGGCTGGCCCTTTTTTTATCCCGACGTTTGCTCTGTTGTTCTTTATGGCAATGGAATGACTGCGCGGCGCGCAGCCAGTTGGGGGATAATTATGGCGTCGTGATCACTACCGCCACGCGACGATTTTCAGCACGACCTTTTGATGTCTGGTTGCTGGCAATGGGATATTTCTTCCCGAGCCCCTGAGTCGTCAGGTTGGTGCGGGGAATATTAGCGCCCTGCGCCCAGGCATCGGCAACCACATTCGCGCGTTTGAGCGACAGAGCTTCGTTATAGCTGTCTTCACCGTAGTTATCAGTATGACCGTCCAGGCGCGCATGGTTAAGCCCGGTAGCAGCCAGTTTAGAAGCCATCTCCTGGATCTGCTTTTCGCTTTCGGGGCGGAGCTTGTAGTCGTTTTTATCAAACAGGATGTTATCAGACAGGCCCAGAGACCAGTCTCCTGATGCTTCAGTAAATCCGTATGATTTCATGGCTGCAATTTGCTCTGGGGTAAATTTCCCCTGAGGTGCCTGACAGCCTGCCAGAATCAGTAAAAGCAGAAGAAACGGGGATAATAAACGTTTTAGCATGTGTGTAATTCCTTATTTTTTAATAATGCGTTCAGAACGCAAATGTTTAGCCTGATACATATTTTGATCGGCAAGTTCTTGTAATTTTTCGGCAGAGGCATGTTCCCACGTCAGCGCAAATCCAATGCTGAGTGTCATGCTTGCCAGATGACCATTATGCAGGTCAAAAGGTCGGTTAAACTCTTGTGACAGTGCCGCGCAGATTCGCTGAACCTCATATTCAGAATGAACGCTATACAGCACCATCGCGAACTCGTCGCCGCCAAGTCTGTATGGCGAATGTCGATTACCGCCAAATTCGGACAGCCTTTTAGCGACTTCAATCAGAACCCGATCCCCCGCAGCGTGGCCCCAGGTATCATTGATAAATTTAAAATTATCACCATCAAGGAATAACAAAGCGGAGCTGCTGTGGGCGGCATCGTCATTCATCAGCGCGTTAATACTGCTACGAAAAGCGGCGCGATTTGCCAGGCCCGTCAGAGGATCATGTAGCGCGGTACGCAAAAGTTGAGCGTTCTTTGCCTGCAGCCGAAGTTGCCACTCCTCCATCTCGTCCAGCAGACTATTAAAGTCCTGGGCAAAAAGATGAAACTCCTCAATGCGTTCCTCGGAAACGCGTCGCGAAAAGTTACGGTTGGTACGTACATCATGTACCACCTCGGTTATATTTTGCAGGGCTTCCACGACGCCATTGTGTAAATAGCGGGTGAGCATTAATGCTATGCCTGATGCCAACAAAATGCACCCGGTAAGAACGGCCAGCGACAAATAGATGAAACGGCTGATAACGCTATCGCGTGCAGTCAATCGTACTTCGCCGATGACGTTGCCATTATGCAAAATAGGCTGAGTGACCGGTTGTGGGAACAGCCAGTGGCTGATCAGTCCGCTGATCTTCTCCGTGGTGTCTTGCGCGTTATAGCGCCAGGTGGCGATCACCTTCTGGTGTTTATTACGAACTTCCGCAACGGAAAATTGCCCTTGCTGGCCCAGTGCCGCCAGTGTTTCAGTTGCTGCAACACTATCAGAAAAGACTAATGCAGCTTCAAGCGTGCGGGTCATGGTCGCGGCAGTCAGATCCAGATTCTTTTGCGCATACTGTCTTAATGCCAGCACGGAAGAAATGCTGAGCAGCAGCCAGATCAACGTCATCGTCACCAGGACGCTGATTATGCTGATACGCCGTAATGTCCGTTTAAACGTTGGGCGTGTTACAGGAGAATGGCCCTTATCCATGCTTATTATTCCGTGCAAGCATCAATACGTCAGGACTTACCCTTACGCCGCTGCGTGAAAGGGAATCCATATTTACGGAAAATCTCACATCTTCATCTTTAATTATGAGGCAAAAGGCGCTGCCAATAACGCATTCGGGATTTTGTTCTGCAATTAATAGCAATGCCTTAGTCGGATATTTATTCATTAATTCCACCTGATAAGTAGGTGATTCTTTTCCAAAATAAAAACCGTCACATTGCGAAACTAATATTTCTTGTTCCGTACGAATGATGACGGGAAGATAGGGTAATGCCCCAGTACTGGTATCTTCCAGAACACTGGAAAAACGCGATGAAGAGAAAATACACAGTTTGGGTGGCCCGGAAAGTGCTGGCCAGCGTGTATAACTGACGATGCCGGAAACCATAGCACGTACAGATTTTGCTTCTTCTGTAACGCTTTGGGCGTACAGCGGTAACCCGGTCAGGAGCAGTGCCAGTAGAAGTATGAGTCGGTAAGAATAGCTCATGAATAGTTACCTACCAGCGTTTGCCGTAAAGCGTCGAAATACATTCAAGATTGTTTAAGACAAAATAACATTATTTTCCTAAGTCGTCATTATTCCAGGAGTAAAGCTGATGGCGATTTAAGTTAAATCCTAGTTGTCTGTAATATTTAAACCATTGTTTAGTTTAATCTTATTGAGGCAGCACCTTCGTTTGCTCCTTTTTTCCAGGCATCGTGTAACTGGTCAATATTTTCGACCGTATCACAACTTGGAGGAAAGGTTTTCCCGGTCAGACCTCTGGCGTAAACAAAATCTTGCTGGCAGATTTTGCGTTGCCCTTCGGCGTAACCCTTAAGATATTTCGTACGATCGACTTCAGGATCATTGAAGTTGTCGGCAAGAGTTTCATTATCTTTAACGGCATAGCCCGAAATGGCATCTTGTATCCCGGCGTCATACCAGTCAGTACCAGTCCAGGTGGGGGCATGGGTATAGGGATCTATCTGACATCCGCTAAGAAGGAATAGAAATAAGATGCTGATGAGTTGCTTCATTGCCTGTACTCCCTTGTTTTTTTAAGCATAGCGGATCTGAAAATTCGTGGTGTAAATTTAAATGTACATCTATAAGAGCTGTTTTTGCCTTAAAATAACGACGTGTAAATTAAAATTTACGGATTGTGGATTGAAATCTTTACCTGTTATGGTATCGTTATTTCCTCCTCGCTGAGGATCAACTATCGCAAACGAGCTAAACAGGATCACCATCATGCAAAAAGACGCGCTGAACAACGTACATATTACCGACGAACAGGTTCTGATGACCCCGGAGCAGCTGAAAGCTGAATTTCCGCTGAGCCAGGAGCAAGAGGCGCAAATCGCCCAGTCGCGTAAAACCATCTCAGATATTATCTCCGGTCGCGATCCGCGCCTGCTGGTCGTATGTGGCCCATGCTCCATTCACGATCCTGAAATGGCTATTGAGTATGCTCGTCGATTTAAAACCCTTGCCGCAGAGGTCAGCGATAGCCTCTACCTGGTGATGCGCGTCTATTTTGAAAAACCCCGTACCACCGTTGGCTGGAAAGGGTTAATTAACGATCCTCATATGGATGGCTCTTTTGATGTTGAAGCAGGTCTGAAAATTGCGCGTCAGCTGCTGCTTGAACTGGTAAATATGGGACTGCCGCTGGCAACTGAAGCGCTGGATCCAAATAGCCCGCAATACCTGGGCGATCTGTTTAGCTGGTCCGCAATCGGAGCCCGTACCACGGAATCGCAGACACACCGCGAAATGGCTTCCGGTCTTTCCATGCCGGTCGGCTTTAAGAATGGTACTGACGGTAGTCTGGCGACCGCCATTAACGCCATGCGTGCGGCTGCGCAGTCGCACCGCTTTGTTGGTATTAATCAGGCCGGGCAGGTTGCGCTGTTGCAAACTCAGGGGAATCCGGATGGCCACGTGATCCTGCGCGGGGGTAAAGCGCCGAACTACAGCCCGGCAGATGTCGCCCAGTGCGAAAAAGAGATGGAGCAGGCGGGACTACGACCTTCTCTGATGGTAGATTGCAGTCATGGTAATTCCAATAAAGATTACCGCCGTCAGCCTGCCGTGGCTGAATCCGTAATTGCACAAATCAAAGATGGCAATCGCTCGATCATTGGTTTGATGATTGAAAGTAATATTCACGAAGGCAACCAGTCTTCTGAACAGCCGCGCAGCGAAATGAAATACGGCGTGTCCGTAACCGATGCCTGCATTAGCTGGGAAATGACGGATGCGCTGCTGCGTGAAATTAGTCAAGATTTAAACGGTCAGCTGTCGGCGCGTGTAGCATAAGAGGTTGGTTATGGTTGCTGAATTGACCGCATTACGCGATCAAATTGATGAAGTCGACAAGGCGCTGCTGGATTTACTGGCACGCCGCCTGGAGCTGGTTGCCGAAGTTGGTGAAGTAAAAAGCCGTTTTGGGTTGCCGATTTACGTGCCGGAACGGGAAGCCTCTATGCTTGCCTCTCGCCGGGCAGAAGCGGAAGCCCTTGGCGTGCCGCCGGACCTGATTGAAGATGTGCTACGCCGCGTTATGCGTGAGTCCTATTCCAGTGAGAACGACAAAGGGTTTAAAACGCTTTGTCCTTCTCTGCGGCCGGTAGTGATCGTCGGTGGCGGCGGTCAGATGGGGCGTCTGTTTGAAAAAATGCTCACCCTGTCAGGTTACCAGGTGCGGATCCTGGAACAGCAGGATTGGGATCGCGCGCCGGAGATCGTCTCTGATGCTGGGATGGTGATCGTCAGTGTGCCGATCCACATCACCGAGCAGGTGATCGCCAAACTACCGCGTCTGCCGTCTGACTGCATCCTGGTGGATCTGGCTTCAGTGAAAAATGGTCCTTTGCAGGCGATGCTGGCTGCACATGATGGCCCGGTGGTGGGGTTACACCCAATGTTTGGTCCGGACAGTGGCAGCTTGGCAAAGCAGGTCGTCGTCTGGTGTGATGGACGTCAGCCGGAAGCCTATCAGTGGTTTCTGGAACAGATTCAGGTATGGGGTGCACGACTACATCGGATCAGCGCCGTTGAACACGATCAGAACATGGCGTTTATTCAGGCATTGCGTCACTTTGCGACCTTTGCTTACGGTCTGCATTTAGCGGAAGAGAATGTTCAACTGGAGCAGCTGCTGGCGCTCTCTTCGCCGATTTACCGTCTTGAACTGGCGATGGTTGGCCGTCTGTTTGCCCAGGATCCGCAGCTCTATGCCGATATTATTATGTCGTCTGAGAGCAACCTTGCGCTGATCAAACGCTACTACCAACGTTTTGGTGAGGCGATTGGTTTACTGGAACAGGGCGATAAGCAAGCGTTTATCGACAGTTTCCGTAAGGTCGAGCATTGGTTTGGCGATTATGCGAAACGCTTCCAGAGTGAAAGCCGTACTTTGTTACGCCAGGCGAATGACAGCCGTCCTTAATTAAGATGCCGGATGGCGGCTTCGTCTTATCCGGCCTACAAAAATCGCATGAATTGTAGGCCGGATAAGCGTAGTGCCATCCGGCACTGTCAAACGTTAGCTCGGATCGACCGGCACCACGTTCTCACTCGGATAGCATCCCAGTACTTTCATCGAACGTGTAATCTCACCCAGCTCTTTCAATGCTTTTTGCATTTGGGGCGATTCCAGATTGGCCTGGATATCAAGATAAAACATCTCTTCCCACGGATTGCCGTGAATCGGGCGTGACTCCAGTTTAGTCATAATCAGATTATGGTTACGCAGCACCAGCAATGCTTCTACCAGAGCACCGGCCTGTTGTCCTGTTGCCATCAGCAACGTGGTTTTTGCCGGAACCTGGTCGGATACATTGATTGCTTTACGTGCCAGCACCACGAAGCGGGTGATGTTTTGCGACTGGTTAGCCTCAATATGCTCGAGAACCTGCAAACCATACAGTACGCCTCCGGCTTCGCTCCCCAGGGCCGCCACATGCGGTGAGTTAGCCTGCGCAACTTTTTCCATTGCCGCAGAGGTGCTTTCAGTGTACTCAATCTTCCAGTGCGGGTAGCGATTCAGGAACTTGCTGCACTGCTGGAACGGCTGTGGATGGCTGTATACCGTTTCAATGGTCTCAAGATCCGTCGTGCCGGACACCAGTACACAGTGGTCTATCGTAATGGTCATCTCGCCAACAATAGACAGGCTGGTGTGCTGTAGCAGGTCGTAAACGTCGTTAATCCCACCGGAGCTGGTGTTTTCAATCGGAACCACAGCATAGTCAGCCTGTCCGGTTTCGACCTGATTAAAGATATCGGCAAATTTTGCGCAGCCGCTTTCAATAAATTGTTCAAAATGGCGGGCGGCGTACTGACGTGCTGCCAGATGGGAATATGATCCTTTTGGCCCAAGGAAGGCCACGCGCGCGGAGTGTGGGTTAATTTTGTTCAGGTGCTGCTGGAGCAGAGCCTGTTGAGTCAGGACGGAGTCTTCGATTATGAGCTGGAACAGGCGGGTAATGTAGTGAGCATCGAGATGATGTGCTTTGCCCAACTGAATCAGGCGATCCAACAGGTCACGTTCACGGTCGATATCTCGTACCGGACGATGTGAAAGCAGTTTAGCTTTACCAACTTCTACGGCCAGTCCACGTCGCTCAGCCAGCAGGGCCAGTAATTTTTCATCCAGCGTGCTGATCTTATCGCGCAGCGCCAGCAATGGGTTTTCCGATGTCATAGTGTTGCCTTTCTTGTTATCAATAAAAAAGGCCCCCCGTTGTGGGAGGCCTTATTGTTCGTCTTCGCATTCTTTATCACACGACGAAACGCCTCCCATTCAGGGGAAGGTAAAAAAGAATGCGAAGAAGAACGGGACAAGTTTCATGTAATTTTCCTTTGGCTACGTCAGTAAAGTACCCGTACTGTTTTCACCCTGTCAACAAAAAACGCGCCCGAAGGCGCGTTGGCGATACACTCAATGTAAGGGACTACTCTTCTTCTGCTTCGACGAAGTTGGCGTCTTTGACTGAAGTTGTTGCACGACGGGCTTCGCCTTTGTGCTGCACTTTATTGAGCTGCCGTTCCAGCTTGTTGATCAAATCGTTAATTGCGGTGTACATATCCTCGTGTTTTGCGCTGGCGACCAGATGTCCGTTCGGTGTATTGATGGTGGCATCAGCAATGAAACCCTGTGGCTCCTTAGACAGAATGATATGTGGATTAATCAGATGAGTTTGCCATTTTTCTAGTTTGGCGAGACGGTCTGCGACATGCTGGCGAATTGCCGGAGTAATTTCCATTTGTTTACTGGTAATGTTCATTGTCATAAATTTTACCTCTTGTCTTTCCCGTCTTGGTGATTCCAGCATACCGTTCCCAATGTCAAAATGCGTGATCTAAATCACATTTTTTTGTCGCTTTTTGTCAAGAAAACCTTTTTGTGAGGCACCGCAGGAACAGGCGATTTTTTACTTGAGGAATACCTGAAAGCAGGCCATATTTGATGGGATGCGTCGGAGCTAAACCGCTTCAGTTGTAGCGTTAACGGATAAAAAAACGGCAGCCCTTGGGCTGCCGTTTTGCATTCTGAGGCAAATCAGGTATTGCTGCTGTTAGCGGCAATGATTTTCGCTACTTTTTCTGCCTGCGCATTCATCTGCATCTGGCGATAAGCTTTTTCCATTAATGGCAGAGCATCACGTGTTGCCTGAGTATCAGGGTAGTCGCGCAGCATGCCTTCTACACGGTTTACCACGGCAACCCATGCACCGCGGGCAGTGTAGTATTCCGCAACGGAATATTCATACTTCGCCAGACGATCTTTCAGGAACACCAGACGTTTGGTGGCATCAGTGGTGTACTGGCTGTTTGGATAGCCACGTACCAGTTTGGAAAAGTCATTAAACGCAGCTCGGGCGTGTTGCGGATCGCGATCGCTGCGATCAACACCAAAGAATCCTTGCAGTGCGCTATCATCCAACGCCATATTGGTCAGGCCACGCATATACATGACATAATCAATGTTAGGGTGTGTCGGGTTAAGACGGATAAAACGATCGATAGCAGCCTGAGCAAGTGGCAGATCGGCGTTTTTGTAGTAGGCGTAGATGAGATCTAATTGCACCTGCTGAGAATACGGTCCAAATGGATAACGGTTATCCAACGCTTCCAATTGCGTTATTGCCTGTTTCCAGTTACCGTCCTGCAGCTTTTGCTGAGCAGTCGCGTAGATTTCATTTGGCGGATTATCGGGCACCTCTTCCTTTGAACCAGAGCAACCCGCCAAAAACAGGCTCAACGTGGCTGCTGCCACCAGATATTTCATGCGCGTCATGACGTTTTGACTTTCCTCAAAATGTAATACGGGAGATTCTCTGTTCCTGCTCCCGGTTAAGACCAGCTACAATAGCACACTATATTAAACGGCAAAGCCGTAAAACCCAACGTTAAACGAAGAAGCAGTTTATGGCACAACGAGTAGAACTCACCGCAACAGTCTCCGAAAATCAGCTCGGTCAACGCTTAGATCAGGCTTTGGCCGAATTGTTCCCTGATTATTCGCGATCGCGCATAAAAGAATGGATCCTCGACCAGCGCGTGCTGGTAAATGGCAATCTTTGCGATAAACCGAAAGAAAAAGTGTTGGGTGGAGAGCGTGTCTCCATCAATGCAGAAATTGATGAAGAGGTTCGTTTTGAACCTCAGGATATCCCACTGGATATCGTTTATGAAGATGATGATATTCTTGTCATCAACAAACCCCGTGACCTTGTAGTGCATCCGGGCGCCGGGAATCCTGATGGTACGGTATTGAATGCGTTACTGCATTACTACCCGCCAATCGCGGATGTTCCTCGTGCCGGTATCGTACACCGTCTGGATAAAGACACGACCGGATTAATGGTGGTGGCAAAAACTGTTCCGGCACAAACACGTCTGGTTGAGTCATTGCAGCTGCGCGAAATTACCCGTGAGTACGAAGCCGTAGCAATTGGTCACATGACTGCTGGCGGAACCGTTGAGGAACCGATTAGCCGTCACCCGACCAAGCGTACGCACATGGCGGTACACCCAATGGGGAAACCGGCGGTAACGCACTATCGCATTATGGAACACTTCCGTGTGCACACGCGTCTGCGGTTGCGTCTGGAAACCGGACGTACGCACCAGATCCGCGTGCACATGGCACATATCACTCATCCGCTGGTGGGCGATCAGGTCTACGGCGGTCGTCCACGTCCACCGAAAGGCGCTTCTGACGAATTTATCTCCGTACTGCGTAAGTTCGACCGCCAGGCGCTACATGCGACCATGCTGCGTTTGTATCACCCGATTTCCGGTATCGAAATGGAATGGCATGCGCCGATCCCACAAGATATGGTGCAATTGATTGAAGTGATGCGCGCTGATTTCGAAGAACATAAGGATGATATTGCCTGGCTATGAGTAAGCTAATTGTTCCGCAGTGGCCGATACCTCAAGGTGTCGCGGCGTGTAGTTCTACCCGTATTGGCGGAGTCAGTATGCCGCCTTACGATTCGCTGAATCTGGGCGCCCATTGCGGCGATAACCCGGAGCATGTTGAAGAGAACCGCAAACGACTGTTTGCTGCGGGCAATCTGCCATCAAAGCCGGTCTGGCTGGAGCAGGTCCACGGTAAGGATGTCCTGAAACTGACAGGCGGGCCTTACGCCTCCAAACGCGCAGATGCGTCGTATAGCAACACGCCGGGCACAGTGTGTGCGGTAATGACCGCTGATTGTCTGCCGGTGCTGTTTTGCAATCGCGCCGGGACGGAAGTGGCTGCGGCCCATGCGGGTTGGCGAGGATTATGCGCTGGCGTGCTGGAAGAGACGGTGGCGTGTTTTGTCGACGAACCTGAAAACATTATTGCCTGGCTAGGCCCGGCGATAGGCCCAAACGCCTTTGAAGTGGGAGCAGAAGTTCGCGAGGCATTCATGACGAAAGATCCGCAAGCGGACCTCGCATTTGTACCGCGCGGCGACAAGTATCTGGCGGATATCTACCAGCTTGCCCGTCAGCGGCTGGCAAATGTCGGCGTGGAGAACATCCACGGCGGCGACCGTTGCACCTTTAGTGAAAGTGAGACGTTCTTCTCTTATCGTCGCGACAATACCACGGGTCGTATGGCAAGTTTTATTTGGCTGATATAACCTAAAGAATCAAGACGATCCGGTACGTGTAATTTTCTTTTCACATAATTCAGGTCATTCACCTTGAATAATTGAGGGATGACCTCATTTAATCTCCAGTAGCAATTTTGACCTGTTATGGGAGGAGTTATGCGTCTGGATCGTCTTACCAATAAATTCCAGCTTGCTCTTGCCGATGCCCAGTCACTCGCATTGGGGCACGACAATCAATTCATCGAACCACTTCATCTAATGAGCGCCTTGCTGAATCAGGAAGGGGGATCGGTACGTCCTTTATTAACGTCTGCTGGCATTAATGCTGGCCAGTTACGTACAGCCATTGACCAGGCGTTGAGCCGCTTGCCGCAGGTAGAAGGTACCGGCGGTGATGTGCAGCCTTCTCAGGAACTGGTGCGTGTACTGAATCTTTGCGACAAGCTGGCGCAAAAACGTGGGGACAACTTTATTTCGTCAGAACTGTTCGTTCTGGCGGTGCTTGAGTCACGCGGTACGCTGACCGACTTATTAAAATCAGCAGGGGCGACGACCGCCAATATCACTCAGGCAATTGAACAAATGCGTGGAGGTGAAAGCGTGAATGACCAGGGGGCTGAAGACCAACGTCAGGCCTTGAAAAAATATACCGTCGATCTGACTGAACGTGCTGAACAAGGCAAACTCGATCCAGTTATCGGCCGTGATGAAGAAATTCGCCGTACCATTCAGGTGCTGCAACGTCGTACTAAAAATAACCCAGTGTTAATCGGTGAACCCGGTGTCGGTAAAACAGCCATTGTTGAAGGGCTGGCCCAACGCATCATCAATGGTGAAGTGCCGGAGGGCTTAAAAGGCCGTCGTGTACTGGCGCTGGATATGGGCGCGCTGGTGGCTGGGGCCAAATATCGCGGTGAGTTTGAAGAACGCTTAAAAGGCGTGCTGAACGATCTCTCGAAACAGGAAGGCAACGTCATTCTGTTTATCGACGAATTGCATACCATGGTTGGGGCGGGTAAAGCCGATGGCGCGATGGACGCCGGGAACATGCTGAAACCAGCGCTGGCTCGCGGGGAACTGCACTGTGTAGGCGCCACAACGCTTGATGAATATCGCCAGTACATCGAAAAAGATGCGGCGCTGGAACGTCGTTTCCAGAAAGTGTTTGTGGCTGAACCTTCAGTGGAAGACACCATCGCAATCTTGCGTGGCCTGAAAGAACGTTATGAGCTGCACCATCATGTGCAGATTACTGACCCGGCGATTGTTGCGGCAGCTACGTTGTCTCATCGTTATATTGCCGATCGTCAGTTACCGGATAAAGCTATCGACCTTATTGACGAAGCGGCATCCAGCATTCGTATGCAGATTGACTCCAAGCCGGAGGAACTCGACAGACTCGACCGCCGTATTATCCAGCTCAAACTGGAACAGCAGGCATTAATGAAAGAGTCTGATGAGGCAAGTAAAAAACGTCTCGATATGCTCAACGAAGAGCTGGACGACAAAGAGCGCCAGTATTCTGAGTTAGAGGAAGAGTGGAAAGCTGAAAAAGCCTCCCTCTCGGGAACGCAAACTATCAAGGCTGAGCTGGAGCAGGCAAAAATCGCCATCGAACAGGCGCGCCGCGTTGGCGACCTGGCGCGGATGTCTGAACTGCAGTACGGCAAAATTCCTGAACTGGAAAAACAGCTGGAAGCAGCCACCCAGTCTGAAGGCAAAACCATGCGTCTGCTGCGTAATAAAGTCACGGATGCGGAAATTGCTGAGGTGCTGGCGCGCTGGACCGGGATCCCGGTTGCTCGCATGCTGGAAGGCGAACGGGAAAAACTGTTGCGTATGGAACAGGAGCTGCACAGCCGTGTGATTGGTCAGAACGAAGCGGTGGAAGCCGTTTCTAACGCCATCCGTCGTAGCCGCGCGGGCTTGTCCGATCCGAATCGTCCGATTGGTTCATTCTTGTTCCTTGGTCCAACCGGGGTCGGTAAAACCGAACTGTGCAAAGCGCTGGCAAACTTTATGTTCGACAGTGACGACGCAATGGTGCGTATCGATATGTCCGAGTTTATGGAGAAACACTCGGTGTCTCGCTTGGTTGGGGCACCTCCGGGATATGTCGGTTATGAAGAAGGTGGGTATCTGACGGAAGCAGTACGTCGTCGTCCTTACTCTGTCATCCTGCTGGATGAAGTGGAGAAAGCGCACCCGGATGTGTTCAACATTCTGCTGCAGGTGCTTGACGATGGTCGTCTGACTGACGGACAGGGAAGAACGGTCGACTTCCGTAATACGGTTGTCATCATGACCTCGAACCTGGGCTCCGATCTAATCCAGGAACGCTTTGGTGAGCTGGATTACGGCCACATGAAAGATATGGTGCTGGGCGTCGTGAGCCATAACTTCCGCCCGGAATTCATCAACCGTATAGATGAGGTTGTTGTATTCCATCCGTTGGGTGAGCAGCACATTGCTTCTATTGCTCAGATCCAGCTGCAGCGTCTGTACAAACGTCTGGAAGAGCGTGGCTATGAAATCCACATTTCTGACGAGGCGCTTAAACTGCTGAGCGCGAATGGTTACGATCCGGTGTATGGCGCACGTCCATTGAAACGTGCTATCCAGCAGCAGATCGAAAACCCGCTGGCGCAGCAAATTCTGTCTGGTGAACTGATTCCGGGCAAAACGATTCGTCTGGAAGTGAATGACGATCGCATCGTGGCAGTGCAGTAAGTCACAAAACAACAATAAACGGGCCCTGCGGGGCTCGTTTTTGTTTAAAATTCAGGCGAAAATAGACGTATTGATTGAAAAGTAATCGCTTGATAAGTTTTTTATATTTTTAACTTGTCAGCCTGAAATAACTCCCTATAATGCGCCTCCACTGACACGGAACAACGGATTACAAGCCGCCGGGTCAGCGGGGTTCCACTGAGAACTCCGGCGAAGAAAGCGAAATTAAATGCTTGACTTCGTGGCGGGATGGCGTATTATGCACACCCCGCGCCGCTGAGAAAAAGCGAAGCGGCACTGCTCTTTAACAATTTATCAGACAATCTGTGTGGGCACTCGAAGATACGGATTCTTAACGTCGCAAGACGAAAAATGAATACCAAGTCTCTGAGTGAACATACGTAATTCATTACGAAGTTTAATTCACGAGCATCAAACTTAAATTGAAGAGTTTGATCATGGCTCAGATTGAACGCTGGCGGCAGGCCTAACACATGCAAGTCGAACGGTAGCACAGAGGAGCTTGCTCCTTGGGTGACGAGTGGCGGACGGGTGAGTAATGTCTGGGAAACTGCCCGATGGAGGGGGATAACTACTGGAAACGGTAGCTAATACCGCATAACGTCGCAAGACCAAAGAGGGGGACCTTCGGGCCTCTTGCCATCGGATGTGCCCAGATGGGATTAGCTAGTAGGTGGGGTAACGGCTCACCTAGGCGACGATCCCTAGCTGGTCTGAGAGGATGACCAGCCACACTGGAACTGAGACACGGTCCAGACTCCTACGGGAGGCAGCAGTGGGGAATATTGCACAATGGGCGCAAGCCTGATGCAGCCATGCCGCGTGTATGAAGAAGGCCTTCGGGTTGTAAAGTACTTTCAGCGAGGAGGAAGGCGTTGTGGTTAATAACCGCAACGATTGACGTTACTCGCAGAAGAAGCACCGGCTAACTCCGTGCCAGCAGCCGCGGTAATACGGAGGGTGCAAGCGTTAATCGGAATTACTGGGCGTAAAGCGCACGCAGGCGGTCTGTCAAGTCGGATGTGAAATCCCCGGGCTCAACCTGGGAACTGCATCCGAAACTGGCAGGCTAGAGTCTTGTAGAGGGGGGTAGAATTCCAGGTGTAGCGGTGAAATGCGTAGAGATCTGGAGGAATACCGGTGGCGAAGGCGGCCCCCTGGACAAAGACTGACGCTCAGGTGCGAAAGCGTGGGGAGCAAACAGGATTAGATACCCTGGTAGTCCACGCCGTAAACGATGTCGACTTGGAGGTTGTGCCCTTGAGGCGTGGCTTCCGGAGCTAACGCGTTAAGTCGACCGCCTGGGGAGTACGGCCGCAAGGTTAAAACTCAAATGAATTGACGGGGGCCCGCACAAGCGGTGGAGCATGTGGTTTAATTCGATGCAACGCGAAGAACCTTACCTACTCTTGACATCCAGAGAACTTAGCAGAGATGCTTTGGTGCCTTCGGGAACTCTGAGACAGGTGCTGCATGGCTGTCGTCAGCTCGTGTTGTGAAATGTTGGGTTAAGTCCCGCAACGAGCGCAACCCTTATCCTTTGTTGCCAGCGATTCGGTCGGGAACTCAAAGGAGACTGCCAGTGATAAACTGGAGGAAGGTGGGGATGACGTCAAGTCATCATGGCCCTTACGAGTAGGGCTACACACGTGCTACAATGGCATATACAAAGAGAAGCGACCTCGCGAGAGCAAGCGGACCTCATAAAGTATGTCGTAGTCCGGATTGGAGTCTGCAACTCGACTCCATGAAGTCGGAATCGCTAGTAATCGTGGATCAGAATGCCACGGTGAATACGTTCCCGGGCCTTGTACACACCGCCCGTCACACCATGGGAGTGGGTTGCAAAAGAAGTAGGTAGCTTAACCTTCGGGAGGGCGCTTACCACTTTGTGATTCATGACTGGGGTGAAGTCGTAACAAGGTAACCGTAGGGGAACCTGCGGTTGGATCACCTCCTTACCTTAAAGAA
>NZ_JAOWEE010000003.1:0-219 GCF_030334295.1 Citrobacter sp. Cf088
AAATCGCAGATAGCAAAAAGGCGCCTTTAGGGCGCCTTTTTACATTGGTGGGTCGTGCAGGATGACTCGCTTCGCTCGCCCTTCGGGCCGTCGCCGTAACCGGCTCCGTTGTTTCGCTGCGCTCAACACCGAACCTGCCGCAGGTTCGAATCTTACAAATCGCAGATAGCAAAAAGGCGCCTTTAGGGCGCCTTTTTACATTGGTGGGTCGTGCAGGAT
>NZ_JAOWEE010000004.1:0-266 GCF_030334295.1 Citrobacter sp. Cf088
ACGGAGGCGCAGTGGGAATACGCGGCGCGTAGCCGGGGTAAATATGTGGTGGCGCCCACCGATGACGGCACGATACGTATTGAAGGTCAGAAAGGCATCAATGTAGCCACCGCCACGGACAGGGAAATTTATGCCCGTAAACGCGAAAGCCTTTTCGATCTTGATTCCCCCCTTCCACGTAATTTTCGTCCCCCCAATCCGCTGGGGATTTACGACATGGCCGGAAACGGCTGGGAATGGATGAAGGACTGGTATGACCCGGAATA
>NZ_JAOWEE010000005.1:0-308 GCF_030334295.1 Citrobacter sp. Cf088
GGTACTGCTGGTTGCTGGCTTTGAACTTACTCAGCGAATAGCTGCTTAACTCCACCCGGTGCAAAGGCTTGCTGTCTTTACGCCCGTCGTACTGCAGCCTTTCCACACCATATTCCTCGCCAAAATCCCCCATCAGGTATTCACCGCCTTCCACAAATACCTGCTCTGACTTTATCTGCGTCACAAATTCCTGCAGCCGGGCCTGGTCTTCCGCACTGTGCCGGGGGGTGACTGAGGCGGGGTTTTGATCGCAGCCAGCTGCTGCGACTATCGCAATGGCGCACAGCCACAACCTGTCGTTTTTCATT
>NZ_JAOWEE010000006.1:0-419 GCF_030334295.1 Citrobacter sp. Cf088
AAGGTCCGCCGCGGAGGTGACAATCCTTCTCCCGGGTTTGATGTGGGCCTGACCTTTTTTCGCGGCTATGCCATCAAGGACAAGCCTTACCCCGATGGCACCACCGTCCGCTGTGTGGTGAACGCTGCGGAGGCGGTGAAATGACGGTTGGAAAATATAGCCTGGCGTTGTTGCTGTTGCTGAGCGGTTGCGATAAACCGGAGCCGGCGGCGCAGGATAACGCTGAATTAGCGCAATATCTGCAACGCATTACCGGCGATCTGGTGTTTATTCCGGGCGGTACGTTCTGGATGGGGGATTTTTGCTCCCGCACGCACGGTGAGGGGGCGCGCTGTTCACCGGAAAAAGATACCAAACCCGTGCATGAAGTGACGCTGAGCAGCTATTCCATCGGTCGTTTCAAGGTGACCCATGAGGAT
>NZ_JAOWEE010000007.1:0-3422 GCF_030334295.1 Citrobacter sp. Cf088
TTGGTTTAGTAGAAACGATAAATCGCGCTGCCGGGGCGTTGCAAAAAGACCAGAACGGCGCGGATGTTCCCGACAAAGATTTATTCGTGCGTAATGTCGGTGCTGCGAGAGCTTTCAGAGGCGGTATTAGCATTGGTGGAGGCGGCAACTGGACAACTGCGGAGTTTATCGTCTGGCTCGAATCGCAGGGGGCATTTAATCATCCGTACTGGATGTGCAAGGGTTCATGGTCTTACGGTGATAACCGAACTATCACCGATACGGGATGTGGAAATATCCAGTTGGCTGGGGCTGTGGTCGAGGTAATGGGCGACCGTGGCGCGATGACTATTCGTGTCACTACAGCCACGACAGGTGAAGGTGCACTCAGCGCTCAGTTTACCTATATCAATCATGGTGATGGATATTTACCCGGATGGCGCAGGGATTTGAAGCGTTCCGGTGACACCATGAGTGGTGAGTTGAAAATTCCAGGAGCCAATGCGCTGAGGATATTTAATGCACAGTTTGGCCTGATTTTCCGGCGTTCGGAAGAGTACCTGCATCTTATCCCCACGCTGGAAAATCAGGGGGAGAATGGCGATATCGGCCCACTGCGACCAATCAGCATTAACCTCCGAACGGGTGAGATTTCGATGTCTCACAAATTACTCGCCAGCGGTGGTGCTCAGATTAACGGTGCGTTGGGTATTGGGATTGAGAGCGCCCTCGGTGGTAACTCAATTGCTTTGGGCGACGGTGATACCGGATTTAAACAGAACGGTGACGGCGTTCTTGATGCTTATTCCAATAGTCGTCAGGTGATGAGGATTGTTCCCGGTGCTGTGCAGGTATTTGGCTCAACGGGGAGCTGGATTTACATGCGCGAGCAGACTTGTTTTTCCAGCGTTGCACCTGTGGACAAAGACGGCGCATCAGCAATTGTCAGGCAGGAACACCCGGACAGACATTTTATCCTTGGTGGGCTGGGTAATCATCAGTTTGGCATTTACATGATTAATAAGTCCCGTTCTGTAAATGGTACAGATGGGCAAGCCTTCATGAACAGTGATGGGGACTGGGTAAGCGGTGGTCGGATTCTTCCGGGAAACTACGAAAATTTTGATGGTCGATATCAGCCGAGAGGTAATTACGCAACGCAGGAATGGGTATTACAGAACTTTGTCCAGAATATTCGCGTCAGTGCGCCGCAGGAGCGTAAGTTTTGGGATGGTGCTAGCTGGTCCAGCAATGACAGCGCATTTGCGACAGCAATATGGATGGTCGGTGGTAGCTCGAACGTTGGTGGTCTACTTGTCCGTTATATTCAAAAACTGATTAACGGCACCTGGTATAATGTCATCGAATAAGAGGTAAAGGATAAAATGCAGCACCTTAAAAATCTAAAAAAATACACACCAAACGATGAAAATAGCCTGTTGCTTATCAAAGAACATAATGTTGAATTTTATGTTTCTGAGGATGGACAAGATTGGTATCAATCACAGACAAATTTCTCACCAGATACATTGAAAATTGCTTACGATGAAGCCGGTATTATTCGCAGCATTAGCCGAGACGTTTCAAACATTTACCCGCGAAACTTAAGTGTTGTTGAAGTTGAAATCGGCACTGAAAATAAAAATGTGGATATATCAGGTGGTTGGGTTTTTGACAACGGTGAAATTAAACCCCGCCAATATTCACAAAAGGAATTGTACGCGCAGGCTGAAGCGAAGAAAACGGAGCTATTATCTGCCGCAGCTGCCTCTATTGCACCTCTACAAGATGCTGTCGATGAAGGAATGGCGACGGCAGAAGAAACCGCCGCATTGTCAGAATGGAAAAAATATAGGGTGAGAGTTATGCGTGTTGATACAACAAAACCTGAATGGCCTACGCCACCGAATATTCAGGCCACTTAACATCTGGTGCTGTAGTTAAGTCAAGGCGGCGTAGCGCGGTACGATAAGCCCGTAACGCCGCCAGTTCCGTTTCTTCGTCGGCTGATATATCACCATCTTTTTGCGCAGCTTCAAGCCAGTCAATACGCGCTGTAGCTTTAGCCATGCGGCGGTCGCGTTCCGCTTCTGCGTCAGCCAGGTAATTGCGGATTTGCTGCAATTTGTCGTCTTTATAAAACCAGTCATCCCCCAGCGTGACGCGCAGGTTAGCTTCTGTGGCTGAAAGTTCGACGACACTGAGATTGACCGGGAAAAGCGCATGTATATTAGTTGTGAATGTCCTCACGCGACCATCATCGTCATAGCCAATTTTCAGCGTTTCAGATTCATCAAATAATTCAATAACGTCATACCAGTCATTTCCATTTTGATCACGTAAAAACATAACGTTCTGACCATCTATAATTTTTGGCCTGTCAGTAGTGTCTGGTGTATATGGAGAGAATTTACCGAAGTGTTGCATTTTTATTTACCTTTAATTAATTACATACCAGGTGCCATTTACTCTTTTTCGAGTATATCGAATCTGAATCCATCCAACGTTGCTGGAACCTCCCACCATTTTAAAGTTGTACATAGCAGCGCCATCTGTCGCTCGCATATAATCACGCCCGTCCCAGAATTGATATTCAGTAGGCGCGGTGTGATCGATATCCTGGACAGTATTCTGCAATACCCATTGTTGTGTGGCATACCCTGATAAATTAGGCGCTGGCGGTGGGTTATTTGGCGAATAAACGCGAGTGTTACCTTCATAAACAGCGCGGCCTGACAAATTACCATTAACTGTCGTATTTCCATTGCGCCCTATGTTTAATGGATTTGACTCCCACGCACCTTTTTCATCATAAAAATGAATATCAAATCTGTCCTGATAATAACCGTACGCGCAGGACAGAATGCCACTGGCGTCATCGTTGGCTATCATGCAGTTAGAGTTGGGCCTTGCATCCTGGAATAAAAAGCGTAGCTGTCCGCGTAACTTACCTCCTGTTATTGGAAACGCTCCAACATCTGTCGCAGTAGGTTTGTTTAGTTCGTCGTAAATCTTTGCCCACTGTATTGATTTGTTAGAACCAACGCCATACGCCCTGTAACACGGTGTCGGTCCCTCACTCATGGCCAGTGCTGCAAACGTCCCATTTAGTGTTTCCGGCATCATGAGCAAATTAAAATAAGTATCCATCCTGGGGGCGTCGGTGGATTTAAACACACGGGAAAAATTCACACCGTATGCAGCTCTTTCGCTAACCGGGTGGCTATCCGGTATAACACCGAAAGTCTGAGCGCCCAGGCCAAAATCGCCAACTTTCAGTACACGACCAAGAGTACAATCATTTACCGCAGTTGTAGCATCGAGTGTTGCTGCAGAACCAAGTTGCAGGGCTTTACGGGCTTTCGCCTTATCCGGGACGTCATTCAGATTCTGGTCTTTTTGAAGCGCCCCAGCTGCGCGATTTACCGTTTCTACTAAACCAA
>NZ_JAOWEE010000008.1:0-207 GCF_030334295.1 Citrobacter sp. Cf088
GGCCAGATGCGTTACGAAGTGGCATTACCGAAAGGAACGCTGCTGGAAGGTAAAAACGATGTGGTGGTGACGCTGGTCAGTCACGATGCGGCAGGTAACGAAGTAACCGCGATCGCGCACCGTACCATCACGCTGGACACCCAGGCGCACAACTCTCTGACAATTAATGATGTAGACGGCGATAACACCCTGAATCGTAGTGAGCTG
>NZ_JAOWEE010000009.1:0-258 GCF_030334295.1 Citrobacter sp. Cf088
CCCCGCCTCACCGCCATATTTAAAGAAGAGCTCGTACGCAAGTACGGGCTTTTTTTTCGTATGTTGCACAGCATGGCGGGTATGAGAAGCCCGGACCGGGGTTCGACTACTGGCGCAGCCAGTTGGACAGACTGAGAGCATAGCGAACAGGCTGCCCGCAGGGCGAGCGAAGCGAGTCAATCCCCGCCTCACCGCCATATTTAAAGAAGAGCTCGTACGCAAGTACGGGCTTTTTTTTCGTATGTTGCACAGCATGGC
>NZ_JAOWEE010000010.1:0-646 GCF_030334295.1 Citrobacter sp. Cf088
GGTCGTCAAAAGGGTATGAACTCATATACAAATGATTTTTCGAGGTGGTAATAAACGCCTGGTTATTGACCACCACCACTCTTTTGATTTCTTTTCCTTCAGGATAGTCACGCATAACCCCATCGGAGTTTCTCTCCAGCGCCCGGGAAGAGGCCATATAGTCTGCTACCTGCCACGTTTGTCCGTAATCTTTAGATATCTTGTAAGCATCTGGCTCCCATCGTGGTATCAGAATATACTTATCTGATGGGTGAATATATACACCGGAAAAGATCTGATACGTTGAATAAACGCCATTTACTAATTCTTTATGTATATTCCGCCTGATATCATGATACCAAAGCGCTCCCTCACAATTATAGCCTTTTAATTCCAGATATCGGTTATCATCATAGCGATAAATAATCTGTGAGGGTGTTCTTTTTGTACAGGCAGCGATAGCACATAGCGAAATAGTTCCGATCATTATTTTTAACGCACTTCCCTTATTCATAATTTATCCTTAAACGTTAAGCGGTTTGGGCATATCCCATTGCCGATTATTTCCCCGCATCCATATCGCAGTGCATCCGGGTCCAGCCCTTATAGCCCACCACTTCTGGTTCTTTGTCCGGCAGGTTTTGATAGTTGGCCTTATATCCCTCCG
>NZ_JAOWEE010000011.1:0-291 GCF_030334295.1 Citrobacter sp. Cf088
TGATAGTTGGCCTTATATCCCTCCGTTAAATGGGCCAGGGATGCTTTCATAAACACCACTGTTCCCCAGGCAGCACCTGGAGATTCAGGACGGGTATGACCATAATAATATTTTCCTTTAGATTTTTTCTTTCCGTCTGTATATATAGAGAGATAGTCGGTATCATCGAAGTATTGATAATCTATACCCGGACCACCCGGCTTTAAACGCGGGTCGTCAAAAGGGTATGAACTCATATACAAATGATTTTTCGAGGTGGTAATAAACGCCTGGTTATTGACCACCACCACT